>JBLNCV010000127.1:0-7438 GCA_050260975.1 Syntrophothermus sp. | reverse complement strand
GGTGCTCCGGCGTGTGATAGTTAGCCGCACGCCGGGGATAATAGGGAAGAGGCAGCGACATGGCATTAGCCACACAATAATTGGGACGATTGATGGTCGCATGCCCGCGGTCCCGCCACTGTATCCGGGGAACGCCCTGCTAAATGCCACTCTGCCTTTGAATGAAAATGGCGCGGGGAAGGCGCAGGAACGTGATGATCCGGTAGCCAGGAAACCTGCCCGGTCGTATTCACCAAGAAACCTTCGAGGAAAAGGGGACGGGTGAATGGATAGGAGGCGGTTGTACCGGGCAATCGGGACCCGCCATTCCAGCGCTCCATTTAAAGACCCACCCCTCAGCTCAAGGCCGGGGGTTTTTTATTTGGCAAAGACTTTTGCAGGGAAAGATCTTTTGGGGGCGAAGGGCCGGCATGGAGGAGGGCAAAATGGCGAAGAACAACCGGGAGGGGAGGCTCATCCTGGTCCTGGGTGGCGTGCGGAGCGGAAAGAGCCGCTTCGCGGAAGAATTGGCGGCCAAACTGGCCGTTAAGCATGTGGCAAAGTCCACTCTGCCGCGAGCATCACAACCAGTTCCAAAGGTCGCTTACCTGGCGACCGCGCAGGTTATGGACCAGGAGATGGAGGAGCGGGTCAGGCTGCACAGGCTGCGCCGGCCTCAAAGCTGGACCACGGTGGAATGCGCGCTGGACGCGGCGGCAGCTGTGGGGCGGGAGGGCCGCGATTCGCAGGTGCTTTTGCTTGACTGTTTGACGATTTATATTTCAAATTTGCTTTTGAAGCAGTTCCACGCCCGCCCGGGCCTTGAGACGGCAGAGGTTGTCGATTCCAGCACCGCTGAAGAGATTGAGGACACCGTTCTGGCGGAGGTGGACCTTCTGGTGAAGAACGCATTGGCGTCCCGTGCGGCCGTGATTGTGGTTTCCAACGAAGTGGGGGCCGGAGTGGTTCCGGATTACCCGCTGGGAAGGCTCTTCAGAGATCTGGCCGGCCGGGCGAATCAGTTGCTGGCCGGGGCCGCGGACGAAGTATACGCGCTTTTGGCCGGGATTCCGGTGGACATCAAGGCCCTTAGCAAAGAACAAGGGCTTCTCTAGAGGCATTAAATTTAAATCTACGCATTCAGTTAAACTGGAGGTGAGGACGTGGCATTGGCCAAGACTATCATGATCCAGGGGACCTCATCCCATGTGGGAAAGAGCGTTCTGGTGGCGGCGCTTTGCCGGATCTTCCGGCGGGCGGGGCTGCGGGTCGCGCCTTTTAAGGCTCAAAATATGGCTCTAAACTCCTATGTGACGGCTGACGGCGGCGAAATCGGCCGCGCGCAGGCCTTTCAGGCGGAGGCGGCGGGGGTGGACGTAACCGTCGATATGAATCCCATCCTGATTAAACCCTCCCGGGACATGGAGGCGCAGGTCGTCGTCCTGGGCAAACCGGTGGCCAACCTGAGCGCTGGGGAATACGGCAGAAAGTTTGCCAGAACCGAAGGATGGCGCGCGGTCACCGGGGCGCTGGAGCGCCTCAAAGGGCGGTACGACGTGATAGTGATCGAGGGGGCCGGCAGCCCGGCCGAGATTAACCTCAAAGAAGGCGACATCGTGAACATGAGGGTGGCGCGGCAGGCGGACGCCCCGGTTTTGCTCGTGGCGGACATCGACCGGGGCGGAGCGCTGGCGGCGCTGGTGGGCACGTTGCAATTGCTGGAGGACGATGAGAGGGAAAGAGTCAAAGGGCTTATTTTAAACAAATTTCGTGGAGATATCAAGTTGCTGGAGCCCGCGCTCACCTTTCTGGAGAACTATACCGGAAAGCCGGTGCTGGGGGTGATCCCGTACATCGACGATCTTGGCGTCGACGAGGAGGATTCGGTCTCACTGCCCGCCTCGGCGCCGGGGGCATTGCCGCCGGAGGCGTTCACCGGTGCACAGGTTGGCGCGGCCGGTGATCGAGTTGACATCCCCCGCGATCAGGTGGAGGTAGCTGTGAGCCAGGTGGACGTGGCCGTAATCAGGCTGCCCCGCATCTCCAATTTCACCGACTTTGACCCGTTGGCCAGGATGCCAGGCGTCCGGCTACGCTATATAAGCAGGCTGCAGGATCTGGGAAGGCCGGATGTGTTGATCATTCCTGGGACAAAGAACACCATTGAGGATCTGGAGTATCTTCGCCAGACCGGGCTGGCCGGGGCAATTTTGGAGCATGCCGCCCATGGCCTTCCAGTGATCGGGATCTGCGGGGGATACCAGATGCTGGGGATGGAGATCTCCGATCCATACGGGATGGAAACAAACCGGGGCCGCGTGGCAGGGCTCGGGTTGCTCCCGATCTCCACCACCTTTGAGGAGGAAAAGTTGACCCGGCGGGTTTCGGCGCGGGTCGCCGGCCGGGGGCCGTTCTTCGAGGGGATGGAGGACGGCAGGCTGGTGGGCTATGAGATCCACATGGGGCAGTCGCGGGTGGCTGGCAGCGTTTCTCCAGCTTTCTGGGTGGAGGCCGGCAAAACCAGCCACCAGGACGGCTGCGTCAACCCCGAGGGCAATGTCTTCGGCACCTATCTCCACGGCTTGTTTGACAACGATGCTTTCCGGTTGAATCTGATCAACCGGGTGCGGAAACAGAAGGGACTGGAGCCGCTGGGCCAGGATGCGACTCCGGATTTAAGGGCCGCCCGGGAGGAAGCCTTCGATAGATTGGCCCGGATCGTGCGGGAAAACCTCCGGATGGATCTGCTTTACGGCATCGCCGGTATCTCAGCCGCCCCGGACCGCCCCGCGGATTAATGTTTGGGAGTTAATGTTTGGGAGGTGGCAACCAAATGTTTCCAGTGTGGGAAATGGTGGCGCTGGCTTTTCTGGTCGACCTGGCGGTGGGGGACCCGCGGTGGTTGCCGCACCCCACGGTGCTGATGGGTAAAGGGATCACCTGGTTCGAGAAGGTGACGGAGCCTTACTTAAGCGGCCGTCTAAATAAGGCGGGTAACCGTGTGAGTAGCCGCCGCACAAAGAAGATCGCCGGGATCATTCTGGTTGCCGCAATTGTGGGGGCAAGTTACCTGGCCACCGCGGCCTTTCTCTGGCTGGCGGCAAAGATTGGAGAGGGTTTTGCGGCGGCTCTGAGCGTTTGGCTGATGTCCACCACCATTGCGGTCCGGGGGCTGGCCGGCGCGGGGCTGGAGATCGCGCGAATTCTTGCCGGGGGCGACCTGGAGGCGTCCCGGGCGAAGCTCGCCTGGATTGTGGGCCGGGATACGCAAGGGCTTTCCCGGGAGGAAGTGGTGCGGGCCGTGGTGGAAACTGTGGCGGAGAATACGGTGGATGGGGTCACCGCCCCGCTGCTGTACGGGCTGGTGGGTGGCGCGCCCCTGGCCATGGCCTACCGGGCGGTCAACACCCTGGATTCCATGGTGGGGTATCGCAATGAAAAGTACCGGGACTTCGGCTGGGCGGCCGCCAGGTTCGACGACCTGGCCAACTACCTGCCGGCCCGGCTGACCGCCGGCGTGCTGGTGTTTGCGGCGGCGCTTTACAACCGTAACTGGCGGAGAACAGCAACGACCATCCTGCGGGACGGGCGAAAGCACCCGAGCCCCAACAGCGGCCTGATGGAGGCGGGCGTCGCCGGGGCCCTGGGGGTGAGGCTCGGCGGCACGAATTATTACCACGGCGTGCCATCCATCCGGCCGTATCTTGGCGATGGCGCCGCACCATTGGAGGCGCCGCGCATCAGGGAGGCGGTGGTTCTTATGGCCGCCACATCGGTTCTGGTGCTGATCATTGGTGTTTTCCTGCGGGCGGTTCTGGGGTGAGGAGGTTTTGGGTGAGGAGGTTTTGGGTGAGGAGGGTTGAGGAGGGTTATGGTGCATTCTAACAAGGTTCCCGTCAGAGGTGGTTTGAGTCCGATCGTGGTTATGTTGCGCCCCTTTCACGATCTGGTGCTTTCCACCCAGTTTCTTACGGTCTTGCCTCTGCCGGCCTGGCCCGAGGCAGATGGGCAAGCGGATAGCCGGCGCATGGCCCAGGCGTCCTGGACGTTTCCTCTGGTGGGGCTGATCCTGGGGGCGATTCTTGCCGCGGCCAACTGGCTTATGACGCGGGCATTGCCTTCTGAATGGACATTGCCTTTCGGCACAATATCGCCTTCCGGCGCAATATCGCCCTCCGGTGCGGCGTTGCCCTCCAGCGTCGCGGATTTAATCACAATCAGCGTCCTCATCTGGCTCACCGGCGGTCTCCACATTGACGGGCTGGCGGACACCTGCGACGGTCTTTTCAGCAGGCGACCCCGGGAACGGGTTTTGGAGATTATGCGGGACAGCCGCGTGGGCTCTTTCGGGGTGATGGGCATTGTTCTGGACATCCTGGCCAGGTTTGTTCTCCTCAACTCACTTGGCCCGGTCAAATTGCCTGCTTTGATCCTGGTTCCCGTCCTTAGCCGGTGGATGATGGTCCTGGCGGCCCGGATCCATCCCTATGCCCGCGCGGAAGGTGGCCTGGGAAAAGCGTTCACCGAGCACATCGGCGCCAGGGAAGTCGTGCTTGCTTCCATCACGGCGCTTCTTCTGGCGGCGGCCTTGTTGCGCGGAACGGGTTTACTCATCGCGGGAGTGGTGCTGCTTCTAACCCTGGGGGCGAGTAAGTGGATTGCGAATAAGATCGGTGGCATGACGGGGGACACCTTTGGCGCGGTCAACGAGTTGGCGGAGGTTGGCGGCTTTCTGGCGCTGGTTCTTTTGCGGGCCTGATTGGACGGGGAGGTGCAAAGATGGCAGGTGAATTTACGCACGGGGGGAACATCCGCCGGGCGGCGGAGACATTCGGCCTTAAGCCGGGCGATATTCTGGATTTCAGCGCGAATATCAACCCCCTGGGGCCGCCGGAGGGCGTCATCCGGGCGATCCTCGACAACGTGCAGTCCGTCGTCCATTACCCTGACCCGGAATGCCACGAGCTCAAAAAAGCCCTGGCGGCTTACTACGGCGTTTCGCCCAGAATGATCATGGTGGGAAACGGCGCCGCGGAGCTCATCTTCCTGCTCGGGACCCTGGCCAGGGGTAAAAGGGTGCTGATTCCCGCGCCCACCTTTTCGGAATACGAAGCGGCGGTGCTGGCGGGCGGCGGAAGCGTGGAGATCATGCCCCTTGACCCAGGCCAGGGTTTTGAAATCCGGGCGGATCAGGTGCTCAGGTTTATCAAGCCATCCCGGGTCTACCAGGGGATCAAGATGGTCTTTTTAGCGACGCCGAACAACCCGACCGGCCGCCTGATTCCGAAAGAGACACTGATGAAGATAGCCGCCGCCGCCCGGGGCCGCGGCGTGATCGTGGTGGTGGATGAGGCTTTTCTGGATTTTCTGCCTGAGCGGGTTGCCGTGAGCATGATGGCGCATATCGCCGACTACCCGAATTTGCTGGTGGTCACCTCCCTCACCAAGCTTTTTGCCGTTCCGGGGCTGCGCATCGGGGCGCTGGTGGGGGCGCCCGAGGTGCTGGAGGGTCTGGAGGCCGCCCGGCCGCCCTGGTCGGTCAATTCACTGGCGCAGGCGGCGGGCTGCGCGGCGGTGGTGGATGCTGAATATATAAAGGCTTCCCGGCGGCTGATCCAGGAGGAAAAGGAGTGGCTCTTCCGGGCGCTGGGGGAGATCGAGGGGCTGGAGCCTTTTCCGCCCGCGGCAAACTTCATTCTGGTAGATATCTCCCGCTCCGGATTCAATTCCACGCAGCTCTGGCGGGAGATGGCGCGACAAGGCGTACTGGTGCGGGATTGCGTTTCCTTCAGAGGCCTGGGGCGGGGCTACATCCGGGTGACGGTGCGGTCGCGCCGGGAGAATGAGGTGCTGGTGCGCACGTTGAGAGCCGCTTTGCAGGGTCGGGTTTTACGTGAACAAAGAATCCCGTGAAATGGCGGTGAAATGATCTTGAAAGCGGTGAAACGGCCTTGAAAGACGAGGCAGTCACGCAAGTTCTGCTGATCCGCCACGGGGAAACGCGCTGGAATGACGAAGGACGCTACCAGGGGCACAGCGGGGTGGAACTCAGCGCAAGGGGACGGGCCCAGGCCCGGCTGGTGGCCAGGCGGCTGGCAGGCAGAGCCATCAATGCTCGTAATTCTATGGATGCCCGCCATGCTATGGATGCTTCGGGTTCCACTGATGCTAGCCATGCCATGGATGCTTCGGGTTCCATGGATGCCCGTGACGCCATTGATGTGCCCTATTCCATTGGAGTCCTTTATTCTAGCGATCTACCGCGGGCGCTGGAAACGGCGGAGATCATCGCCGCAGCCTTCCCGAAGCCTCTGGAAGTTAGGGCTGACGCGCGGCTCAGGGAGATGAATTTCGGCGAATGGGAAGGGTTGACTTTCAACGAGATCCAGGAACGGTATCCGGAGTTGGCCCTGGCCTGGCTGGCGGATCCCGTTCAGGTACGGCCCCCGGGAGGGGAGAACTACGCCGAGGTCGAAGCGCGGGCGGTAACGGCGCTGAGGACCATCGCGGCAAACCACGTGGGGGAGACGGTGGCGGTGGTGACCCACGGCGGTCCGCTCCGGGCGCTCATCCGCCATTACCTGGACAGCCCGCCGGAGGCGGCATGGCGGTTCGAGCTTTCCACCGGCGGGATCAGCCAGGTCAACTTTCTATGGGGCGGAGGCGTGAGCAGGTGGGACGAGTTTGTGGAGAAGCATGAGGTGGCGGTAATCAACGATGTGGCCCATCTGGACCGCTTTTAAGCCTTTCGAAGGCTTAGCTCCGCGCAGATGGCTACCCGTCTGTCGCGCGTTATTCAACATTGATCGCCGGTATCCTTTGTTGCAGGATCATAGTGCCACCACCCCAGGAACGCCATAGAGGGGTATCACTGTACCTTGCCGGACCGTAGAAGGTGTTGTAACTTTATGTACAACACCTTCTATGGAGTGGAGGAAGGGTAATATAGCATTGCTCTAATCGGGGTTCAGGCTCACTCCCGGTTTGACACCCCCGCGGACTCGAAGGTGGCCATCTCCGCGATGATCTTCGTGGCGGCCTCCACGATGTTCATGGCCAAAGCCGCGCCCGTCCCTTCGCCGAGGCGCATCCTCATGCGCAGCATCGGCTCAAGGCCGACGATCTCCAGCATCTTCCGGTGGGCCTGCTCCTCAGAGACATGAGAAGCGATCATGTAGCCGGTAGTCTTCGGTTCGATGCGGGCGGCGATGAGGGCCGCCGCCGTGGAGATGAACCCGTCCACCACGATTGGAACACGGTTGGCGGCGGCGCCGATGATGCATCCCGCCAGGCCGGCGATCTCCAGGCCGCCCACCTTCGAGAGGACGTCGACGGCGTCGCCGGGGTCCGGGGAATTGATCTCCAGCGCGCGGCGGATCACTTCGGCCTTGCGGGCTACCCCCGCCTGATCCAGGCCCGTTCCGCGACCGGCCGCCTCCTCGGGGCTGAGTTGGCCCAG
>JBLNCV010000126.1:0-2740 GCA_050260975.1 Syntrophothermus sp. | reverse complement strand
AGCCCCCTTGCCGGTTAAAATGAAATACCTGCCGTCCATGATCAGTTCCCCTTCGTCCTGAAGCTCGCACAGGATGCGGGTGACCGTCTCCCTTGAAGTGCCCACCAGATTGGCCAGTTGTTGGTGGGTAAGCTTGAGGCCGATTCTGACGCCACCCTCCACCGCCACCCCGTGTTCGGACGCCAGCCTTGCCAAGGCGGCGGCAACTCGAGTGCGTACATCGGCGAAGGCCAGCCCCTCAAGCTGGGCATTGGCCTGCCGCAGGCGCTCCGTGAGCACCTGGATGATCTTCAAGGCCATCCCAGGCGTGGATTCCAGAAGCCGGCTGAAATCAGCCTTGTCCACCACCAACAAATGCGTGTCCTCCAGGGTTTCGGCGATCGCCGAGCGCGGCCTCTCGTCCAGAAGCGCCATCTCCCCGAAAAAATCGCCCTTGCCGAAGATCGCCAGCGTCTTCTCCCGCCCGTCGTCGGCCAAAAGGTAGATTTTTACGCTCCCGGCCTTAATCACAAAAAGAGCGTCCCCCGGCTCGTCGGCAAAAAAGATGACGGCGTTCCTCGGATAGCGACGCTCATGCGCAATTCCCGCAAGCCGGGTGAACTCCGTGTCGTTCATCCCGGCAAAGAGGGGAACCTCCCGCAGGAGAGCCAGGTTGTCCTGGCGGTCCGGGCTGTTTCCCCGGGGCTGGTTATCCCGGCGGTCGATATTCGTACTTATCTCTCCTGCCTCTACCATGCTATTCTCACACCCTGCATGTGCCGGTACCTGCCGGAAATCAGGCTTACTTCCCGTGCATCGCCCTCAAAAGCGGGATGCCCGCCTTTCCCGTCGATACCCGATCTCTTCCAGCCATGCCCGTCATCAGCCCCGTCCCCGGGGTCTTCTCTCTCTTTGTGCTCTGATTTACTCTCGTCCGGTTCCTTCTTGGCCGCATCGGAATCCCCGGCTTTGCCTTTCTCTTGGAGCCTCTGTTCCTTCTCAGCCTGTTTGTCCAGCTCTTCCTGGGTACTTAGCCAATCCTCCTGCTCTTTCCAGGCGCGGGTCTCCTCCCCGGAAAACTTCGGCAGGTGCCTCAAAGGCGCCCCGGCTTTCGACCGGATCTCTTCCCTCCGGTTGATCATCCTGCTATCCCCTCCGGCGGAAACCGCAACCTGCCCTTTCTGGACCGAAACCACCGTGGAGCCGTCGGAGGCCACCATTACCGAAAAGATCGTGCCCCGCACCCCGGCCACCGCGGAAGGGGTTTGCACCTCAAAGTCCACCAGGTAGTTGATCTGCCTGATGACATGAACCCAGATCCTGCCTATGGAAAGGAAGAGCCGGGTGACTGCCCGTCCGCCCGGGGTTTGCGGCTGGGTCTGTCCGGAAGCCTGGGCGGAAGCCTGAGCGGAAGTCTGACTGGAAGCCTGGTCTGAAGCCTGAGCGGAAGTCTGGTCTGAAGTCTGACCGGCCGCGATTATTTCCGCCCGGGTCAAAACCAGCTCGGTATGGGGCGCAATCCGGATCAGACTCCGGCCAGGCAGAAGCAGGTCCGCGTAACCGTCGGAAGTTCGGATACGCATACCTGGCAGAACCGGTATGCCACTGGCGGCAGGTTTCCATGCCACTCCGCCCCCGGAGGCCGCTTCCCCCACCGCCACCTCCCCGTTTACGAAGAGCAACGTCGCCGGCCCCTCAATTGGAGCAGCCAGGACAGACAGGGCAGCCTGAGCGTACTGGACAGCCTGGACAGCCTGAGCGTACTGGACCGGCGAAGCCGGCTGGACCGACTGGGGCAACCCGGCCAACTGGAGGGGCAGGAACGGCTGGGCCGGCCCGGCGGAGGAGGCCGGCGAAACAGACGAGGCAAACAGAGTCGACATGGTGGCCCCTCCGGCGGCCAGGGCCAGGGCTACGCCCAGGACAACCACCGCGATAAGCACGCGCCGCCCGTACTTGCCCGCGTACCTGCCGCGGAACCACTGGTCAAAGCTTTGCATGTTTTCACCTCCGACCGTCTCTGTCGGCCTTGTTTCCCGCTGTTGACGGTGCTGTTTCCTGACCTTCCCAAACCTTGCCGGCGGTGTTCTTCCCACCGCCGAAAGATCGCCCCAATGGCAAGGTATCCCTACTTTGATCTTGATTCGATGAAGAAAGATTTTCTGTGTCCCAGATCACAAATTTCTGTGATCGTACCAGCGGAGACCAGAAACCTCCCTATTACCGAAGTGAATAGACATTCACCGGCAAGGCCTTGCCCTCGACGGCCACCGGGCCCAGCGGTTCAAAAGGCAGTCCGTCCGCAAAAGCCGCCGGCAACAAACGCCAGGTGGTTTCGGAAATGAGGATCTGCCCCGGCCCGGCCTGTCCCTCCAACCTCGCCGCTACATTCACCGCATCGCCGATGGCCGTGTACTCGGTGCGTGTCTGGGAGCCGACGTTGCCCACCACCGCCTCCCCGGTGTGAATCCCGACGCCGATCTGCATGGGCACTCGTCCTTCGGCGGTCAGTTCCTCCTGCAACCGCCGGATCTCCTTCTGCATGGCCAAAGCCGCTTTCACCGCATCCAGGGCGTGATCGGCCCTGGGGACGGGGGATCCAAAGACCGCCATCACCGCGTCACCGATGAATTTGTCCAGCTGGCGTTGAACAGTAAGTAGTAACAAAAAATGCCTGAAAGGCCGATGGCAATTATACCCCATTCATTTACCGGGCGAAAATCATTGTGACTACACGCTCCCCCTTGCGGGGGTGGATATG
>JBLNCV010000125.1:0-17919 GCA_050260975.1 Syntrophothermus sp. | reverse complement strand
TAAAAACCGTCTAGATCCGCCGCCGGGTCCGTACCACGTTCCCAAACTTATCAACCGTGATCTCCAGCCTCCCTGCAAAGTCCCCCAGTACCCGAAGCTTATCCACCGAACTCAGCCTCATAAAATCGCTGAGCATGGTATCCAGATCATGGTAGACCTGCTGGAGTTCCTGACGCTCCGTCTCAATCTTTCGCAACTCTTCTGTCAATTGCGCCTTTAGCCTCTCGTTTTCCCGGCGCAGGCCCTCCATTTCCCCGGCCAGCCGATCGCGTTGATTAAGCAGGTCGTCCACCCGCATCAGGGAGGCAATCAAGTCACTCAATCGGATGCCGTTTTGTTCCCTGAGGGTTTTCAGTTCCGTCTCAAGCTGTTGCATCCTGTTCTCCAGCTCTGCCGCCCGGTCCGGAAAATACTTGAGCGCTGTAAGTATGTCCTGATCTGATCTGGCGGACAGTCTTTGCGGCGCCTCCAATCCTTTGGCCGTTGCGCCGGAACCCGCAATATCTTCCTGAACCCCGGAGATAACCATCCTTTCTTCCGCAAGCCCCTGACCCTGGTTGCGGCTGACCAAAAGCTCATAACGTTCCTGGCAAGATGTGGGAGTGGCGCCGGGAATCTTTGCGGCGATGGCCTCCCAATCCTCGCCGGAACGTCGCCATTTCCAGAGATTAATATCCAGCCGCGCATTCCAAAAGGATGGCCCCTCGATCTTCGGCCTTTCAACCTTTGGAGAAAATTTTGATGGGCGGCCCCGGTGTCCAGCCTTTTGCGACTTCATCTCCCGGCGGTACTGTGAGGGATCCATGCCCCTTTCCTTAAGGATCTGATAAAATCTGTACGCCAGACCCCCCAACGGCCTCTGAAGCCTTTGTGAGAGTTCGGGCCGGAGTCTCTTATCGTACCACATCTCCAGGATCAGGTTGTCCTCTTCCTCCGAATAGCGGCGTAACACCGCTGTTCGGGACACATCGGTCTTCCCGCTTTCAAATATCCCGTTTACCGTGCCTTGTTCTTTCAGGAGAGACAACCCATCGCTTTCTTCTGACGCCGGTACATTTTGTGTAATTTCAGCCTGGCTTGATGTTGTTGCAGCCATGTTTTCCGCCCCGTCGTCAGCCTGCTGGGACTCTGACAGGCTGGTTATATCGGTTGCCGCAAGAACTTCCGAAAACTCGCTACCCACAAATTACTCCTCCTTTGTCAAATTGTTCAAGGTTTACTACCCGGCAGTAGGGTTTCCAGATTATCCAAAAAAATTCTGTTCTTCTAAACACTAATTTTTATGAATTCGCCGCGAAAAATATGTTGGACGTCCCCGCATTTTTTGGATATCCCTGCACTCTTCAGGATAGGGAGAATCCCAAGGCAGGGGGAAACTGGAGCAGCAGGGTTTTGTTGGTACTTCGCCGAATACTGTAGGTTAAGTGAAAAGGAAAAGGAGTTTTTGTTGTGATCCGCTACCCTCACGGCAGGAAGCCTCTAATCCGCCCAAAGCAAAACCTGATGGGATCAACCAGAACCGTCCCTGATTTTATCATAATATTACTGCTGATTTATCTTGGAGCAGTCGCCCTGGCCGGGGATCACTCCCCTGTCCTGGCCGCCGGGTCAAACCCGTCAAAGGCCACCAGAGCAGCCACAGCAACCCCTCAGCCTCAAGCGACTCCCCCGCCGCCCAAGACCGCCGGGCCTGCCGATTCCGGGCCGTTAATGACCATCGACTTCAAGGATACCGACATCCGGGATGTTTTGCGGGCTCTGGCCACCCAGCAGGGCGTGAATATTATCGCCGACCCGACGGTTGGCGATCGGGTCACCATCCACCTGACGAACGTTACTTTTGAGCAAGGGCTGAAGATGCTTTTGGACTCTTATGGCTACATATACACCAGGGATGGCTATATCTACCAGGTTACCCGCAGCCCCGAACCTCTCTCTTACGAAATTTCCATGGCCGGCGACGCTATCTCGCTGGAAGCCAAAGATACCGATCTGCCTTTTCTCTTGCAACAACTATCCTTGCGCACGGGCGCCAATATCGTCGCGGATCAGACGGTATCCGGCAAGGTAACCATCCGTCTGTCAAATCTAACCCTGGAAAACATTCTCACGGCAATCCTGCGGCCTCTAAATCTAAAATGGGAGAAGAACGATGGGATCTACCTGGTCTCGCGCGTCGGGACTCCCCCTTATGCGGTCACCTACCAGAAGCAACGCCGCCGCCTGAGCGTACGCGCCACCGATGCCGAGATCGGCGACCTGATGCGGGAGATCACGACCCAGACCGGGTACAACATCTCCGTGGAAAAAACCGTTGTGGGGCGGATCTCCGTTACCCTGGTGGATATGCCGGTAGACAAGGCTCTGGCGGCCATAGTGGAGAGCAACGGGCTGCGACTGGCGGAAAAAGACGGCTATTACCTGGTGACCAACGGCCCACAGGCTCTTTCCAGCGGCATCGAGGCCATCCAGGTGCGTGACGGCCTTCTCACCATCCGGGTGAAGGACGCGGATCTGCAAGGGGTGATCCGCACTCTCTCCGCCCAGAGCGGCCTGAACATCATCGCCGACAAGGACGCCCGCGGGCCGGTGAGCGGCTCTCTCACCAATGTTCCGCTCAAATCCGGCTTACAAACTTTTTTTGAGGCCAACGGTTTCACCATTGTGGAAAAACCCGGGGCATTCCTGGTCCGGCGCGGCGGAGGAAGCAACACTTTTTCAATCACTGTGCGGGAGAACGGGAAGTTGGATGTGGAGGCTTACGGCGTCGATCTCTCGACTATTTTGCGTGAACTGGCCGACCGAATGCAGGTAAACCTGGTGGCCTACAACTACGTGCGGGCGCAGATCAACAACGTGAAGGTCACCGATGTTACTCTGGACGAAGCGATCGGATATCTGTTGAAAGGCACGACCTTCTCCTTCAAAAGGCTGGGCAATACCTATCTGATCGGCGACGGCACCACCCCCCGGCCGGACTCCTTTGATTTTGCCGACTCAAAGCTCTTCCGGCTCAAGTACATCTCCGCCGACACTCTGCCCAGCATGCTCATGTCGTCCATCCCTTCCCAGAACATCCGGTTTATGCGGGAGCAAAATTCGGTGCTGATCACCGGATCCCCCGAATTCATCAAGCAGATGGAGGAGTACTTGCAGACCATCGACGTCCCCAACGAGCGGCTCACCACCGATGTGGTCCGGGTACAATACCTCAAGGCCGAGGATATTTTGGCCCTGGCCAGCAAGTACTTCCCGCCCCAGACCATCCAGCTCCTCAAGGATCAAAACGCCGTCGTGGCCTCCGGCACGCCGGAGATGACCCGGCAGATCCGCAATTTTATCACGGCCATGGACGCGCCGTCCCAGGTGCGCAATGAGATCGTCGTCCTGGATCACATCAAGGCCGAGGATGTCCCGCAATTGTTGCCGCCCAACATCGACAAAAACGGCATTTTGGTCCTCAAGGAACAAAACTCCGTGGTGGCCACCGGCAACAACACCTACATCGAGAACGTCCGGAACTACCTGAAAAACATCGATAAACCAAACCCCCAGATCCTCTTTGACGTGCTGGTAGTGGAATACATGCGCAACAATCAGACCGATGTGGGAGGGCCGTTGCGTCCCGATAAAAACGGCACCATCTCCTTTAAAGTCAGTGACCTGGCAGGGGTTGATCTTGCCAAAGTCACCTCTGACCTGAAAAATGGCACGTTAAGCTCATTCACGGTAACTCTCAACGCCTTGATACAAGCCGGTAAGGCCAAGGTCCTGGCCAACCCAAAGATTTCAGCCTTAAACGGGCAGGCGGCAAACTTCCAGGTAGTCACCAAGAGCCGTTACTGGGACCCCCGGATTCAACCCAATACCACAGGGTCCGGTGGAACTCAGACCACCCAGACCATTACCTCATCCGAATCACTTATCAGGGATATCGACACGGGGATCACGCTGAACCTGAAACCATGGGTCTCGGGAACCCAGGAGATCACCATGGAGATCGAGCCCAAGATTAGCAGCTCGGTGGGAACAAATCAGGCCAGTGGCCTGCCAACCACCAATGAACGCAGCGCCAAGACCACCATTCGCGTCAAGGAAGGGAATACCGTAATCATTGGCGGCTTGATCCAAAACACCCAACAACGAATGGAGTCCAAAGTCCCACTGCTGGGCAGCCTTCCACTTTTGGGCTGGATCTTCCGTACCTCACAGGTCATGGACACCCAGAGCGAATTCGTGATCTATATCACGCCGCACCTGATCACCGGCGCGGCGGAAGCCAACGAACTTTTTACCCCCATGTGGCGTCCCGAGGATCTGAAAAGTTCCGGCGCGGCCAGTGGAGCCGCGACCTCATCCCCTAAAATTAAATAGGGCTGCCGTTGAACAGCCAGTGGATCTCCGCGAGATCCTCCGGGGCAAGCTTTTCATAACGCGCCTTTTGAATGGTACGCAAGCGGATCTTGGCCTGCCAGATCCCTTCCGGGGTTCTGGCCTCGGTCACAATCCAGCTTTCCGGAGTCAGTTGTTGCAGGTTGGACAGCAGAAATTCAATCGTCGCCATGTGACGCCTCACCACTTCCGGATCCGTGTTGGGGTCATGGTAGGAGATGAGGACTCCGTATCCGGGCGCAAAGATTGTGCCCACACCCTCCCCGTAGGCATCGCGCACGATTCCCTCCACCATCAGAACTTCCTGCCAGAGGCCTTGCCAGTTTGGAATGGAATCGGCGGGACCCTCCCCGTTCTTGTAAAAAGTATAATACCGGTTGAAGAGATCGGTCCGGTAACGTCCTGCCAGCTCTTTCACCACGGAGACCGGCAACTCGCGAAGCCAGAGCGTGTTTCCTTGCCTGACCTGAACGATCACCCTCTCCTGCTCTCCGAGAAACGGCAATGGCCCGATCTTCTTGAGAACCAACGCCAGGTAATCAGACTTTTCCTGGGCCTCTTCCTTTGGATTGGCCGGGGCGGGCACGGAATATTGGAAGAAGATCCCTTCACCGGGCAGGTAAATCCCCATGGCGTTCTTGCCGAAAGAATCTTCCACGGATTTTTCAATGGTTTCCAGTTCTCGGCGCTCCGTTAGCCAGTCCTGCTCCTGAGCCCGAACAGGCGCCAGGGCCAAACCCGCCAGGAGGAAAACCGTTGCAGCCATCGTGACGGCCACAATCCCCATGAGCGTCGCCCTCCGGTATATCTCCCCGCTTCTGGAGATACCACCACCTCCGTGGGGACGGGAGCCCCGGAAAATATTTACGGCCATGTCGCGCGCCTCCTTGCTCAAAAAAGACGGCACTTTCGCACGGAAAGTGCCCTATGGCAAATTTTAAAAACCAACCCCAATCTCTTTCGGGGTCTTATTTCTTCTTCGGGGCCTCCTTCTTCGGGTCGCCCTTCTTAGCCTTGATGTCAAACATCGATCTGCACCTCCTTCAGCGCACCACCAGGTGCTTTTACGATTGCTATCGGAAGGGCTTCTGCCCCACTTAAGCATTTTTTATGAACTTCTAAGCCCTCTCCAAGCACTTTTTGGCATCCCGCACGCCGGATCATCCCTTGCTTTTGGCGCCAGAAGACGCTATAGTAAAGATGTCGCCTTTTTTTGGTTCCAACGGTATATGGTGGTTCTAAAGGTATACGATCGCAGTAAAACTCTTTTCTGGAAGCAGGGAAAACAGGATGCGTAAAAGATTTGAGGATCTTTTGTTGAGGGGACTTGTGGCAACGCTGGTCTTCGTCTTCAATCTTCTCCCGGAGCGGGCCGGTCTATGGTGCGCCGAAAGATTCGCCGGGGGCGTTTACCGCCTGGTGCGTTCGACCAAGCATAAGGACTTTGTGCCGGGAAACATAAGGGTGGCCTTCCCGGAATATGATGACGCCGCAATCGAAGAGATCGCTCTCGGACATCTCCGGCTGCTTGTGAAATCCATCGTGGAAATCATCCGGCTTCCGCGCTTAAACCGCCATAACCTTGGCCGGAAGGTGACCGTTACGGGCCTTGAGCATCTGGAAAAGGCCAAAGAACTTGGCAAGGGAGCGATCATCCTCACCGCACACTTCGGCAACTGGGAGTTGCTGATGGCGGCCATGGCCATCAAGGGGCATCCGGGCGTGGCTCTGGCGCAACAACAGAGCAAGGCGGCCTTTGACCGGTTTCTCCTGTCGCGCCGCTCCCTCTTTGGAAACGGCGTTCTGTACAACGACAGTGGCGGGACCCAAAAGATCTTCAAGCTTCTCCGGCAAAACGGAATGCTCTATTTGGTGGCGGATCAGCATGGGGAAAGCCTGAAGGCGATCGTTCCTTTCTTCGGCCAGATGGTTTCGGCCCAGGCAGGTCCCGTTGCTTTTGGGATGAAGACCGGCGCCCCGGTGATCCCGGCATTTATTGTCAGGGAAAAGGGGGACCGGCACCGGATAATCATCGAAAAGCCCCTGGAACTGTCCAATACCGGCCGCAAGGAAGCGGATCTAACAGAAAATTGCGCCCGGATGATGGCGGTATTTGAAAGATACATCCGGGCTTATCCAGACCACTGGCTCTGGGTGCACAATCGCTGGGACAAGTTGCCAAGGGCTCTAAAGCGGCAACGGGAAGGGCAGGCCGTTACGGAGGCGGCAACGGCATCGATGGAACCAGCAGCAACCGCAACGGAAGAGACCCTTTCTCGCAATTGAGGCAGAGACTTCTCAGAGGAGAACATTATGGCAGTTCCAACCTGACCTCCTGATCCCCGCGGCGCAAGATTGCAAAGCTGGCCCGGATCAGGACCACTTCTTCATCCCCAACAGTTTCACCCACCGTGGCATTGAAGATCCTCCCCGTGCTCTTTTCCGCCAGAGCAACCACCGGCGGGCCGGCTCCAAAAAGGATCCCTTTCACTACATAGTTGCTCTGGTAGGGAGCGGGCGAGGCCTGTGGAATTGCCGCCCCGGAAGCGTCCTCTACTGGCGCGGGATTCATCCTTTGCCAGGGACGTTTGAAGATCCAACCGCTCCTGGCCGAGGCATATTCCTGCGGCGGCCGTACAGCCACCGTTTTTTCCATCCCGGTCCCGGCTCTGTTTTCAACGCCGGCTTTTGGCAAAGCAGTCTGAGTGGCCAGCAGCGCACCTTCCGCCCCTCCCCGCCACAGCTGCCAGAGCACGCTTCCCAGGAAAGCCGCCGCCGCCAGGGACAACCCGGCGAGGACCACCAGGCTGAGCCGCTGCACACGACCCATCTTCCCACCTGGATCAACGTTGATCATCTTTCCGCGGTTCATCTCCCTTTTCGCTCATTAATGTGGTTACCAGCAGATTTGCGGCCAGAAGGGGATTGCCCTCCCGAGGTTGGACGATGAGGCGTCCCACATCGTAAGCCGGACGCCTGGTCTCCAGAAGGTACAAAAAATTGGTCAACGCTTCTCCCGTGGCATCAGTATTGAGTTCCACCCCGATTGCCGTGTATCCCTTGACCGGCTGAACTTCCACCGGCGTCTTGGCGTTCACCCGGAGGCCGGCCTGCTTGGCCAGGCCTTCTAAATCGCCGAGAAACCACACCAAAGCTCTGCCGGGTTCTTTTGGCATCGGGGCGCCGGCCTGCCCGTCATCAAGGCTGGTTTTCATCTGTTTGATCCGCGCCTCATAGAGACTGCGGTTGTGCAACAAAAACGACGCCTGCTGAAGTTGCTTCTGCACCTGGGCGTATTCGGTCCTGATCCCGCCAAGTTTGCCGGGGTCCCCACCTAAAATGCCCCGGTAGATCAAAGTAACCACCAGGAGCGCTCCAGCCGTGATCAAGAGAATCCGCTCGCGTTTGCTTATCGCCATACTCTTCCCCCGTTGGGCTCGACAACCTTTCCGCTGATCCGAAACGCTTCATAGCTGGCGCCGTTCTCCGTAACCGACATAATCGGCGCGGAGAACTTGAGCTCCTTTAAATATGGGCTCTTTTGCAATAACGACATGACTTCTGTGGCGGATCGGGATTTCCCCCGCAGCTCCAGGAGCCTTTCCCCCTCGAGGGAAAGCAGTTCCACCCAACTGTCCTCGGGCATCAGCCGGTGAAGTTCCCGCAAAAGCTCTAGGTATCGCCTGCCATTATTCCGTTCTTCCAGAAGCCCATACTCTTCCTGCAACCGGCGGTACTCCGCCTGGACAGCTTTGGCCTCGGCCACCCTGGGCGCAAGCCTGCCCAGTTGTTGCCGGGCCTTCTGAATCTGCTGTTGCTTGGCAATCGTATCTATTCCGAAACCTGCGCCGGTCAAGATCACGGTTATCCCGGCGAGCACGGCCGCTTTAAGCCAGAAAGGCTGCGAGGAGATCGCCCCGCCCGTCCCGGACCGCTTTCCGGCCGAAGGATGCAGGTTCAGGTTGTAAATTCCCCGCCCCAGCGCCTGAAGCGCCAGGCCGTAGCACACCATAAAAGCAGGCGCAAAGACCTGATTTCCCGCATCCGAAAAGACGCCGAAGGTTTCTCCCGGCCAGACCCGCACCGGGATCCCGAGCTCCCTGGTGAGGAAGCCCAACAATTGGTTGCGGTTACGGGTTGGCGAAAGGCGCCCCGTAAGCCAGATCCCCTTGACCGGCGACGCTCCCGGTAACGTGCTCACAAAGGCCATGGACCTGCCAAGTTCCGCCGCCAGGAGTTCCGCGTTATCCGGCGGCTGGGGCTCTTCTCCGGCGGAATCCGGCGCCGGGGGTTGCGACAAGGGGTCCAGAGGGAAATCCCGGCTAAACCTTACCCGGCCCTTCTGAGTCCAGGCCAGATCCGCGGTGGCGTCCCGGACTCCGACGACGATCCGGCTTTCGTCCGGCCGGGGGCCCACCGTTTCATGATACGCATTTAACATGGCCAGATCCGTCAGGCCGGCGCCGGTTACCTTAAGACCGGCTTTTTCAAAGAGGCTCAGATACCCGGCCAGAATCTCCCAGCGGATTACGGCCACCAGAACCTCCAGGCGGTCCCCCCGTTCAAGTACCTGGTATCCGAAATGCACCGCCTCCAGCGGCCAGGGGATAATCCTCTCCACCTCATGTATCAGCGCCGCGCCAAGCAGTTCATCCTTCAACGGCGGCAACTCCAAAAGCCGCTCCACCGCCAGCCCACGCGGCAAAGCCACGTGGATCTCCTTCCCCTCCGGTTGAAGATCCAGAACCAGCGCTTTTAAGGCCGCCACAACTCTTTCCTTGCCGGCCGCCTCGTCCTCTCCGGACGGCGGCGCCGGCAAGGCGCGTTGCAGACACCGGGTGATGCGCACGATCCCCCGGCTGGCCTGCAACTCCAGGCACCTCACCTCGCGTTGATCCACCTCAAAGGCCAGCGCAACTCTGGGCTTTGATCGCATCAGTTTCAACTCTCTCTACTCCTCCCACGAGAGGATCTTGACCCGCCACTTCTTCCCCTCCCCGCCGGGGTGGTAGCGGTAAACCGTGACCCTGGCCGCGCCCCTGGCGCCGGTGCCGGGTCTTGCGCGGGCCTCGATGGTGAAATACGAGGAGCGTGTGGTGAAAAAGTTCTTCAACTTGTTAAAAGCATCGGTATTTCCCCCAAAAACCGGCTTAACCTGGGAAAGATCGGGGAAGGCCATCTTCCCGCGGGCGGAGATCAGTGGATCAACGTAAGCATCGCTGAGGTTTAGCCCTCTGAAGAGGGTGAGAAGCACCTCTCTGCTCACGGTGTTGACATTGATCGTCCCCTCCACGGTAAGATCCGGCTGGACCTTCTTGAAGATCTCCTCGGTCATGCTGGGCATCTTCTTGCGCCACTCCTCGAGGTCCTTCAGGCTTCCGAGCGGCGCGCCCTGCCTGTAGAGGATAAGTTCGTTCAAAATAAACTGGGCGGTGAATTTATCCACCCCGCGGCTGGCAAAGAGCGCGTCCAGCCCGTCAATGGCCGCCGTATTCACGTTCAGCGGGCCGTAGACGGTCACCAGATCGACCCAGGAGTCGTAGACCTCGGAAAGTCCCTTGACAAGCTTGAGTTCCTCCTTGACCTCGAAACGCCCATTGGTGGCATGATACCTCTCTGGTAAACCCATGTAGTATGAATCTTCGGCCCCTCCCTGCCTGGCCTGATCGTCCAGGTCCCGCCAATCCAGGAGAGCGGCCAGCTCTTCCGGCAAGATCCCGGGAAGTTGGCCCAGGATGGCTTCCCGCATGGCATTCAAGTTTATCCGGCTCCCCTCATCCACGATACGCAGCGTATACCGGTCATTGCCCTCCGCCAGCGCCCAGGAGTCGGCCAGCGAATCATAGTCGTTGTCGTCGGCCAGAAGCAACCTGATCCCTTCATTGATCCCGGCCCGGACCTCCTGGCTGTTGCGGGAATCCTCCATGAAGTTGCGCGTCACGAGAAGTTCCAGGTGGCTTCTTTGCATAAAAAACCCTACCACCAGGCCGAGGAGCACCAAAAGCCAGAGGACGACAATCAGCGCCGCCCCCCGCTGGGAGTTGAGATTTGCCGAAGAGCCCCGTCTTGCTCTGATCATCTGTCACCATTCATCCCCGGGCAACTGGCGGGCACTGTATACCGGCGCGACAAAGGGCGGAAAACGAAGCCCTGGAGAACCGCTCTGGCTGGGCCTGGCCCAACTCCCCCGACTCTCCCCGCTTCCAAAAAGCTCCTGAAAGCTCTTGCGCCCCGCCGCCACCCACAAGGTCACTTCCACGGCCGCCGGCAGGCGCCCTTCCTCCCTCGTGGAATCCCACTCATCCAGCCAATATGCCCGTTTTGCGTCGTAATAACGAAATTGGAGCCTTGTGACCCGTTCCACCAGGTGCTGGATCCGAAAAGAAGGCTCCTGGCCGGCTGCGCCACCCGCCCCCTGGTTCATACCGCCCGCCGCCGTGGGGCTATTTTGCCACCCCTCGCCAAAGGGCTCATCCTCGGTGCGGATATTCGAGCGCTGCCCGCGCAACAAGAAACCCGCGCTTGTATCAACCCCATAAGCCACCTGCTCAAGACCGGCTGGCCCGCCCCGCCGGTAAAAGGTCAGATGATCGGTCCGGCCCACAAAAGATATCTTCTGATCGTAAGCGGAGGTGTAGACATCCCGAATATCCCTGGAAAAAAGACGGTAGGCCACGCGCATCTCCCGCTGGAGATCGGCGTTGGCCTCCGCCGAACGCCAGGTATCCACGCCCACTCGCATGGTCCCATAGACAACCGCCGCGACGATGCCAAAGATCGTCATCGCCACCAGGAGTTCCAAGAGGGTGAACCCGCTCTCTTTCATTCGCGGGCCTGCGGGAGATGAACAGCCACCTGGCCTCCCTTTCCCAAGCCTGTCAAATGCCGATCGAACATGCATCTTATTCACCAAAGAGCGCTGAAGAAAGAACATAGCTCTTTACCCCGCGCGGGCTGTCCCAGCTTACCGTAACGGTAACCTTTTGAACTCCTTCCACCTCGCCGGGTTCTCTGGCAACCCTCCAGCGGTATCGGGAGTACTCTTCCCCGGCATTCCGAAAATCCCCGGCATCGGCGGTCTCCAGGCCGTTCTCCACCTCGGCCAGTTTGCCTTCCGCCAGGATGATCGCTATAGAGCTGTTGCGGGTGTTCTGCAGGAGGAGAACACCCGCGGCAAAACCCTCCATGAGCGCCGCCAACCCGATGCCCAAAATGGTCACGGCCACCAGAACCTCAAGAAGAGTAAATCCAGCCTCAGGGTTGCGTTTCGCAAACACGAGGTTGCACATCTTACCTGGCCTCGTCTTTCCTGGCCTGAATCCGGCCGGTGACCGAACTTACCTCAATCAAAAACCTGTTGCCCCGCCGATCCGTAATAACCAACTGGATCCCATTGGAAGTCCCATCTGGAAAGAATTTCAGAGCTTCTCCCGT
Organism: Syntrophothermus sp.; assembly: GCA_050260975.1. Classification (GTDB taxonomy): domain Bacteria; phylum Bacillota; class UBA5301; order JAMCQP01; family JAMCQP01; genus JAMCQP01. The sequence continues at coordinate 6,093 of JBLNCV010000125.1, read as the reverse complement.
TCCTTCCGTGTCCGGGCCGCTCCCGGACACACTGAGCTTGAGCTCTTCCGGCAAAACAACCCCCGTCCTGCCAGTCCCCCCACCCGCTCCGGATCCTGCCCCCTCGGCGCCGGTTTGGCCTTCGCCGGCGGCCCCGGAGATGTTTGTTGCGCTTGCCGGATGGGAAGTTCCCAACGCTAGTCTCCCCCGCTCAAAATCTATTTCCACGGTATGCGCATCGTCCTCGACAATGGCCGTCTCGCGCGCATAATTCAACATGGCCACCACCTGGCGGACTCCGGCATAAAGCCGCATCCTTTCGGTAGCTGCTCCAAGTTCGGGCAGGGCCAGCCCGAAAAGCAGGCCAACGATGGCCAAGACCACAATAACCTCAAGAAGCGTGAAGCCCGCCTCCGAGCCAGTTTTCATATCATGCCGCAACCTGCCCAAACCCCCCGGAGCAAAGCCATTTGTGAAGATGCCTTTCGTCGGTTGTTAATAAGCGATATCCTTGTTCTCCCCCTCGCCGCCCGGCTGTCCGTCCTTGCCCAGGCTCATCAAATCAAAACCAGCGGGATTGTTGGCGCCGGGCGACTTGTAGACATAGTCGTGGTTCCAGGGATCCTTTGGAATATCCTTGGTTAAGTAGGGCCCCTGCCAGTTGCTCGCCAGGGGCGGGAGCGTCGGCGCCGTCCGCAGAGCCGCCAAACCCTGCTCGGTAGTTGGGTACTGGCCATTGTCCAGCTGGTATTGTTCAAGAGCCAGGGCGATATTGGCCATCTGCTGCCTGGCCGCCGTATCCCTGGCCCGGCCCACCTGCTTGAAAACCTCCGGCGCCACGAGGCTTGCTAAAAGCCCGATGATCGCCAGGACAACCAGCATCTCCAAAAGGCTGAATCCTTCCTCACCGCGCCACCAGCGCTTCAAAACCCGTCTTTCCATCCCGCAAGACCCCCTAAAACGAAAAACTGTTGATCGAAACAATGGGCAGCAACATGGCCGCCACGATAAACCCCACCACCACCGCCATGGTCAGGATCAAGGCCGGCTCCAGCACCGCAAGCGCCGCCTTGATCGAATTGCGAAGTTCTGTATCAAATGTATTCGCAACCTTTTCCAACATCCCTTCCAGGTTGCCGGTCTCTTCACCGACCCCGATCATATGTATGGCCAAAGGCGGGAAGACCCCCCCTGTTCCCAGATGCCTGGCCAGGCTACCACCGGCCTCCACCTTTTGCACCGTCTCCTCAATAGCCCGCCCGAGTACCTCATTTCCGGCGGCGTCCCGTAGAATCCGCAAGGCTTTCGGCAAGGTCACCCCGCTGGACAGCAGAGTCGCCAGGGTTCGGGTAAAGCGGGAAACGGCGGTCTTCTGGATCAGGCCGCCCACGAGCGGCAGCCTCCAAACCAGCTGATCCATCCGCCAACGTCCCTCTGCAGTCCTGGCATACCCTGCGATGGCCGCAAAGCTCCCTCCGATCAATACCGCGATTAGCCACCAGTACCGGACAAGCCAGTCGCTCGTTTCAACCAGGATCAAGGTTGGCAGGGGAAGAGCCTGTCCGAGGTCTGCAAAGATCGCGGTAAATCGGGGAACCACAAAGGTCAACAACATCACCACGGCCCCCAGAGAAAGCACCGCCATAATCGCCGGGTAAACCATGCTGGCACGCAGGTGGCCGTACAATTCACTTTCCCGTTCCAAAAATTCCGCCAACCGACGCAAAACCCCCTCCAGGACCCCCGCGGCCTCTCCAGCACGCACCATGCTTACATAAAACCAGGAAAAGATCCTGGGGTAGTTTTGCATGGCATCTGAAAGGGCCGCTCCTCCCTGCACATCTTTGCGAAGCTCGGAAACCAGCTCTTTCACCGCCACGTTCGGAGCAAGGTCAATAATTACCGACAATCCCCTGTCCACTTGCAGCCTGGCTTCCAGGAGGCTGGCCAACTGCTGGGTGAAGATCAGCAGATCCTTCTGGGTGACCCGCTTCCCCCGGTACCGTCCTGTCTTTGCGGAAAACTGCGCTCCCTCGGTAACCTCCAGCGGGAGATAACCCAGACCGCGAATCTTCGCCAGGACGCCTTCCCGGCTCTCCGCCTCCAGGATCCCCTTCACGACTCGGCCACGCTGGTCGCTGGCGCTGTATTGAAAGTGGGGCAACACTATCCGCCTCCGTTACTCACAAGCTCCGCCGTTTCAGGGCTCCGTCACTCCTGAGTCACCCGCAAGATCTCCTCGATAGTGGTGATGCCCATTTGAACCTTCCGCCAGCCATCGTCCCGCAGGGTAGCCATTCCGGAAACCACCGCCGCCTCCTTGATCTGCGCGCTGCTAGCGCGGCTAAGAACCATGCTCTCAAGCTCCGGGGACATGATCAATAATTCGTAGATCCCGGTCCGGCCACGGTAACCGATCCCACTACACTTGGGGCAGCCCACGGCGCGGTAAAGATGCTCTCCGGCCGGAAGCCCGTATCCTATCTTACGTAACTCTGTCTCCGATGGTACATACTCCTGCCGGCAATGCGGGCACAAGACGCGCACCAGGCGCTGGGCCATCATCCCCCGAACGGTGGAGGCCACCAGAAATGGCTCCACGCCCATGTCCAGGAGCCGGGTCACGGCGCTGGCCGAATCATTGGTGTGCAGGGTGGAAAAGACCAGGTGCCCGGTGAGCGCCGCTTGAATGGCCATCTCCGCCGTCTCCCGGTCGCGAATCTCTCCCACCATGATGATGTCCGGATCCTGGCGCAAAATGCTGCGCAGGCCGTTGGCAAATCCAAAGTCGATCTTCGGCCTGACCTGCATCTGGTTGATGCCGTAAAGGAGATATTCCACCGGATCCTCGATGGTGATGATCTTCTTCTCTGGAGTGTTCAAGGCGTTTAACGCCGCGTAGAGGGTCGTGGTCTTCCCGCTGCCGGTCGGCCCGGTAACCAGGATAATCCCGTGCTTCTTTTCAATCAGGGCCTCCACCTGGTTCATGGTCTCCGGCAAAAACCCCAGATCGGCCAATCCCAGGAGAATGCTGCTTTTATCCAGGATCCTGAGAGCCACGCTCTCCCCGTAGACGGTTGACACCGTCGAGACCCGGATATCAATGTCTTTCCCCAGTAACTTAAGCTTGATCCGGCCGTCTTGCGGCAGCCGTTTTTCGGCGATGTTCAGGTCGGCCATGATCTTGACGCGGGAAACAATGGCCAGATAGAGTTTCTTGGGGGGAGGAGGCGCTTCGTACAGGATGCCGTCCACGCGATAACGAACCTTGATGTCGCGTTCAAAAGGTTCGATGTGTATGTCGCTGGCTCCCCGGCGCAAGGCTTCAATAATCAGTGAATTTACCAGCTTGACAATGGGCGCCTCGTTGGCCAGGTCTTCGATCCGGCCGGTATTTACCGGTTCATCCTCGCCAAGCTCCTTGACCACCTCAACACTTCCCTCGCTGATATCCGCCAGAATCGCCGCCACAGTCTGGGCGCCGGCCCCGTAGTACCGGTCCACGGCTTGAGCCAGCTTTTCAGGAGATGTGGCCACCGGAATCACCGGGCAACCCAGATGCACACGCAACTCATCCACCAGTGCCATATTCTCGGGCCTGGCCATCGCCAGGACCAGCGCCTTCCCTCGGGCCTCCAGGGGGATGACCTGATAGTATTTGGCCACCGCCGCCGGTACGCGGGAGATAACCTCCGGCGAGATCTCCCGGGTATCTAAAGAAAGCCCCGCCTGGTCCGCCGCATCGGTGACCGACCGGCCGGCGAAAGCATCCTGACCGGCGGCAACGCCTTGATCCGCCGCAAATTCACGGGCAATGGCTTCTTGCTTCACCAGTCTCCCCCTTACTGTCCTGCAAACTTCCTGTTAGACTTTATTGTATCACAAGGTAAAAACTTCCGCAATTTGCTAAAGCATGGAAGACCCCGCCCCCTTCCAAGGTACACCGCTTTTAACCATCTCCCCGGCCCTCTCATATGATATGGTGGTTTGATGTGGCGGCCGTTACGGAAGGAGCAAGAGCAAATGCGATCCCCAAAAACCGAAAAAGCCCGCGCAAACGCAACGATAATCAAATATGTGATCCAGCGCGGGGATACCATCTACTCCCTGGCCAGGAAGTTTAAAACCACCCCCGAAAGAATCGCCGAAATAAACAATCTGCATCTCCCGTCCCTCATCTTTCCCGGCGACGTGATCCTTTTGGAGGAAAGGTAAGCGCCCTGCCAGCTCTTTTGCGTTCTTCCGCGTCCGCCTTTTTTGCGCGTGTTTTAAAACCGCCGGCGGGTGGCATACTAGACCAAAATCTTTCGGGAGGCGCTTTATCATGTTTGAAGCTAACGGAATTTCCCTAAACCCGTCATCACCGGCAAAAGGGCAGGAAATGGAGATCTATTACAAGGGGTTATTGGTTAATTCGGGGGCGGATGGCGTATACCTGCATTATGGACACGATGGTTGGCAATCTGTTGCCACGGTTCCCATGCACCGGCATGAAGGAAACGCGTTTCATGCGCGGATTAAGGTGGAAGGGGACCATGAACTGGACTTTTGCTTTAAGGACAGCGCCAACAACTGGGATAACAACAACGGATGGAACTGGGGTGTGCGTTTCTAGCCACCCCGGCTAGAGCGGCCAAACCGCAAATTTCCATCATAGCAAATAATTGCTTGGTGAATCAAGCGTGGAAACCTGTTACAATGAGACAGGGGTGAAAGATTTGCAAAAAACACCAATCTCATTGCGGCAGGTTTTCTCTTCGTCCTTGGCGGCTCTGTCCCTTCTGTTGGCATGGTTATTGGTCGCCGGCTTTGTAACCCCGGCGCTGGCCGAAGGGGGTTTGGCTGGCCCCCGGCGGATCGCCAACTACACCATCCAGCCGGGAGATACCTTTTACAAGATCGCCCAACGGTTCGGAACCACCGTGGCCCGGCTCCAGGTCATCAATCTGGGTGTCAACCATGATGCCCTGCGGGTCGGCCAGGTAATCCAGGTGGATGTTCTGGCGCCGAAGCCGGAGGCAAAGGTCTACACGGTAAAGGCTGGCGACACCCTGCGCAAGATTGCCGGAAAATACGGTGTAACGGTGGATGCCTTGATGCTTGAAAACCACATTGCAGACCCAACCCAACTGTGGATTGGGCAGCAACTGTTGATTCCCCAGCCGGGGGTCGTAAAGGTCGGCCCGGCAGCTATGGACTTTAAAGAGTTGCAAAAGATCCAGGCTGCGGTGGATAAAGGGTCTGAGCACTGGCGTTTGAACCCCGTGGAAGTGGCCCAGATGGAAGGCCTCAAATTCGGTTTCTATAAAACCGACGGATACACCCTGGTCTCGTTTACCGAGAAAGGCAAATACTCTGGAACCGGCGAAGTCGTGGTTCGTGTCAAGCACCAGGGCGCTTATTACCGGATCCAGCTGATCCAGCCGATCTATCCCGGCCAGGGCGGTATCTGGGCGATCAACAGCATCAACAGAGAGAACTAGCTCACTAAGATTACAGATCCCAGATTAAAAGTAAACGGCAACCCAAAGAATCGCTTGAAAAAGAGGCTGAAGCCTCTTTTTTTTGCATGTGCCATCCCTGGAATGTGCTTCTCCCAGGAATATGTGCACCTCCAGAAGGAATTCCACAAAGTGCAGGGAAAAAGAGGGATCATGTAACCTGTTAACCTGTACTTGCTTCAAGATTCCATTATTTTTTGCAGGAGGGGCGGCTATGAAAGTCTTGACTCTTATTTATGATGGCTTCACGGAGTACGAGTACAGCTTTGTCATCTACGCCCTGCAAGCGGCGGGTATCGAGTTTGAGGTGGTGGGCGCGGAAGGGAAGGTGATCCATAGCCACCTCGGCCTGGAAGTAACGGCCCCGCGCACCCTCCCGGAGATCAAGAACTTCGCGGAGTATGACGCACTCTTTCTGCCCGGTTTCCACAAGGACTTCAAAGGTATCTCCAACAATACGCAAATACAGGAACTGGTGCGGTGGATGAACGCCAGAAACAAAATAATCGCCGCCGTATGCGGCGCCCCGATGATCCTGGCTAAAGCCGGGGCTTTAAACGGCAGGATCTTCACCTCCACCATTCAGGATCACCCCTCCTTCCGGGGCGCCCGC
>JBLNCV010000124.1:0-4661 GCA_050260975.1 Syntrophothermus sp. | reverse complement strand
TGCGCTTTGGATTTTCTGATTCACCGATCTGGGGAGACAACAACCTGGATAACCTGCTCAGGCCAGACTTCTGGCATTCCGCAAAGGAAACGGCCATGCAAAATTCCGGGGTCAGGTGGGATGCCTTTCAAGCCTTTTCGGAGCGTGGAGGTTACCCCGTGGCCCAGGAACATGCCGATCAACCCTGGCCGGAGGTGGCCGACTACCTTAACGAAACCGTCATCAAACGCGCCATAATACATGATCTGCGCCTGGGCGCCCGCGGGCAGAAGAGGGATGAAAGGCTTCTGGAGGAAGTATTTCGCCTTGCCTGCCGGTATGCCGGCCAGGCTGCGGGGCAGAACGTTTTTGTCCCGGAGATCCACCAGGCCCTGGCCGGCAACGTGGGCTGGACCAGGATCTTAAACTACCTTCGCTTTCTCGATGGTACGCTGCTGATTCGTTTGACCGAGCCTCTGGAGATTCGCCTGAAACGCAAGAAGAGCCCGGCGAAGATCTGCCTCTGTGATCATTCCCTCCGGGCAAGTTGGCTCCAGGAGGTTGTTCCTCTTGATCCCCAAGGACTGGCTCGCGATTCCTACCTGGCCGATCTGGCCGGTCATCTGGCGGAGAGTACGCTGGGGTATTTTTTAAGCTCGGTTCCAAACCTGGATGTCAGTTATTTCCCCACGCGCGGCGCGGAGCCCGAGGTAGACTATGTTCTCACCGTGGGGACGCGCCGGATCCCCATCGAGGTCAAATACCGGCGGCGGATCGATCCGCACGAGGATACCAGAGGGCTCAGGGCTTTTATCGAGAAGACGGTTTACAACGCCCCGTTCGGGCTGTTGGTGACTCTGGATGACGGTGTTGAAATTCCCGACCCAAGGATCATTCCGATTTCACTGTCAGCGTTTCTTTGGATGAGATGATGGAAAAAATCCATAACCACCTGGATAATACCGTGTGAACTGGGTGATGACCGGCAGTCTGAGCTTGAGGGAATGCCAATGCCGGATAAAAAGATGTGTAAAAAAGACAGAGGTGGCTGGTATGAAACTCGCGGAAAAAGTGATCGTGGTCACTGGCTCGACCCGCGGCATTGGCCGCGCCATTGCCGGAGCATGCGCCGCCGAGGGTGGGCGGGTGGTCATCTCCTCCCGCCACGAAGCGGCGGTCAAAGAGACCCTTGAAGCTTTCCAGCGTCAGGGCTTCAAGGTATCCGGGATTGCGGTCGATGTATCCAGCGAGAGCGATCTTGAAAAGCTGCTGCAACACGCCGTCCAGACCTGGGGGCGGGTGGATGTCTGGATCAACAACGCCGGCCTGTCCAGCGGGTTGCGGCCTCTGGACGAGATTAGCGGCGAAGAGATTGAGACCATCGTGAATGTGAACCTCACCGGGATGCTCAAGGCCTGCCGGATGATCATCCCCTATTTCATCAAGAACGGCGGCGGCGTGCTGATCAATATGAGCGGCAAAGGCGGGCGGGGCGAGGCTTCGCCGTTTCTGACCGTCTACGCGGCCACCAAGGCGGCGGTAGCCAGCCTCACCAGAAGCCTGGCGCAGGAGTACAAAGCTTACCCCGTTTCGATTCATTCGGTGTTGCCTGGCATGGTGGAAACCGATTTTTACAAGGATGTGAATGCCAGCCCGAAGCTGGCCGCTAACGCGCAAAGCATTCCCTATGTGCTCAAAGCCGTGGGCGTACCCATCGACGTGGTGGGGCGTTTCTTCGCGGAGATTGCCGCGCAGGAGCCGGGCAAAGTGACGGGCAAAAGCTACTCGCTGCTGAAAGGCTGGCGGTTGCCGCGCGCCATCGGGCTTTTGATGTGGTACCGGGCCACGGGGAAGATCAAGCCGGCAGGGGGATAACATTGAGAAATGCGAGAGCTCGGCTTGATAAACGGTGGCGGCTGAATGACCTTGTCTATTCGTAGAGTGGGATGGAGGGATGGGTAATGAGGGTTGCCGGGGCACTGGCGTTGGAATTCCAGAAACAACTGGGCGCCGAGAAGGTTCTTACCAGAGAGGCAGACATCGCATGCTATGCTTTTGACTCGTCGTTTTTGGGGCAGTTGTACGAGTACCGCCCCGAGGCCGTCGTCCGGCCTGGCAATGTCGAGGAAGTTGCCACCGTAATGCGGCTGGCCAGGACGCACCGGATTCCGGTAACCCCCCGCGGGGCGGGGACGGCGCAGACGGGCGGCGCGATCCCGGTCCGGGGCGGCATCGTCATGGACCTTTCCCAGCTTAACCGGGTCATCGAGGTGGACACCGACAACCTCCAGGCCCTGGTGGAGCCGGGCATCGTTCACGCCGATCTCAACGCGCACCTGGCCAGGTTCGGGTTCTTCTTCCCGCCGGATCCGGGCAGTTCCAAGATGTGCACTCTGGGCGGAATGATCTCCAACAACTCTAGCGGCATGCGGGCCGTAAAATACGGGACAACCCGGCAATATGTCCTGAGGCTGGAGGTGGTTCTGCCCAGCGGGGATATTATCTGGACGGGCGTCCGCGGGTCGAAGGCTCTGAAAACGGTCTCCGGATACGACTTGACCCAGCTGATGGTCGGTTCGGAGGGAACTCTGGGCATCATCACCAAGGTCCGCCTCAAGATCCTGCCGATGCCCGAAAAGCGGGGAATCGTCCTGGCTGCCTTCGCCACCCTGGAGAAATCCGGGGAAGCGGTGATCAATGTGTTCCGCAGCCGCCTTTTTCCGTCGGCGATTGAAATCCTGGACAGGACGGCGATCCAGGCCGCGACGATGTACAAGCCGGAGATCGTCCTGCCCGAGGCTGAGGCCATCCTATTCTTTGAGGTGGACGGCTCTCCGGCGGATGTAATCTACCAGGCGGAACGGATTGCCGCCGTCTGCGGGCCGCTGGCCAGCCATGTGGAATGGACCGATGACCCGGTGAAATTCGGCAAACTATGGCAGGCGCGCCAGGTGGTGGGGGCGGCCGCGACGCGGGTGAAGCCCGGTGTAACCAGGGTTTACGACGGGGAGGACATCTGTGTCCCCATCACCAAGGTACCGCAGGCTCTGCGGCGCATCCAGGATATTGGCGAACGCTACGGCCTGACCATCGTGACTTACGGTCACATTGGCGACGGCAACCTGCACTCGGCCGTGATGGCCAACTTGCGTGACCCGGACGAGGTGGAACGCGCCAGGCAAGCCACCGATGCCGTCCACCGTCTGGCCCTCGAACTGGGCGGGACGACCACCGGCGAACACGGGGTGGGCTTGACCCGGGCGAAATATATGGAAGAGGAACATGGCCTGGCCCTGGAGGTCATGCGGGGCATCAAGAAGGCCTTCGATCCGGATAACCTCCTCAATCCTGGTAAGATGGCTTTGGACAAGGTAACCCTGGACAAAATGGTCCCGGACCCGGATAACCGGATAAGATGACGCTGGCCAAGATAGCCCTGGAAAGAGAGTGAACCGGGATGGCATTGTCAGGTGAAGCCCTCGCCGTTGAAATCATGAAGTGCGTCCGTTGCGGCCAGTGCCGGGCGGTTTGCCCGATCTTCCTGGAAACCGGCGCCGAGGCCGGCGTGGCCCGCGGCCGGATCTACCTGGTGAAACTTCTGATGGAAGGCAGGCTGGATAATAAGGACCTCGATGGTGCTCTGTCCCGCTGCCTGGGCTGCAAATCCTGCTTTCAGGAGTGCCCGAGCGGGGTCAAGGGGGACCAGATCGTCCAGGCCGGGCGGGCGGAGATGGTCCGCCGCCACGGCCTCGATTGGATGAAAAAGGGCCTGTACCGGGGTATTCTGGGGAAACCAAAAGTACTGGGCACCATGGTGGGTCTGGGTTCGCTGGCCCAGCGGGTGGCCCTGGCCCGTGTGCCCCGCGATTCCGGCATCCGCCTGCGTTTGCCGGGGAACCGCGTCCCGCGCACCATTCCCTGGCTGCCGCGCCGGCCGTTGCGAGCGGGAGGAACCATTACGTACGGTGTGGGGGGCAAGCATGGGCAGGGGGCAGGCAGTTTGACCACCCAGGAAACGAAAGGCACGATTACGCCCGGGGCAGGAGGCAAGCTCAACCAGGGCGCGGAGACAGAAACGGTTTTGCAGCGAGGAACCGCCCCGCGCCGTCGCGTCCTGTACTTCACCGGCTGCCTGACCAACTATTTGTATCCGCAGATCGGGCGGGCGGTAATCGACGTGTTGAACCGCAACGGGGTGGAAGTGGTGGTGCCGGCCGACCAAACCTGCTGCGGCCTGCCGGCCAGGGGGGCCGGGGATCTGGAGACGGCGGATCGCCTGATGGCGGCCAACCTGGAGGCGATGAGCCGCTACGAGGCGGATGCGATGATCATAAGCTGCGCTACCTGCCTGACTTCCTGGAAGGAGGATTACCCGGCCGCCAGCGGCCAATCAGGGGAACTGGCCCGGCAACTGGCCGCCAAGGTATATGATTTCTCCCAGTACCTCACGGAGGTTCTGGAGTTTCAGCCACCGGCAGGGCAACTGACGATGCGGGCCACTTACCACGACCCCTGCCACCACTTCAAGGGTATGAAGATCAAGCAGGAGCCGCGGAAGCTGTTATATGTAACGTCTTAAGTTATTGCGCATATTGACTTTTTGTGGTATACTGGGAGCAACAAAGCATTAGGAGGTGCTCCCGGTGCGGCGAAAAGAGATCCCGGACGTAGAAACGTTTATC
>JBLNCV010000123.1:0-4003 GCA_050260975.1 Syntrophothermus sp. | reverse complement strand
AGGCTCCTGGGCGTCGGTGTGGCGTCGTCCGGCGTGGTGGACAGCGAAAAGGGGGTGGTCCGCCGTTCCAGCCTTTTGCAGTGGCAGGAGGCGCCCATCGCCCGGCTCATTCAGGAACGCCTTCAGAAACTCCTTCCCAGCTCTGTGCTTAGCCCGGTGCCGGTCTTTGTGGAAAACGACGCCAACGTGGTGGCTCTGGCCGAGAAGTGGTACGGCGCCGCCGTAAATGAAAGCAACGTGATCTGCGTCACCATCGGCGTCGGAATAGGCGCCGGGATCATCATCAACGGCGAGTTGTACGGCGGCTCCCACCATGGAGCCGGCGAGATCGGCCATATTGTGGTCGACCGGCAGGGACCGGTCTGTAACTGCGGCAAGCGCGGCTGCCTGGAGGCCCTGGCTTCCGACGGCGCCATCGCCAGGAGAGCGGCCACGGCCCTTGCTCAAAGAAACCTTCTGGCTTCCGCCTGGGCGCATGCCGCGCAAGAAAGCCCCGGCGCTCCACAGTCAGGTGCTGAATCAACCGTTAAGTTCCCCGTGGAATTAACCGCCGACGACGTTAGCCAAGCCGCCGAAACCGGCGATCCGCTGGCGCGGGAAATCACGGAAGAGACCGGCCGATACATCGGGATCGGCATCGCCAACATTGCCAACCTTATCGACCCGGAGATGATCATCCTGGGCGGCGAACGGATGCAGCAATCCGGCCATCTCTTGCTTGCGGCCGTAGAAGAGGCTGTCAATGAACACCTTTTTTCCCAGCCGGCGGCTGGGCTGCGAATTGTCCCCTCCAGTCTAGGCGACGACGCCTGGGTGATCGGCGCCGCCACCCTGGTGCTGAAAGAATTCTTTCAGCCGGCCTCGCACCGGCTTGATCCGGTTTCCCGCCGTCTGATGGCGAATTGAAACCTGCGACAAGATCCGCTTTGTGAAAAGGGAGGGGGTTTGCGGAGGAGTGACATGGCCTCTCCAGGCCGTAGAGAAGCTGAAAATTCCGGAGAAAACTTTTGAGGAGGATTAATCAATGAAGAAAGCTTTTTCACCGGTGCTGATCCTGGGCTTGTTCTTGAGCCTGCTCGCCGGCTTTATGTCGCCGGCCTTAGCCGAAGAACAGGTCACCCTTACCTTCTGGACCGCCTATAACACCGAATCCCCGGAAAACAAGATGCTGACCGAGACCCTCATCCCCAAATTCGAAGCCGCCAATCCGGGAATCAAGGTGCAAGCCGTGGCCTTCCCTTACGATGAACTGCGGCGGAAACTGCTTACTTCGGTGGCGGGTGGCACCACGCCTGACCTGGTACGTTCCGACATCATCTGGGTGCCGGAATTCGCCAACATGGGGGTGCTCCTCCGGCTGGACAACAAATTTGCCGACTTTAAAGCCCTGGCCGCCAAAACCTTCCCGGGCCCCCTCTCCACCAACTACTGGAAGGGCGGTTATTACGGGCTTCCACTGGATACCAACACCCGCGTCCTGATGTGGAATAAGGAACTCTTCGACAAGGCCGGCCTCAAGAAAGCGCCCGCCACCTTCCAGGACTTTCTGGAGGCGGTGGCCAAACTGAGCAAGGATACCAACGGCGACGGTAAAAACGACGTCTTCGGATACGCCGAGGGCGGGACCGGCGGCTGGAACCTCCTGCCCTGGTTCTGGAGCAACGGCGGCGAAATCACCGACAAGGAGATCACCAGAGCCAGCGGTTACCTGAACAGCAAAGCCAACGTGGAGACCCTGACCATGCTTGTAAACATGTACAAGAAAGGCCAGATGGCTCCTTCCATCATGGGCAGCGGCCTGTCCACCGGCGATGGGTTTGCCAAGGACAAGTACGCCATGTTCGTCGACGGCCCGTGGATGTTCCCTATCTTCCAGGGCCAGTACCCGGATAAGAAGATCTACACCGCGCTCATCCCGGCCGGTAAAGGCGGCAAGAGCATCTCGGTCACCGGCGGTGAAGACATCGTGATCTTCAAGGCCACCAAGAATCCGGAGGCCGCCTGGAAGTTCGTGAAGTTCATGCTCTCTGAAGAGGCCCAGCTTAAAATGGCTGAAACCGGGCAGATGCCTGTCCTCTCCACTTTGATGGAAAGCTCCTATATCAAAACGCATCCTTACTACGGGATCTTCCTGGAACAATTGAAGACGGCCAGGGCCCGCACGCCGCATCCGGCCTGGACCAGGATCGATGAGCAGTTCAGTACAGCGGTCAAGTTGGCGCTTAGCGGCAGCAAAACTCCCAAGCAAGCCCTGGATGACGCTGCCAAGGCAATTGACGGTCTTCTGAAGTAGCGGGCAAACCGAATTGACGGGCAACCCTGATGCATCGCCGGCCAGCGTGCATTTCCGCAGCCTTACGCCTTGCAATCTCTCTTTTGCTCCCTGTTGCAACCTCGCGGGTTGCAACTCTGCGGGGTGCGGAAATGTGCGCGTCCGGCGCGCAAAGCCGCGAAACAAGGCCGGGCGGTTTGCCTGACAGGCGGAAGTTAGTGACCCCGGATAAGGAGGAAGAGCATGGCGGAGCGAAGGAAATTCGCCGATCAAATGAAATTTGTGGATCGAAGGGAGCTCGCCAATCGAAGGAAGTTCAAGGAGGCCAAACATTTCGGCTCCATCTACTTGTTTATGCTTCCAGGGCTGATCCTCTTCTTTTTATGGACCGTCTACCCCATCTTGAAGGTGCTGCAAATGAGCTTTTACCAGTGGAATATCCTGCCGGGCGCCAAAAGCGTCTTCCTCGGCTTCAGCAATTATATCCGGGCCTTTTCCGATCCGGTCTTCTGGATCGCCGTGCGCAATACCTTTCTTTACGCCATGTTTACCGTGCCCGGCCAAATGGCGCTCGGGATGGTGATCGCCCTCTTACTGGATCAGCAAATCAAGGGGCGGGCCTTTTTCCGCGCGGCCTACTACCTCCCGGTGATCACCTCCTGGGTGGTGGTCTCCCTGCTCTTCCTCTTCTTGTTCAACGCCGACGTGGGGCTGATCAACTTTATCCTCAAGGATCTCCTCCATGTCATCAAGGATAATATCGCCTGGCTGCAAAATCCAGCCACCGCCATGGCCGCCATCATGTTGCTGGGAATCTGGAAGGGTATCGGCTGGTGCATGGTCATCTTTCTGGCAGCGCTACAGAGCATTCCGGCCGAATTGTACGAGGCAGCGGATATCGACGGCGCCGGCGGCTGGCAGAGACTCTGGCGGGTAACACTGCCGCTGCTTAGGCCCACTCTTGTTTTTGTGTCGGTAATGCTTTTTATCGGAGGTTTCAACGTCTTCATCTCGCCATTGCTTTTGACCGGCGGCGAACCACTTCACCAGACCGAAGTACTGCTCCTTTATATGTACCGCCAGGCCTTCGACTTCCTGGACTTCGGCTACGGGGCGGCGCTCTCGTATATGCTGGCCATCTTCATCTTCATCATCAGTTTCATCCAGATCAGATTCCTTCGAAGCAGTGTGGAGTATTAGCCGGAGGCCGGCAGCCGAGAACCACGATAACCGAAAGAACCAGATAACCAAAAGAACCAGATAACCAAAGGGAGGAAAGATGGATGCCGGGCATTTTTCGTCAGACAGAGCAGGCAAGAAAGACCCTCTTCAAACAGGGAGCCGTCTACGTCCTTCTTTCGGGCGGTGCATTCGTCCTGCTTTTGCCACTCTTTTACATGATCTCCACGGCCTTCAAACCGTTTACCTATATCTTTGAGATCCCGCCGCAGTTCTTCCCCAAGGAGCCGACTGTGGATAATTTTGTAAGAGCCTGGACCTCCAACTATTTCGCGCACTATTTTGCCAACAGCCTGCTGGTCGCTGCAGCCACCACCGTGCTTTCAGCGGCGCTGTCGTCCATGCTCGCCTTTCCTTTCGCCCGGTTTCGGTTTCCGGGCAGGGAAGCCCTCTTTGCGATTCTTCTGGTGCCGATGATGATCCCCAGCATGGTGTTGATTATCCCGCAGTTCGTCCTGGCCAAAAGCCTCGGCCTGCTCAACAGCCTGTGGG
>JBLNCV010000122.1:0-3881 GCA_050260975.1 Syntrophothermus sp. | reverse complement strand
CCACCCTGGGCACGAACTCCCACAGATCCTTCTCGATATTGTTGACGTTGTGGGCCGTCGGCGAGACAATATCCGCTTTTTCCACGATCCCCTGGGCGTTTACCTTGTAGCTATGGTAGAGCGCCCCACGGGGAGCCTCAGTGATGGCTGCCCCTTCGCCGGGCCGTATCTCCAGGCGGATCTCTTCATCGTGCGGGTCCAGCCCATCGATGATCGCCACGCACTCATCCACGCAGTGCACCAGCTCGATAGCCCTGGCCAGAGCGCTGACAAACGGGTTGAAATTGGGGAACCGGATTCCCGTCCTTTCAGCGGCCCGGCGCGCGTCCGGAGACAACTTGTTGAAGTTGAGGTTGACTCTGGCCAAAGGGCCCACCATGAATGAATCCCGGCCCAGGATATAGGAGTGGAGCGCGTGGGACCAGGGCACCTGCTTCTCCTTGATATAGCGGCGATACTCCCCGACGGTAATATCCAGGCCCCTGGTGGAGACCAGCCGGCCTTCGTTGACGGCGTACTGATCAGGATGGGACAGGGCGACATGCTCGCATTCCCGGGTGAAGTCCGGCAACGGCAGCCCCGCCACCAGGTCCACCGTGGCCAGCATCTCCTCCTTGGCCTGAGCCAGACGCTCCCTCAGGGCGAGCAACTTCTCCCTGGACGGCACTTTGGTAAACCCGCCGACCACGCAGGTAATCGGGTGAACCGCCCGGCCGCCGATCAGGTCGGTGAGATCATTGCCAAGCTTCTTCAGCCGGAGGGCGCGCTGCACTACCGGCAGATGGTCCCCGGTCATGGCCAGGACGCTCTCATATCCCAGGAAATCCGGCGCCGCCAGCATATAGACGTGAAGAGTGTGACTCTGGATCCACTGGGCCAGCGCCAGAAGCTTGCGTAGATCCCTGGTCTGCTGGCTGACGGTGACACCCATGGCATCTTCCAGGGCCTGCAATGCCGTAAGCTGATGCGAGACGGGGCAGATCCCGCAGATCCTCGATACCGTGTCAGCCACCTCATCATATTTCCGTCCCACCAGAAAGCCCTGGAAGAACCGCGGAGGCTCGTACACGTCCAGGTAGAGCTCCTCCACCTTGCCGTCTTTGACCTTCACATCCAGGGAGGCCTCCCCTTCCACCCTGGCCACGTAATTCACCTTGATCTCCTTTTGCGTCACACCGCTTCCGCCCCTTTCCTAAAGGCTTCCGTTTCGCCGGCGTATTTATTGAATTTGCGGGCGACATCCTCACGTGTCAAACCGTATTCCAGGAAAGTCCTGGCCAGAGACGGCGCGTTGGGGTCGTTCATCGGCCCGCGGCAACCCTCGCAAGGACGGTTGTGAGAAGGGCAAAGCGCCCCGCAACCAGCGGAGGTGACGGAACCCATGCACACCTTTCCCTTGCTGACAAAAAGGCAGACATTCTCCCGCAGCTTACATTCCACACAGACGCTGTGGGGTCGAAGATTCGGACCAACCCCCAAAAGCGCGCTCTTGATCAACTCCACCAGTTCGTCCTTATCCACCGGACAACCTTTCAAGTACCCGTCCACCCGCACATACTGGTCGATCCCGAAAGCCTTGGTGGAATGAATCACCGAAACGTTTTCATAGACCCTCTTCTCCACCTCCCGTTCCGGCACCCGGTTCTTCATGGACGGGATTCCGCCGTAACAGGCGCAGGATCCAAAAGCGATCAACACCTTGCTCTTCTCCCGGACTTCCTTAATCTTTTCAATCTCCTCGCCGCAGGTCACGGCCCCTTCCACCAGGCCTATATCGTAGATAGTATCCACGTTATCACGCTTCGCCATTACAAAATAACTGATCTCCACCAGACCCGCGATATCCAACAGATGTTCTTCCAGGTTGACGATTTGCAACTGGCACCCAGCGCAGGAACTAAACTTGAATACCGCCAGTTTCGGCTTGCTGTTCATCTTCTCACCCCTTTTGATAAAGTCCGCTATAGAGCTTCCTCCGGGAGATCCTTGATTTCAGTGTAGTTGAAGACCGGCCCATCCTTGCAAACATAGATGGGCCCCATC
This sequence comes from Syntrophothermus sp., assembly GCA_050260975.1. Classification (GTDB taxonomy): domain Bacteria; phylum Bacillota; class UBA5301; order JAMCQP01; family JAMCQP01; genus JAMCQP01. The sequence goes on along the minus strand of JBLNCV010000122.1, from coordinate 1,838 downwards.
TGACAATGGCCGCACTTGGCCACCCCGCATTCCATCCGGCGTTCCAGCGACACGTAGATCTGGCCGGGCTTAAACCCATTGGCCAGGAGCCCTTTTACCACAAATTTCATCATGATCTCCGGACCGCAGGTTACCACAACCGTGTTTAAGGGCTTGCTCTCCATCCGGTCCTCCACGAGAGCCGTCACCAACCCCACATCGTGGCCCCATTTCTGGCCGTCCGGAACCCAGTCCACGGTAAGCCAGAGTTTCGTGTCGGGGATCTTCCGCCATGCATCGTATTCATTGGAAAACAGAGCATCTGCTGGGGTACGGGCGCCGTAAAGAATCTCAAAGAACCCGAAATCCTCCCGATGACGAGCCACCTGCATGATCACCGGCCGCAGGGGGGCCAGGCCGATTCCCCCGCCGATAAGCAAGATATTCTTGCCGCGCATCTCCTCCACCGGCCAGCCGTTTCCGTAGGGCCCACGGATACCGACCGTGTCCCCTTCCTTCAGGCCAGCCAGGGCTTTGGTAAGGTTTCCCACCCGCCGGATGGTGTGATCAAATGTGGAGCGCTCGTCGGCAGGTGAACTGATGGAGATTGGCGCTTCCCCGATTCCCAGAAGGGTAATCATGTTGAACTGACCCGGCTGGAAAGAATATTCAGCCTGTTTCCTTTCATCGGCGAAGGCCAGGGTATAGGTCGCCGTATCCGGGGTCTGAGCCGTGATCTTTTTGATTACAGCGGTCTCCGGCTTGAATAAGTTCCTCACGTTATTCCCCCCTTATAGCGTTCACAATCGCAGTGGGATCGATCTTTTTGATGCAGGCGGTCACGCACCGGCCGCATCCCACGCAACCCAAAGTACCGTACTGGGTCTCGAAGTAACTCAGTTTGTGATAAATTCGCTGTTTGACCCGCGCGGCCCGCGTCCGGCGGAAATTGCCTCCCATGGCCACTTCTCCGAATTCCAGGAGCATGCAGGAATCCCAAACGATCTGCCGCTCGCCGTGCTTGAGGGTCAGATCCAGCTTGTCAAAGACGTTGAAGCAGTAGCAGGTCGGGCAGACGATGGTGCAGGCGCCGCAGGCCAGGCATTCCTCCTTGAGTTTGGCCAAGATGCCGTGCCCGAAGTTCTGGTTGAGGACCTTCGGGAGATTGTCAACGTTGATCTTCTTCTTGATGGCGCCTTTCGCCAGCCGAATCGTATTTTCTTTGGCCAAAAACGCCTGGGAATCGGCTTTTTTCAGGCGCATCCCCCGTAACAGCTCTTCTCCGGACCCACTGCCAGCCTCCAGGAGGTAACGGTCCCCGAGATCAGTGAGCAGCAAGTCGTACCCACGATCCAGATTGGGGCCGGTGCCAAAGGATGAGCAAAAACAGTTTTCTCCAGGCCGGTTGCAGGTTAGAGCAACAATCAGCGTATTCTCCCGTTTCCGTTTATACCGGTCGTCCTCATACTGGCCGGTAAAGACCCGATCCAGCAGGAGAAGGGCATGGACATCGCAAGGGTGCAGCCCAAAGAGGATCCTCGGCTCCTCGGGAGCCTCTTTGTGAATTACCCCTTCTTCCCGGTGGAACGAAAAGATAGTGTCAAAGGGAGCGTAAAAGTATTTTTTAGGAGGCAGCAGGGTCGTAACATAGTCAAGTTCCAGATCTTCCGCGGTCCGGATCGGGCCCAGGGCTATCTCGCCGTCCTTTCTGGCAGGTCCGTAAATATGGTACTTCCCGGCCAGTTGCGAGATGAGCGGCGCCAGATCCTTCTTGCTCAGGGTCACTGCTTTGGCGGCATAAACGAGGGGTTCAGCCAGAGCCATTTTGAAACACCTCCGGTTTTCGTGTAATGATCTTT
>JBLNCV010000121.1:0-8723 GCA_050260975.1 Syntrophothermus sp. | reverse complement strand
CGCCGGATTGCTCACGGCTCTGGAGTTCATTGAGATACTCCATCAGCGCCGCAATGGAAGTGTTGTACTTTAGCGCTTCCATGCCCCGGGTGACCTTCGCGATGGTCCGGTGGAGCATTCGAGCATTCTCCTCCGGCAGATTCGAACCCCCGGCCGCTGCCGCTCGATCCCCCGTGCTTTCTCTGCTCGGAACTGATTGATCCGCCGCGCCTTCTTTAAACCGTTGCACCAGTCCCCAGACCCGCTGCAGGAACCTGTGCACCCCGCGATACCCGCGTCGGTGAAGTCGCCGCCATCTTCGTACGACCCCATGAACATCAAGTAGGTCCGAAACGTGTCGGCGCCGTACCGGTCGAAATACTCATCCGGATTTACAACATTGCCCCTGGATTTGCTCATCGACGTCGGTTTCGCGCCTGGACTCACGGCCGCATCTCGGGCAGGAGACCTTTACCCATTCCGGCACCGACGCCAGGGGGGACTGGCCGGTGCCCAAAGGTTTGAAGTCTTCCACATCCGGCAAAAGCACCGGCAGATCCTCTTCAGGCACGAACACCGTCGGGGCCCGGGAACTTCCTCTTCAAACCTGGCACGTACTCTCCTCTTCGAGACCCTGATCTCGGGCTACTTCTTCTTCGGCACCTTGGCCCAGTCGGCCAGGAACCGCTCGATCCCGATATCGGTCAGGGGGTGTTTAACCATCTGCTCAATGACCTTGTAGGGTATCGTGGCGATATCCGCGCCCGCTTTGGCGGCCTCGATCACGTGCAAGGGATGGCGGATGCTGGCGGCGATGATCTGCGTCTCGATGCCGTAAATCGCGTAGATCTCCGCGATATCTTGCACCAGCTGCATCCCGTCGTGGCTTGCATCATCCAGCCGGCCTACAAACGGGCTCACGTAAGTCGCACCAGCTCGGGCGGCAAGCAGAGCCTGGTTTGGGGAGAAGATCAGGGTCACATTGGTCTTGATCCCTTTTTCCGACAGCCGTTTAACCGCCTTCAGCCCCTCCATCGTAATAGGCACCTTGATCACGATGTTCGGCGACCAACCGGCCAGTTCCTCCGCTTCTTTCACCATCCCGTCCGCATCGGGGCTAACCACCTCGGCGCTGATGGGCCCATCGATTATTTCGCAGATCTCCAGCACTGTCTGGCGAAAATCACGGCCTTCCTTGGCGATCAGCGAAGGGTTGGTGGTTACTCCGCTGACAACCCCTAGTTCGGCCACCTTGCGAATCTCATCCAAATTGGCGGTGTCTATGAAAATTTCCATTTTTAAAACCCTCCTTGACTTGGTATCTCAAAAAAGATTGAATCTCAAAAGAAGCCCCCCTGGTTCGGAGGCGACCGGCATTCTTATCTCACCACAATGTTCACCAGTTTTTTCGGCACGACAACCACGTTTCCGATGGACTTGCCGCCGGTAAACTCCTTGACCTTCTCCAGGCTGAGAGCCGCTGCTTTAAGCTCCTCCTGTTCGATATCCACCGGCACAGTCAGGCGATCCCGGACCTTGCCGTTCACCTGGACCACAATGGTCATCTCTTCGGCCGCCAAAGCCACAGGATCATAGCTGGGCCACGGCAGGCTGTGGATGCTCCGGGAATTGCCCAGCTCATGCCACAACTCCTCGGTGATGTGCGGGGCGAAGGGCGCCAGCAGCAGCAACAATGTGTCAACCAGCTCCCGCAACACTTCCGGTGCCTGTTCGCCGGCGGGCACCCGATCCTTGTACAGGTAAGCCGCGTTCACCAGCTCCATGATGGAGCTGATGGCCGTGTTGAAGTTGAACCGCATACTGATGTCCTCGGTGACCTTTTTGATGGTCTGGTGCGTTTGGCGGCGCAAATCCTTCGCCGATCTGGGCAGATCGCCCTTGATCTTGGCAAACCCGCCGGAACGGCTTTCGCCCGAAACACCCGCATCCCCCTGTGCATAACCGGGTACAGCTTTGATCCGCTCCTGCAAATCCGCCACCAGGCGCCATACCCGCGCCAGGAACCGGTAAGAGCCTTCGACCCCCTGCTCGCTCCACTCCAGATCACGCTCTGGCGGGGCGGCAAAGAGGATGAAGAGCCTTGCCGTATCCGCGCCGTAGGTGTTCACGATCTCGTCCGGGTCCACGATGTTCCCCTTGGACTTGGACATCTTGGAGCCCTCCATGAGCACCATGCCCTGGGTCAAGAGGTTGGTGAAGGGTTCCTGCGTCTCCAGAAGCCCCAGATCGTGCATCACCATGGTGAAAAACCGGGCGTACATCAAATGCAGAATGGCATGTTCCACCCCGCCGATATACTGATCCACCGGCAGCCAGTAGTCAGCCTCCGCTTTTGCGAAGGGCAGATCCCGGTTGGTGGCGTCGGTATACCGGGCAAAATACCAGGACGAGCAGACAAAGGTGTCCATGGTGTCCGTCTCCCGCCTGGCCGGACCGCCGCAGTGCGGGCAGGTGGTGTTGACAAAGCTCTCGCTCTTGGCCAGCGGCGACTCCCCGTGCGGGGTAAACTCCACATCCCTGGGGAGAAGCACCGGCAGGTCCTTCTCCGGCACCGGAACCGTCCCGCAATCCGGGCAATAGACAATCGGAATCGGCGCGCCCCAGTACCGCTGGCGCGAGACCAGCCAGTCCCGCAACCGGTAGTTTACCGTGCGCCGGCCGACACCCTTCTCTTCCATATACCGGCCAATCTCCTGGATGGCCGCCAGGTTGTCCAGACCGTCAAACTGCCCGGAACGAACCAGCCTGCCCTCATCCACATAGGCTTCCCGCATAGCCGCGGCGTCCAGTTCCCGATCGGGTGGCTGGATCACCACCACCACTGGCAGGCCGTACTTCCTGGCAAACTCAAAGTCCCGTTGATCGTGGGCGGGCACCCCCATTACCGCCCCGGTGCCGTAGCTTGCCAGCACGTAATTGGCCAGCCAGATCGGTGCCTTCGCCCCGTTGACCGGGTTGACGGCGTAAGCCCCGCTGAAAATGCCCTTCTTCTCCGTCTCGGTGGAGGTGCGGGTGATCTCGTCCTGAGCCCTGACTTCGGCGATAAACCGCCGTACCGCCGCCTCATTGGGCGTTCCCTTGATTAACTCCTCCACCACCGGGTGTTCGGGCGCCACCACCATGTAAGTTACACCGTAGATGGTATCCGGCCGGGTGGTGAAGACCGGCAGGGGAATGCCGCTTTCCGTCTTGAAGAAGGCTTCCACGCCCTCGCTGCGCCCGATCCAGTTCTCCTGCATGATCTTGACCTTGTCAGGCCAGCCGGTGAGCTTCTCCAGATTGGCTAAGAGCTTATCGGCATAGTCAGTAATCTTGAAGAACCACTGTTCCAGGTCCGTCCTGGTCACCTCGGTGTCGCACCGCTCGCAATGCCCGTCCACCACCTGCTCGTTGGCCAGCACCGTCGCGCAGGAAGGGCACCAGTTGACCGCCGCCTTCTTCTTGTAAGCCATGCCCTTTTTATAAAGCTGCAAAAAGAACCACTGGGTCCACCGATAATATTCGGGGGCGCAGGAGGCCACCTCCCGGGACCAGTCGTAACTCAACCCCAGCCGTTTCATCTGAGCGCGCATGTGATCGATATTCTGCCAGGTCCAATCCGCCGGGTGGATCTTGTGCTTGATCGCCGCATTCTCCGCCGGCAGCCCAAAAGCATCCCACCCCATGGGGTGTATGACGTTGTCGCCCCGCATCCGGTGGAACCGCGCAATCACGTCTCCGATTGAATAGTTGCGCACATGGCCCATGTGCAGCCTTCCCGAGGGGTAGGGAAACATCTCCAGACAATAGTACTTCTTCCCCTGGTTACTTCTGGCCTCGTAAGGCTTCTCCTTTTCCCAGATCTTTTGCCACTTCTCTTCGATGGTTGAAAACAGGTACTTCTCCTGCACCGGCACTACCCCTTTCGCCAAAATTAAAAACCCCTCGTCCGCCAGGGACGAGAGGCAAAACTCCCGTGGTACCACCCAAATTGGTAAAAATGGTGGAGCTGAACGGGATCGAACCGTCGACCTCTTGAATGCCATTCAAGCGCTCTCCCAGCTGAGCTACAGCCCCACGTTACCCACTTATTAAGCTATAACGGTCGCTACCGCCGCGAGCTAATTCGCGCCGCCAATAAGCATCGGTCTGCATCATTTCACCGGGCGTTACGCGCCTTCCTGGCGCACGCCCCGTACTAGGACATCGCGTCCGTCGTCGGTCGTCTCGGCTCCTCGGCGTACCACCAGTACGCCTCCGTCGCCTCGCTCCCTGCGGCCTCGCATCCCTCGCTTCTTGGCGCCGCTCAATCTTCCAGAGCTTCACCCGCGGTTCTCGGAGGTGAGGTTCGGTTCCCTACCGGCACCGGCTTGCACCTGCCGCCGGCTCTCTTGGCCGCCCGGATCCCTACTGCTCCTCGTCATCGAATCTTTATCAAGGCTACGGTGTACATTATAAGCCAAGATTGCCAGGATGTCAAGTGCCACTTCTTTCCCGGAGATGATTAAAATTTACGTGAGGCGCCTGGTGCCAGAACCTCTCCAGGTCGTAAAATTCCCGTTCGTCCCGGTGAAAGATGTGCACCACCACATCCCCATAATCCAACAACACCCACCGGCCGCCGTTTACCCCCTCCCGGTGAATCAGCCGGACGCCAGCTTCGGCCAGCTTCTCTTCAACCGCCTCGGCAATCGCTTTTACATGGACCGTGGACGTCCCGCTACCGATCACAAAGTAGTCCGTCAACAGCGTGACCTTCTGCATATCCAGAGTAACCACATCAAGGGCTTTCTTTGATTCGGCAGCCTCCACCGCCAGCCAGGCAACCCGTTCCCATTGCATATTTGGCAAACCCGCTCCCGCCCCCTTTCCTGCTTGGTGCCCCCTAAAAATTCGCTTTCTCGCTCCAAAAGCTTCTCACCGACCAAAGCCACGCTTGCTTTGAAAAGACTAGTTAGATACCAGCATAGCTGTATCTTGCCCGGGAACCTTCATGGGGTCAGCTCCTTTAGCGCCCCCGGCGCTCGCCCCGGAGCGCAATTGAGCAGAAAGGCGTCGTACCGCTTCCAGGTCCGGCACCCAATAACTCACTCCGTCAATCTGCTGGCCGATTCCCGGAAGCACTTCGGCCCGAATCCCCGCTGGTCCCATCCTTCTCGCGAAGAGTCCATACTGCAACATCTGCCTTTTTGGCATGTCCGATTGGACTGCCTGGCCCAGTTGCGATAAAAGAGCCGGCACTTTGGCAATAGCGCCAGGCCGAAAGATTTGCTCGCTTACCGCCCGGATAAACCGGTGCTGCCGTTCCACCCTGCCGTCAAAAACCTGATGGGAGGGATCCACCAGTGAGATATCGCCCAACCCGTCTCCCCTAAACCGGACATAACCGAGAGCTTCCTTGCCGTTGAGATGGCGCCGCCCCTCCTTCAGGTGAATATGCAGGTTCTGGGCGTTATCATCATAATCCATCGGTTTATCTACTTGTATCGTTACCCCGCCTAGGGTGTCGATCATCCTGGCGAAGCCCTCAAAATCCATGAGCAGATAGTGATCCACCCGCACTCCCAGTAAGTTTCCCACTGTCCGGGCCGCGAGCTTCGGCCCCCCATACGCAAAGGCCGCATTGATCTTGTACCAACCCGCCCGCCCCGGAATTTGCACCCGGGTGTCACGGGGAATCGACAGGATATCGATCCCCTTCCGGCCGGGACTGAGACTGACCAGCATCATGGTGTCCGACCGGGCGAAGCCTTCGATACCCGAGTCAACGCCCATTACCAGTATATTGACCGGGCGGTCGAGATTGCCCAATCCAGTCTGGGAAAATGGATCCGTTGAGCCCGTGAAAAAAGTATAAACCGCTGCCAAGAGGGCCACCGCCGCCAAAAGCAGGACAACCCCCAGATAGAAGAAGACCCGCCCCCCGCCGCTACGCCTGGAGATGGGCGCACGCAAAGCCTTCTCCTCGGCAAAAGAATTACTTGGATTGCCATCCCACTTCAATCCAGCCGACTCTTTCGCCACTGAAGCACTGTCTTTCCGCGGCAACCCGTCATGCCTGCGTCTCACGTGCTTGCCCACGGTACCACCTCTCTGGTTCGTAGTTGTTATTCCTGGCGCGATTTGATAAGTTGAAGTTCGTTGTATAAAGCTACTGTGGAAGTGTGGATGAGCTTTCCCTTTTCGAGGAGATATCTTATCGTATTCACGGTGGACGCCAATAACCCTTCATCAAGATCTTCCCAGGCCTTCTTCCGAATCTGTTCCACGCCGGGAAAATCCCGCCCGGGCTCAATAAAATCCGCCAGGTAGACGATCTTGTCCAACAACGACATCCGTACCGACCCTGTAGTGTGAATGCGAATCGCGTTTATGATCGCTGGATCCGTAATGCCAAAGTCACGCCTGGCAAGCTCAGCGCCAACAAGTTGGTGAAGAAGTTCCGGCTGTGCCGCGGAAACCTCATCAATTACTATACCAAAATTTCTCACCATTTGCAAGAGGGTATTCCTGTCATGGTCCCGGGCAATATCATGCAGAAGAGCGGCAATCACAGCCTTTCCCGAGTCGGCTCCGTACTTTTCCGAAAGCATCCTTGCCGTCTGGACCACACCCAGTGTGTGCGCCAGACGCTCCGAGGAAAGAATTTCCTTTACCTTTTCAACCAGCTTCTCTTCTTCCAACCATCTCACCCCACAAAAAAGGAAGCAGGGAAGCTCCCTGCCGTCTACCGGTTTGTTATGCAGTGCTTAAAGCCGTGGTTGCCTGGGTCTGGCTTCATTGACCACGATCTCCCGGCCGCCGAATTCAGCGCCGTTCATCGCCTCCACTACCCGCTCCACGTCTTCGTCATCCACTTCCACAAAACCGAAGCCCCTGGAACGACCTGTCTCGCGGTCGGTAATAATCCGGCTGCTTTTCACGTTAGCATGCGCCGAAAAAGCGGCCGAGAGTTCTTCCTCTGAGGTTGACCACGGCAGGTTTCCCACATAAAGCGTCTTGGTCATCTTCCCACCTCGCTTTCCTATGTACTTAAATTAAAAACCAAGGCTTTTCGCACCTTGGTTCGCCTGCAACCTAAGTTTTCATGAGAAGGCAGCCCCTTTGCGCAACCTCGAAAACCAGCAGAAACCATGGAAAGCAAGCCGCACAGAAACCTATAAAGCCGTTCAACCGGAATCCCGGTCCTGGACCGGCGCATTATCTGGCTTACCGTACTATACTATGCAACCACTTCCTTTTTTATGCAGAACCTTTATGCAGACCTTTCAATGTAGAGGTGGTTTTTCATGATGTAATACGCCACCGTCTCCGGCAGCAGGTACTGAATGGGCCTCCCGGAACGAACCCTCTCCCTGATATCCGTGGAAGAGATGGCCAGAGCCGGAACTTCCAGAAGATGAAACACGCGCCTGTTTTCGGTAAAGAAGCTGCCCAGCGCTTTTTCCAATTGGCCAAGCGAGTACCCCGGCCTTGATGCCGCTATAAACTGGCATTTATTCACCAGTTCGGCGGCGTCCTTCCAGCTAAGGATTTCTAGAAGCGCATCCGCGCCCGTGATAAAATATAATGCGGCCTCCGGCCCGTAAATCTGCCGTAGATCTCTGATGGTATCGATGGTATAGGTCAGGCCCGGCCGGTCGATATCCACCCTGGAGACGTCAAAATAAGGATTGGTCAGGGTGGCCAGAGTGGTCATCAAGAGCCGGTCTTTGGCGTCCGAGATCTCCAGCCCCTCTTTGTGAGGCGGCCGGCCGGTGGGTACAAAGATGACCTGTTGTAGATTGAACTCGGCCCGTGCGGCTTCAGCCGCCACCAGATGACCGTAATGGATCGGATCGAAGGTCCCGCCCATGATCCCAACTTTGAAACCTTTTGGCATCTTTTCCATAGCAGATTATATTTTCAGCATTGAATTGCAAAATCCTTCTTTTTTAACTCCTGACTTGCCCGTTCCCCAGCACCACAAATTTGGTGCTGGTGAGTTCGCGCAGACCCAGCGGCCCTCTGGCGTGCAATTTTTGGGTACTGATGCCGATCTCCGCGCCTAAGCCCAGCTGGCCGCCGTCGTTAAACCGGGTGGAAGCGTTGACAAGGACGGCCGAAGCGTCCACTTCCCGTAAAAACCGCATGGCATTAGGGTAGTCTTCCGTGACGATGGCCTCTGTATGGAGGCTGCCGTACCGCCTGATGTGGGCGATGGCGGCATCCAGATCCGGCACCACCCGGACAGCCAGGATCAGCGCCAGGTATTCAGCCGCCCAGTCCTCCTCCGTGGCCGGCTGCATCCCGGGAACCAGCGTCCGGGCTTGCTCGCACCCTCGTAGTTCGACCCCAGCCTCCCGCAGCCTGGCGCAAATCCCCGGGAGAAAGGCGCCGGCGATCTCCTGATGCACCAGCAGAGTCTCCATGGCGTTGCAGACCCCAGGCCGCTGCACCTTGGCGTTGAAAACGATCTCCGCGGCCTTCTCCAGATCCGCCCGCGCATCAACGTAGGTATGGCATACGCCTTTGCCGTGCTTGAAGAGAGGCACCGTGGCCTCCCGCTCCAGAGTGTGGATGAGTTCTTCCCCGCCGCGGGCAATAAGAACGTCTATATATTTGTCCTGCCTGGCCAGGAAGGTAACCGCCGCCCGGTCCGTGACGGGCACCAGTCCAATGGCCGCCTCCGGCAGATTACATTTCCGCAAAGCCTGTTTAAGAATTCCGGCAAGAACGGCGATGGACCGGCGCGCCTCGGAGCC
>JBLNCV010000120.1:0-4030 GCA_050260975.1 Syntrophothermus sp. | reverse complement strand
CTGCTTGACGAAGTAGATGGAGTCCGTGGCCCGGTCCGAGGCAAAGAGACGCTCCCTTTTGCGAAAGGTCTTCTCCTCGAACATGGCCCCAAAATCACGCAGTTCTTCTTCCGGCAGGCCGGCGAAGAGCGGAAGATCTTTCAGGTCGCTGAAACCGCTAAAGCTCGCCATGGGCTCTCCCACCTGCAATCAGGGATTCCATCGTCAATGATTTATGTCGTGGCAGAGGTTCTTTATTCAGGCTTTGCCGTTATTCCAATTATGTCGTTGCCAGGGATTCTCCGGTTTTTGATGCCGGATACTTGGCGTCGGCCCTGGTCTTGCCTGTCGCCGGGGTGCGCCGGGCGCTTTCTTTGACCCGCGCGATGTCTTCCTCGGACAATTGCGCATCAAAACTGCGCAGCCCGCCGAGCTTGAAGCCGTGCTTGGCCGCCAGCCGGCCCGTTTCTTCCACCTTTTCCATATCCAGATCCCGGCCGAGGGTATAAGATTCGAAGCGGCCTTCCAGCGTGAGCACCATGGTTTCCGCCATGCAGGCCAGCACCATCTTGGGCGGCAACCCGATATTCATCCCGGCGGTCGCCTCTTTGCCGGGCATTTCCACCACGCCGCCCTCGATGACCAGGACGTCCTTGCGCTTTTCCACCACTTCTTTGGCCACGTTTCTGGGTCGGGCCGCGTCGCAGAGCACCGCGCCTGGTTTAAGATACTGAGGATCGATGAGCCCTCCGATGGCGCTGGTGACGGTAAAGACCACATCGGCTTCACTGACGGCGCGGTTAATGTCGGTGGACACCGCGACATTCAGGTTGCTGCTTTCGTGCGGATCTCCCTGCGCCCGGATTACTTTCGCCAGCGCCTCGAGCTTTTCCTGCTCCCTGGCCACCAGCGTCAGGTGGCTGATGCCGTCCTTGGCCAGGATGCGGCTGATCACGCTGCCGATGGCGCCAGTGGCCCCGATCACCGCCACCTTTGCGGTCTTAAAATCGATACCCATCTTTTGCGCCGCGACCCTGGCCCCTTCAATGGACGTGTAGGCGGTGTAGCTGTTTCCCGTGGTGACGGGGATGGAGAGATTCCGGGCCACGGTCACTCCCGCGTCTCCAACCACCTTGGTAAAGGCGCCCAGGCCGAAGATCTGCGCGCCAAGCCGTTCCGCCAGGCGGCCGGCTTGAATGATCTCCCGGTAGGCCTTTTCCACGGGCATCTCCATCAATTGCCGCGGCGTGCGGGGCAAGGCGATGAACCACCCCTCGATCTCCGCTCCGGTTTTGGAGCGAATTCCCGTGGCGTGCCCGGCCTTGAACGGCGGCCACATGGCAAGTATTCCTTCGATGGTCTTATCTGGGAGTTTTCCCAGAATCTTGACCTTCTTGGTGATGTCCTGAGGCTTCAACGGGTGGACCAGAAATGCGAACTTATTCAATTTGCCGACCTCCCTGGCGCCGAAATTTTTGTGCACGAAGTTGTGTACATGTAATTCATTTTACCACAGCCTGCCAGAAAAGCCAAGTGCCTTTTACGAAAAAAATTAAGCCAGGATCCCGCGGATGCCGTCGCGGCGGCCAGGGTTAAATATATGAAGGGAATTTTACGTCAAAAACGAAGTATGGTTTCGGTTGCCAGGAAATGTCCGGGCAGCCAAAAATTGATAAAGGGAGGCACAAAAGATGAAGGGGAAGATCTTCTTGCTGCTGCTTTTCGTATTAGCGCTGGGATCTTGGTTTGCGGCAACGAGCCTGGCATCCGCGGCGGAGCCGAAGTATGCGGTCTACATCAACTGGGATGGTTTTCGCTATGACTATTTTACTTTGGCCAACCAGCCGCCGTACTCCGGCACCCCCAATATCAACGCATTGCTCAGGGAAGGTGTGCTCTACAGCCAGACGGGAAGCGGCATTCCCAGCATCACCAATCCCATGCAGACCAGCATCGTGGACGGAGCCTGGCCGGTGGTGCACGGAAACAGGTACCGGTATTATGATCCGGTGGATAACCTGGTAAAGGGCACGTGGCGGGAAAACAACGCCCAGACTATCGCCGAGGTATTTAAAGAGGCGGGCATGCCTGTCGCGTCGGTACAGCAGTTTATGCTCCTGGGCAGGGGCGCGTATTGGGAAAACCCCCGTTACCTGTACATCCAGCCGGGCGGGGACTGGAAGTTGCGTGTCGAGGAGGCCGTCAAGATTCTCCGTGGCGAGGAGGTAAATTCGGGCCGCACTTCGGTGATCATGCCGGAGAAACCGCGTCTTCTGGCGATCTATGCGGACGATCTGGATGCCATCGGACATAACGACGCCACGATCTGGGGCGTGCCGCCGGCTTCCACCGAGGCGGAACGGATGGATCGGCTGGTCAGGTGGCTGATCTACATGGACGACACTCTGGGCAAGCTTGTCCAGGCGTTGAAGGATATTGGAATCTATGATGAAACGGTGATCTTTCTGACGGGGGATCACGGCATGACGCCGTATGAGGGGTACTCCAGCCTGCCGGATCTGTTGCAGACCTTAAATGGCCTTGGTTGCAAGACGGAATTTCTCTATGAAGGCGACAGGGCTGCCGCGGACACCAGGATTGTGGCGGTAGGCGTGGGATTGCAGGTGCAACTTTCTTTCCGGTGGCCGATTACCGCCGAGGAGTACAACCGGATTGTCGAGGCGGTCAAAGCCAAGCCCTATTACGGAGGCCACCGGACCAGGGAAGAATTGGCGGAGCGCGGTGCCGACCCGCTTACCGGTCAACTTTTGATCTGGCCGAAGCCCCCTTATAACTTCAAGTCCACTTTCAACAAGAACTATATCGCGCGGGGCCAGCACGACTCCCAGGATCCAAGCTCCCAGCATGTCTTCTTCGCCCTGGCCGGGGCGGGCGTCCGCAAAGGGTTGACGTTTGATCTGCAAAACCAGATCATCACCCTGGCGCCGACCCTCTCCCGCCTGCTGAAGCTGCCAGCGCCGGCCCAGGCCACCGGCCGCGTGTTGTTGGAAGCCCTGGAAGATGACGCGGTCAAGGCCACCGGTGGGGGCTGGATCGAGCCGGTTGCCGGCGCCGGGGCCGACTTCGGGTTCAATGTCCACTACCAGGGCGCAACTTTTGCCGGCAAGGGAGAACTGCAGTACCAGGATGATCAGGCCGGCTTGAAGTTCCACGGCCAGGAGATTGCCGCGGTGCGCATCGAGGGAAATACTACGGTGGTGGAGGGCGCCGGGAGGCTGAACGGCGCTGATGGCTACCGCTTTGTCCTGCGGCTGCGGGATATGGGAGAACCCGGCGCCGGAGCGGACAAGTTTGGGATCACCATCACCGGTCCCGATGTCAATTATAAGATTGGCGAGACAGCGATTGCCGGAGGGAATATCCAGATCCAGTAATGAGGGAATATCCAGATCCAGCAATGTTGGAATGGGCGAACTGCACTTTTGGCAGACTATTTGAGGAGGTGAAAGTGGTCATGGCGTTCGCCAAAGTGCAGATTTATGGCAAAAAGGACTGCCCTTACACGCAGGCAGCCATGGAGTATTATGCCACGCACGATTTTGGAATCGAGTATTTTGACGTGGAAAGGGACGAAGAGGCTTACAATCACATGCTGGAGTTGTCCGGAGGCCGGGCCGAGGTGCCGGTGATCCTGGAGAACGAGCGTGTGACGGTGGGATTCAACGACGGCACCTCCGGGGTGTGACCTGTTGGGATGCCGCGGATGGTATAATTGCGGCGCAGGATGCCACGAATGGCATGATTGCGGCGCAGGATGCCCCTGGATGCCGCAAGATAGCAAAGTTGGAAGATGGCAAAGTTGCACGGAGGGGGCGAAGGCGCCCCTCTTTTTCACGCGGAGAAGGAGATTGCGCGGAGAAGGAGTTTGCGCGCCGCAGCCGAACTACTCAACGATGGCTTACAACTATTGGGAGTTGGGGATGCAGGAATGCTAATCACCATCGAAGGAATAGACCAATCAGGAAAGAAGACCCAGACCGGGATCTTGAAAGCCAGGCTGGAAGAGATGGGCTACAAGGTGGAGGTTATC
>JBLNCV010000119.1:0-6403 GCA_050260975.1 Syntrophothermus sp. | reverse complement strand
GCGGTTTACCTACCTGGTGGCCGCTGTTCTTTTACTTGCGCTCATCACGGGACGAGTATTTCATTCTGACCAGCCGGCTTCGACAAAAGCGATTCGCCCCATCATCCAGTATGTGCGCGATTATGACCGGGGACCCGGGCTTTCGGCGGAGGCGGCGGTGCTGATCGACGCGGCCAGCGCCACGGTGCTTTACGGGAAAAATGAGCATCAACAACGGCCCCCCGCCAGTACCACCAAGATCATGACGGCAATCCTGGCTTTAGAGCGGGGAAACCTCGACGATCTGGTGACAGTGGGGAGATCGGCAATCGAGGTGGATGGTTCCTCGTTGGAGATAGAACCAGGGCATACGTTCCGGTTGCGGGATCTTTTGGGCGGCCTGCTGATTGAATCGGGCAATGATGCGGCGGCGGCCATTGCCGAACACCTGGGAAAGAATCAGGAAGGTTTTGTAAAGATGATGAATGAGCGAGCGGCGGAACTTGGGGCCTGGAACACCAACTTTGTAAATCCCAACGGACTTCCAGCGGCCGGGCACTATTCAAGCGCTTTCGACCTGGCGTTGATGACCATGCGTGCCTTGCAGATACCGGCCTTTCGAGAGATAGTCCGGACCAGGGAAAAGAATGTGGAAAGCCACGGCGGCAATTGGGCGCGGCAACTTGAAAATACCAACAAGCTTTTGTGGACTTTTGAAGGGGCTGACGGGGTGAAGACCGGGACCACCACCGAGGCCGGCGAATGCCTGGTGGCTTCGGCCACCAGGGACGGCTGGCAATTGATCGCCGTGGTGCTGAAGAGCAAGGACAGGTGGGAAGATGCTGCAACCTTGTTGGAGTATGGGTTTGAAAATTTCAGCCCGGTAAATATGGTCAAAAGCGGCGAGGTGGTTATGAGAGCCAGAGTGAAAAACGGTTTGGTCGACGATGTGCCGCTAATTACTTCCGAGCCGTTGCGGTTGATCTTGCGCAAGGACGAAACCGGCCTGATCATGGGAGCTGCTGATGTAAAGCCGGACCTGACCGCCCCGATCTTGCCCGGAGAGGTTGCGGGCAAATTCCGGGCTTTTGTGGGGAGCGAGCAGATGCGCACGGTGGATCTGCTCGCCGTACAGGGGGTGGAACGCCGGACCATCTGGCATACTTTGCGACGATTGTTCCGCCGATGAGGGCATTTTATTTTACGGCAGGCTTTGATATAATAAGACCGGGACAAAAAGAGAAGAAACCGGGGGCAGAGACGATTGCCGGCAAAGAGCCTTTTGAATAAGCCCGAGTTGTTGGCGCCGGTGGGGGAATGGGACGCGCTGGTGGCGGCGGTGGAGAATGGCGCCGACGCCGTTTACCTGGGAGGGCAACTCTTCAACGCCCGCCGGTACGCGGCCAATTTCGGCCCGGAAGAGCTGGCCAGGGCGGTGGAATACGTGCATGTCCGGGGCGTGAACCTGTATGTCACCGTCAATATCTTGATTAAAGACAGCGAACTGGAAGAGGTGGCCAGGTATCTGGTCTCCCTTTATGAATTGGGTGTGGACGGGATCATCGTCCAGGACCTGGGGCTGGCCTACCTGGCCGGGCGTCTGGTTCCCAACCTGCCCTTGCATGGAAGCACCCAGATGACCGTGCATAATGCTGAGGGGGCAAAGTATCTTGCCCGGCTGGGATTTGAGCGGGTGGTCCTGGCCCGTGAGCTGAGCCTGGCCGAGGTGGCGGAGATTCACCGGCAAACCCCCATTCAATTGGAGTTTTTTGTACACGGGGCCCTTTGTTTCAGCTATTCCGGCCAATGCCTGATGAGCAGCCTGATCGGCGGGCGTAGCGGCAACCGCGGGATGTGCGCGCAACCCTGCCGCCTGGAGTACACCCTGGTGGACAAGCAGGGCCAGCCGGTCATGGACGTGGAGAAGACGGGCACCTACCTTTTGAGCCCGCGGGACCTGAATATGAGCGAGCATCTCCCGGAACTGGCCGAAGCCGGCGTGCGCTCTTTCAAGGTAGAGGGGCGGATGAAACGCCCGGAATACGTGGCCACCGTGATCCGGATCTACCGTGACGTAATCGACCGGTGGTGGACGGGCGAAAGGCCCGTGCCCTCCGAGCAGGAAAAGAAAGACCTGGAGCAGATCTTCAACCGGGGGTTCACAACCGGTTATTTTTACGGAAACCCGGGCCGGGACTTGATGAGCTACAAACGGCCAAACAATCGCGGGCGGCTGGTCGGACGGGTGGTTGGCTACGATCGGGAACGGCGCCTGGCCAGTGTTAAATTGGAAGATGAGCTGTCGGTGGGCGATGGGCTCGAAGTCTGGGTAACTCATGGCGGCCGGGTGGGTTTCAATGTGACGCAGATCTGGTCTGCTTCGACCATCTCGGGCGCCGTATCAGACCATGTTGCAGTGTCCAGCCGCGCCGGTGCCGCACCATCCAAATCTCTCGTGCACGCCAGCCCAGGTGAGATCGTGGTGCTTGAGATTCCAGGGCAGTTCGGGGTGGGGGATCGGATCTTCAAGACCAGGGATGCCCGCCTAATCGCGCAAGCCGAGGCGTCGTACCGATCGTCGCGGGAGATCCGGAAGATCCCCGTGAATGCCCGGGTTGAAGCAGCAGTCGGGTTGCCTTTGAAGCTGACGCTGACGGATCCTGAGGGCTTCACCGGCTATGCGGAGACTGGTTTTATCGGGGAAGAGGCCCAGAAACGGCCGCTAACCCGCGAGATGGTTCTGGATCAGCTTAACCGGCTTGGCAATACGCCGTTTGAGATTGGTGAGGCGGAGATAACCATCGATGGGCGCGTCATGGTCCCGGTCAGCGAGATTAATGAGGCCAGGCGCAGGGCAGTTGCCGCCCTGCAGGATGCCAGGGTAGAGGCGCGCCGGCCCCGCCCGCTTTCGAGAGATCATGTGGAGCAGGTGATGGCCGGGTTCGGCCTGGGCGGCTCCAGGCAAGCGCCGGTCCAAGCGTCTGTTCATGCCTCCAACGAGATGCACCTGCCAGCAAAAACGCCGGCGGTCGTGGAAAATGCTGGAAGATCATCTAAGCCGCTTATGGCGGTGGCGGTAAGTGATTGGGAGGGGCTGGAAGCGGCGGCCGGCGCTGGAGCGGATGTGGTGTACATTGGCGGGGAACGATTCCGCGAGCGCAAGGAAGTAGATCTCCTGGAAGGGATCCGCTATGGGCATCGACGGGGTCTCCAGGTATTGGCGACTTTTCCGCGGATTACTTCTCAGGCGGAGATGCCAAGAGTGGTGGAGTCGGTGGAAAGGTTGGCGGAAGCTAGCCCTGAAGACCGTCCGGATGGGCTTGTCGCCGGAAACCTGGGGGTCTTGAACCTGTTGTTGACCCGGCTGCATCGACCGTATCGGCCGGAACGACAAGAGCGCGACCTGGCGGGAGAAACGCGGCCACAGCTAGAGATCCCGGTACATGCCGATTTTACGCTCAATCCTTTTAACCGGCTGACGCTGGCGTTTCTGGCCAAGGAAGGAGTCTTCCAGGCGGCTTTATCGCCGGAGCTTACACTGGCGCAGGTGCGGGAACTGGCGACGGCGGCGCCGGTGCCGGTGGAATGTTTGATTCAGGGGCCCTTGCCGATGATGGTATCGGCCCATTGCACCATCGGCGGGGTCCTTGGCGGTCGTAGCCGGAACACCGGCTGCAGCGCGCCCTGCCTGAAGGGGACCTTCGGATTGAAGGACAGGTTGGGCCTGGTCTTCCCGCTGGCCACGGATCAGACCTGCCGGATGCATATCTTCAACCCCAAGGAGTTGTGCATGATTGAACACCTGCCGGCCTTTCGGGAGGCCGGAGTAAGAAGTCTCCGGATTGACGGGCGGATCAGAGACGCCGGCTATGTGGAAAAAGCGACCTCTCTATACCGGATGGCCCTGGACGACGCAGGAGAGGCGTCGCTTGAGGCCATGCGGCAAGAGCTTGAAAGAATCAGCCCCAATGGCCTGACCAAAGGCCACTATTTCCGGGGTGTAGAATAACGGCGCGGCATAATTTATAAGAAATATATTCAGGGGAGAGGGCAAGTGGACGGGAGAACACTAAGGATCTTGGAATTTCACAAGGTGAGGGAGAAGCTGGTCGAATATGCCTCTTTTCAGGTAGGCAAAGAGCTGGCTGAGGCGTTGGAACCCGTGGTCGGCCTGGAAGCGGTGAGGCAAGCCCAGGCTGAAACCACGGAGGCGTTGCAGATCCTCTGGCGGGAGGGCGCTGCGCCTCTGGGCGGCGTCCGGGATATCCGGGGGGCGTTGTACCGGGCGCAGATCGGCTCCACTCTCGAGCCGGAAGAATTGTTGGCCATCGAAAACACTTTAAGCAGCAGCCGGCGGCTTAAGCGATTTCTGGGAGAACTGGATGAGAAGTTCCCTCTTCTGCGGGACTTAGCTTCCCGGATTGAAGCTTACAAGGAGATCGAAGATGGCATCCGGCAGTGTATCAGCGAGTTCGGGGACGTCCTGGATTCGGCCAGCCCGGAGTTGGCGCGGGTTCGCAACCAGATTCGCACCGCGCAAAATCGCGTCAAGGACCGGTTGGACTCGCTGGTCCGGTCCCCGGAGACGCAAAAGTATCTTCAGGAGCCGATTGTAACCCTCCGCAACGACCGGTACGTGGTGCCGGTAAAGCAGGAGTACAAGGCCTTTGTGCCGGGAATCATTCATGACCAGTCCGCCAGTGGAGCGACGCTTTTTGTGGAGCCCATGGCGGTGGTGGAGTTGAACAACCGGCTCCGCCAGTTGGAGACGGCCGAGCAGGAAGAGGTTCTCCGCATTCTACGGCGGCTTACCGCCT
Organism: Syntrophothermus sp.; assembly: GCA_050260975.1. Taxonomy (GTDB): domain Bacteria; phylum Bacillota; class UBA5301; order JAMCQP01; family JAMCQP01; genus JAMCQP01. The sequence continues at coordinate 1,607 of JBLNCV010000119.1, read as the reverse complement.
TGGTGCAGGCCAGGGTGGAGGGGATTTTTGCCACCGTGGAGGTGCTTGGGCGAATCGATTTCATGTTTGCCAAGGCCAAGCTGAGCAAGGAGCAAAATGCCGTCGAGCCGGCCCTAAACGCTAAAGGCAGGCTCAATTTTCGCCGGGCCAGGCATCCCTTGTTGACCGGTGAGGTGGTGCCCATCGACATCCACCTGGGCAGAGACTTCACCACCCTGGTGATTACCGGCCCCAATACCGGCGGTAAAACGGTGACTCTCAAGACGGTGGGGCTTCTGACGCTGATGGCTCAATCCGGGCTGCACATCCCGGCGGCGGATGGCAGTGAGGCCGCGATCTTCGACCGGGTCTTCGCGGATATCGGGGATGAGCAGAGCATCGAACAGAATTTGAGCACCTTCTCCTCCCATATGACTAATATCGTGAAAATTTTGGGCGAAGCCCATGAGAATTCACTGGTGCTGCTTGATGAACTCGGGGCCGGGACGGATCCCGCAGAAGGGGCGGCGCTGGCCATGGCCATTTTGGAAGAGCTGCACGCCCGCCAGGTCAGGACGGTGGCCACTACCCATTACAGCGAGTTGAAAACCTTTGCTTACACCCGGCAGGGGGTTGAGAACGCTTCGGTGGAATTTGACGTGGCCACCCTCCGCCCGACTTACCGGCTGCAACTTGCCCGGCCCGGACGGAGCAACGCATTTGAAATCGCCAGCCGGTTGGGGCTTGATGCGCAGATTGTGGCGGCGGCCCGGGCGATGCTTACCCAGGAGAATGCCAAGATCGAGGATTTGATCCGGAGTATTGAAAACAACCAGCGTGCCACCGAGCAGGAACGCGATTCGGCCGAGGCTTCCCGCAGACGCCTGCAGGCCATGGAAGATAAGTACCGCCGCAAACTGGAACGTCTGGAGCAGGAGCGGATCGAGGTTCTGCGCAAGGCCAAGGAGGAAGCGGCATCGGTTCTGAAGAGATCCCGTGAGGAGATCAACGAACTCATCGGTCAGATCCGGCGTGAGCAGAAGCTCAAGGACCAGGAAGCTCTGGCGGAACTGGCCCGCGAGGAGGTCGAGAAGCGTTCGTGGGAGGTGGAGGCGCTCTCACAGGAGCTTCGCGAATCTCAGGAGAAGAGCCGCCGTTTTGCGGATGGGCAGAATCGCCCCATGAAGATCCAGGTGGGAGATACGGCCTATGCCACAACACTAAGCCAAAATGTGCAGGTGCTGGCGAAACCTAATTCCAGCGGCGAAGTGCTGGTGCAGGCCGGCATCATGAAAGTCACGGTTAAGGTGGCGGATCTGGAACCCGCCGTGGTGGAAAAAGAACAGAAGGGCAGGCAGGCTGGCGCAGCAAAAGCCGCGGCGCCGGCCACGGGAATTGGAACGCTGGCCAAGGCCAAGACGGCCGCTATTTCACCCGAACTCGATCTACGCGGCCTGACCGTAGAAGAGGCCTGGGAACGGGCTGATAAATACCTCGATGACGCATTTTTGGCCGGCTTGCCGCAGGTACGGATTATCCACGGCAAGGGGACCGGCGCCCTCCGGCAAGCCATTCGCGACCGGCTGCGCGCGCATCCGAACGTGGAAAGTTTCCGCTTCGGCGCGTAC
>JBLNCV010000118.1:0-3655 GCA_050260975.1 Syntrophothermus sp. | reverse complement strand
ACCTCGTTGAGCTCGCCGGGGACTTTTTCCAGGAGCAATTCGGTAAAAGCGATGATCGACGTCAGCGGCGTACGAAGTTCGTGGCTCATGCTGGCCAGGAATTCGGACTTCAGGCGATTGGCCTTGGACAATTCCTGGTTAATCTTTTTGAGTTCCTCCTGCTGGGCGCTTAAAAGGGCGTTGGCGGTGGTGAGTTGCTGGGTGCGGACAGCCACCTTTTCCTCCAGCCCCTGGTACAGGTCTTTGAGTTTGGCGGCCATGGATTTGAACTCTCTGGCCAGCACTCCAATCTCTCCCGAGGCCTTGAAGTCATTCATCTGGATGTTGAGATTGCCCCGCCCGATTTCAGTGGCCATGCTGGTAAGCCGGCCGAGGGGGTTGGTTACCAGCCGGCTCATCAAAACATATGTTGAGGTGATGGACAATAAGATCAACACGATGGTAAAGGTCAGATAAATTAGTGTATCCGTGCGAAGGTTCGCCTCGAAGACGTCCATGGGAATATTTATACTGATTGCGCCAACAAAATCACCGAGTTTGTGGCCCACCCTTGGAAAACCGCCGATCTGCTGCCCCCCTGGTTCACCGCCGTGGCAGGTAAGGCAGGATTCCCCCATGTAAATGGGAACCATGTAGCGAAAGGTCCGTTGTCCTTCCTTTATATCCACGCCCCACAGGTCTTTGGTTTGGGGGGTGGCGGCGAACTGTTTGACCAGGTTCACCTCAAAAGCGTCGGGCATGTTCTGCGGCTTGCTTGCCCCAAGCCAGATCTCTTTAAAGGTTACCTTGGTGCCCTTGCCGAAGATGTCTTCAATTCCCTTTTCCACGGCTACCGGGTCCAGGTGCTTATACTCTTGTTGATGCCCGCGGTCGATTTCGGTGGTATCCTGGCTCTCGGCAATAAAGGTACGGATGGCGAGAAATTGCTTGGTGATGGCGCGGGCCTTTTCGCGGAGCTCATTTACCGCACGCAGGCGCTGCTGGTTGATGTTCAGGAAAAAGCTGAAAGACATCACGGTGATGGTGATCAAGGTGATGCTAAGCATCAATCTGAAGCTCAGCCTGTTGCGCGGGAGCAAAGCAATCACCTCGTTCGTGAAAATTTTCATTACCATACCATCTATCTACTTTCTCCTTGGAACCTCGGATTCCTTGTATATCCTGGTTTTCCTTGCAAATTGGTTACATCCGGCATAAACCGGAGATTTGTGCCGATAGATTATATAATATTAATAATCTGGGCAGACTCAAAGGTTTTTGCGCGATTGCCGAGAATATATTGTATAGGCAATTCTTGGAGGAGTTGGGACCCGCAAAAGAAGAGGGAGGCGCTGCCGATGGCCGATGAACAACTGAGAAGTGCGGATGAACCAGCCGGGGTCTCCGAAAGGTGCCATGTCCACAGGGTGTCGCACGGCTCAGCGATCGTGGAAGGGCCCGCCCCGCCCGAGCTGCTGTCCGGTTTAGCTATGGATCCAGGGCTTGACCGTTTCAGGCTGCCCAAGGAACAACAAAAAGCTCTGATCGAGATTGCCGGCCTTGAGGAAGGCAGTGTTTTCATTGCCCACAAGGATGGGGTTTTGGTAGGCTATGTCACCTTTCACCCGCCGGATGAATTGGAACGTTGGGGCCAGGTCAAACTCCCCGGCCTTTTGGAATTGGGCGCCATCGAAGTCGCTCCGCAGTGGCGACGGGCCGGGATAGGCTACGCGTTGTTGCGGGTGGCCTTCGCCGGCGATTTTATGGAGGATTATATCGTGATTGCCACCGAGTACTGCTGGCACTGGGACCTGAAGGGAACCGGCCTTTCGGTATGGGAGTACCAGAAGATGCTGCAAAAGGTGATGGGAAGCGTGGGGCTGGAGCCCCGCGCCACGGACGACCCCGAGATTACCTCGCACGCGGCAAATATGCTCATGGTGCGAATCGGCTCCCGTGTTTCACTGGAGACCGTGGCCCGGTTTGAGGCCATGCGGTACCAGAACCGTTGGGTCTTTTAGCGCGCATAGCACCTTCTGGGCGGCGCGCCACCTCACCCATCCATGGTTTCATACAGCTGCCGGAGGAGGATTAGGAAATGCTTGTCAAGGAGATTATGAGCCGCCAGGTGATCACCGTAAGCCCGAATGACACGCTGCAACAGGCATTGACCAAGGCCATGAGCCACCGGATCCGCCATTTACCGGTGGTGGACAAGGACCGGCTGGTAGGGATCGTGTCCGATCGGGATCTCCGGGATGCGCGGCCGTCGAGCCTGTTTCCGGCCGATACGGCGCTTTTGGAGCAGATTCCCGTGAGCAAGATCATGCACACCCAGGTAATCACCGCGCACCCTCTTGATCCTATTGATGAGGCGGCGCGACTTTTATACGAACACCGGATCGGCTGTTTGCCGGTAATTCAGGCCCAGCAACTGGTAGGCATCGTCACTGAGACCGATGTTTTACGCCGCCTGGTTGAATTGACCGGGGCCACCAAGCCCGGATCGCACCTGGAGGTCGAGGTCCCGGATCAGCCGGGAATGCTGGCTGCCATTGCGGAGATCATCAAAGAACATGATGTAAACATCAGCAGCATTCTTACCACGCCGGGATCCTGCGAGAAGTGTCTGGTACTGGCTCTACGCTTGCAAGCCATGGACCTCCGGCCGATCATCAAAGGCATCAAAGCGTTGGGCTACAGGGTCTTGTGGCCGGTGGAACTCGAATGAACAGGGATGCAATTTTCGTCTACAGCCCGGATTTCCAAAAGTACAGATTCTCGGAGGATCACCCTTTTAACCCGCTTCGGCTTGAGCTCACTCGGGAGCTTTTACAGGAGACCGGGTTGTTGGCGCCGGGTACAGGCGCCCAAGGAGAAGCCGCCCAGGCGCCCGCCGGGGATGTGGCACCCCCCCGGATGGCCACCGACGCTGAACTATTGCTTGTGCACGATCAGGCGTACCTCAAGACGGTAAAGGCCGTGAGCGCGCGGGGCGAATCTTCACCGGACGCCCGAAACTTCGATCTGGGAACCGACGATAATCCAATCTTTGCAGGGATGCACGAGGCCGCGGGTTTGGTCGCCGGCGCCACCCTTGCCGCGGCGGATCTGGTGATGGAAGGACAGGCCGACCACGCCTTGAATATCGCCGGGGGATTGCACCATGCCCAACGATCCCGGGCGTCGGGATTCTGCATTTATAACGATGTGGCGGTGGCGATCGCCTACCTGCAGCGCCGGTACGGGGCAAAAGTAGCTTATATCGACACCGACGCGCACCACGGTGACGGCGTGCAATGGGCTTTTTACGATGACCCGAGCGTGTTGACCATCTCTTTTCACGAGACGGGCCGGTACCTGTTTCCCGGGACCGGGGAAGTCACCGAACGGGGCAGGAACGACGGTTACGGTTTTTCGGTGAATGTGCCGCTGGAAGCCTTCACGGAGGATGACTCTTTTATCTCTGCTTTCGAAGCAGTGGTTCCCCTGGTGGAAGCTTTTGCGCCGGATGTGATTATCTCGCAAAATGGCTGTGACGGCCACTTTCTGGATCCGCTGACCCATCTGTCATTGACCATGCGTTCTTACGCGGAGATCCCGCGGATCATCCACAAACTGGCGCACGACGTGGCGGGAGGGCGTTGGGTTGCGGTTGGCGGGGGAGGATACGATA
>JBLNCV010000117.1:0-17485 GCA_050260975.1 Syntrophothermus sp. | reverse complement strand
GCTCATCTATTTGTTTGTAGCTCGGCCGTCATGGCCCACATGCCCTGAACACGTCCTCAACCGGCAATCGACATGGTCTTGCGCCCCTTGAGGTAATCGATCATCGGTGGGATCACCAGGGGCAAGATTGAGGGCAACATCTTTGGCATCAGATTTTCCATGACCTTGGGCATCAGGTCGGGCATCTGCTTCTTCATGTCATCCGGCATCGGGATGCGTCTTTCCACCGCCGCCAGCATGTCAGGCATCACCTTGGGCATCATGCCAGGCAATAACCGTGGGAAGAGTTTCGGGAAGACCGGCCGCATGGCCTCGAGCGCCGCAGAACGCGCCGACGGCGGCAAGGCCTGAACCATATTCATCATCGCCCCTAGCGGACGCGGCATGGCCTTCATCATCTGCGGCAGGAGTTCCACCATCAAGCTAGCCATCTGTTCTGGTTCCATGAGATCGATCATCTTTTCGAAAACCGTCCACATCTCATAGACATAACCCGTTGGGTCGGGGAACTCGTAACCCAAAGCTTTGGCAGTCAAGGCAGCCAGATCCTTCACCGGCATATTGATCCCGGCGTTATTGGCACTGACCCGCAACTGGAATTCACAGCACGGGCAGATGGCCACCATCGCTTCCGCTCCTGCATCCACCGCCTCCTGTACCCGCATTGCTCCCAGGTTGTCCGAGGTGGGCTTGGGCTCCCCAATCCGGGTCAAGACCGAGCCGCAGCACATGGATTGTTCGCGGTTATGCTCCATCTCCACCAGTTCCACGCCTGGTATAGCCTTGAGAAGGTTTCGCGGCGCGTCGTAAATCTTTCCGGCCCGGCCCAGGTGGCAGGAATCGTGGAAGGTCACCTTGGCCTTCAGTTCCGCCGGCGCCGGCAGCTTCCCAGCCGCAATCTGCTCCGTAATCACCTCGGAGTAATGTTTGGCCTCCAGTCCGTATTCAATACCAAGCTTTTCAGCCCACTGCGGGTAGTACGTATGCCAGACCAGCCAGCAAGCGGGGCAGGAGGTCACTACGGTCTTTACACCATGGGACTTCATGGCGGCGATATTTTTCCTCATGTTGGATTCCCAGATATCCCATTTGCCGGCGACCAGCATCGGAATTCCGCAACAGTTCTCTTCTTGTCCGATGTAGGTGAAATTGATCCCGGCGGCATCCAGCAAGGTCACCGCCGCCTTGGCAATATCCGGCTCCACATATGAGGCGGTACATCCGGCAAAATAAGCTATCTCGCTCTTCTTGGAAATCTTCTTCTCCAGGTCCGGCGTCACCCAGCTGTCCCGTTTTTCGCGGAAACCGGCCCAGATGTTGCCCTGGTTGTTCAGGCTGGCTCCCATGATCTCAAAGGGCGGGAAGGTCATATAGCCCTTGTTTTGCACCAGGTCACCCCGCATCTGGCCCCAGGAAGGCTCAATCGGCAGATCGAGCTGGCACTCCAGGTCGCACTTTTCGCAGGTGGTGCACAACAGGAAGGTGTTGACCATCTTCTGGTCGAATTTGGCCCGGCCGTTCAGCACCTCCCGTAAGAAGTACCATTTGCCGCGCGGTGAAGCCGACTCCCACTGCCGCCCGCTGTGCAGGGTACAAGCCTCGGTGCAATAGCCGCACTGCGCGCAGGCATAGGAATACCAGGCTACATCCGCGGGGATCCTCTTGTTGGGGACGGACCGCTCGCCCAACTTCGGCATGGCCAGGCTGGCGAAAGGACGAACCAGCGGTTCCGCGGTCTCCGCCAACCGCACCAGAGTGCCCAGGGGCCCGTTCTTAACCACCTTTCCGGGGTTCATGAGGTTTTTGACATCGACCTTCCGCTTGTACTCCCGGAGTTTATCCCAACTCTTGCCCAGTACGAAAGGACCCTTATGGGCCATGAACGAACCGGTTGAATAGGCACGCCCCCCGACCTTCTGGGCCACACGGATCGTGGTCAGGGAATATAGGTACGCCATGTTAAACTTCAACGTCCGCTCGTCGTGCGGGATGAAGCCAAGCAGCACCACCTCGCCGCCTTTGACCAGCATACCTTCAATTACAAACGGCAGCCGGACGGCCCGTTCGATATTGGCCAACATCGTGCCAAGCGAAGCAAGCGGCACCACTACTTCCGCAGGTACCAGCGATGGACCCAGCCTCTTCACCTTCATGGGCGAGAAACGTTCCGCCCATTCGTGGGCGGCAATCTCTTGCGCCAGCACATTGCCGCCGGCTAACCGCACGACCTCTTCCACGGCATGGCGCTGCAGACCCTCTCCCGGATCCCAGGCTAAAATAGCGATATACCCTACAGGGATCTGCGGGCGGCGCTCTTCGGATTTGCCATGGTGCGTCCGCGGCGGGAGCTGGTTCTTGAGCCGGACCATCTCGGGATTTAAAAAGCTGATCGACCAGACCGGCAGTTTCATCCCTTGCACCTGGTTCAAAAATTTGGCCAGTTGGGTCGCATTTTCAAATCGCGCAGCCAGAAGAAGCTCCTCAAATCTGGGCCGGATCCGGACGGTCACCTGGCTGATCAGCCCGGTGATGCCACCCGCGCCGTAAACCAGGTCAAGATCTTCCCCGGCAAAAGTGCGTACCTCCCCCGTCGGCAGGACTACTTCCGCCGAGACGATGTTTTCATTAAACCAGCCATACTTGAAGCTGCCCAACCCCCCGCCGCCTTGCGCAACCCAACCGCCAACCGATGAAGACGGATAGCTGGTGGGGTACAAGCGAAGGGTTAAGCCTTTTCCTTTTAAAGCCTCGTCCAGCCGTTTCCAGATTATACCTGCTTCCACCGTGACAGTGAGCTGCTGGGCGTCAACAGCAAGAACTCTATTCATCCGCGAAAAATCCACCACTACACCGTTTTTTCCCGGCACCGCCCCGCCGTAACCGGCCGTGGCCCTACCGCGCGGAACCAGAGGAATCTGGTATTTATGGGACCATTGCACCAATTTGACCAGCTCTTCGCGGCTTTCCGGCTGGACCACCGCCGCCGGGACGGTCTTTCCTTGAAACAGTTTGGCAGGGCGTGGTAAAATTCCGGTATCGTGGCCGTAAAGCATCCTCTCGATTGGATCAAAGTTTACCCGTTCGTGAAAGGCATTTTCCAGTTCTTTTTGTGCCTGGGGATTCATCTTCATCCCTCCATCTTGATAGTCCCTTCAAGGTATTCCTCGGTAATACTTTCTTTGTGGTCCATTTCACAACTTACTTTATGGTCGACCCTTTGTCCCGCCGTGTCATGTCTCGCTTACATCCGCCTCCTCGATAGCCTGTGCCAGCTTTTGCTGCCGGCGCAAGATCCGCATCATCACCTCCCGGAGTTTGTCGAGGGCATCGGTAACCTGGGTGTCGGTAAGCGAATAGTAGATGTTCTGCCCATTTCGTTCAGTCTGCACCAACCCGCGTTCCCGCAACACCTTGAGATGCCGGGACGTGGTAACTTGTCCTAGTTCCAGTTCTTTCGCCAACTCTCCGACACTTTTGGTTCCCTCGCGGAGCTCATAAAGAATCGCAATCCGTTTGGGATCCGCCAACGCCTGACAGATTTGCGCATGAAACAGTTGTAACTCCTCCGGCAGGGGCTTTATCAAGGTTCTTTCACCTCCTTCGGCCATTCGTGTCTGTGTCAATTGCACATTAAATCCGGGTTTGTGCGCAACAGCACAATCTAATATATACGTATATATGTAAACGTCAATGTGATTATACCACCGGGCGTAAAGGGGCACAATACCTCTATAGGGTTTAAGAAAAAACGCCTCTGCTTGGCCATAGTGGCAGCCAAGTCAGAGGCATTCGGACGCCATACCCCCGTTTAGACAATCTTGCCGTCCCGGATGTTTACCAACCGTGAAGCGTGCTCCATCACGCGCTGATCGTGGGTGGCGAAGATGAAGGTTACTCCCTTCTCATGATTGAGTCTCTGCATCAATGTGATGATCTCCTGGCCGGTATGGGAATCCAGGTTTGCCGTGGGCTCATCAGCCAGGACCAGCATGGGCTTGGTGACCAGGGCACGGGCGATGGCCACCCGCTGCTGCTGCCCGCCGCTTAACTGATTGGGGAAGTTGTGCAACTTGTCTCCCAGACCAACCTCCTCCAGTACTTTGGCCACCCGCCGCCGGCGTTCCGCCGGATTCACTTTGTTGAGGATCAGCGGGTATTCCACATTCTCGAAGGCCGTCAGCACCGGAATCAGGTTATAGGACTGGAAGACAAAGCCCAACCGCTCTTTCCGGATCTTCGCAAGCTGGTCATCGGTGAGGCTGGCGACATTTCTCTCACCCAGAAATACTTCTCCCTCCGTGGGGGTATCGAGGCAACCGATGATATTCAAAAGGGTGGTCTTCCCTGAGCCGGAAGGGCCGGCCAGGGCTAGAAATTCCCCCGCGGCGACCTCCAGATCGACCCCGCCCAGCGCCTGGTATTCAACTTCGCCGAGACGATAGACCTTCTTGAGATTCCTTACCTTGACTACCTGCATGGAAAGTCCTCCTAAAAATTGATCGCCGCTTAAAAATTCACCACGATCCCGGCGTTAACCTGGCTTCGGAAGGGCAGCGAACCAAATTCCGTCGTTCTTTCGCCCCTGAAGAGGTTTCCGTTCAAAAGGAGGCAGGCGCTCTGTCCCAGGTCGTACCTGATCTCCGGAGTCAGCATATAGCTTTGATCGTCCAGGTTCCACAAGACGCTGCCGCCGACCGTCAGGCTGTCGATAAGCTCCGGCTTGCGGGCCAGGAAGAACAGATAGTTCTGGCGTAGATCGCCGATCTCTGTCTGGAGGAGGGCGGTAACTTCGGGTGTTATAAGAGGAGCAGCCAAGAGCTTGTAGTAATTTTCGACTTCCTGATCGTTCCAGCCTTCCTGGCTGTGATAGTATTCCAGGAGCAGGAAGGTGTTGCTGGCGAAATTGCGGTAGACCCCCGCAACGCCGTGGAAGTATCCCTGATCGGGCCGTTCTTGCACCTCGCCAGCATTCGTAACATAGGCGCGGCGGTTGCCAGCCTGCCAGGCAGCCTCCCCGTAAAGGACATAATCCCCAAGGGTGGTGGCAAAATCGCCTCCCACCGCCCTCTTCGACCCAAATTCATCCTGCCCTTTGTAGACGCTCAAGGAGAGATCGCCATGCAGCACCTGAAAACCCAACTTGGCGGCGGCTGCTCCTTCCCCCCAATGATCTCCCGGTTTCAACACCACCGTGCCGGAATATCTTCCACTGTTAACTTCCACATTGAGAGCATCGACCCCGGGTTTTTCAGCCGCGAGGTCGGCCCGGTTCTTGCCAGCGCCGATATAATTGGTGGGATTCCAGGCAAACCCCGTCCCCCAGGCGATCTTTTGCCGCCCGGCGCGGAGAAAGGCATTTCGGGGCAGAAGAAGATCCACATAAGCCTGCTGGAGGCTTAGGTTAAAATCCGGGGATTGTTGGCCCGGGTTTACGCTGGATTCTTTACCGGGATCCTGGGTCTGATATTGCAGCATAACAACGGAACTCTGCTTCTCGCCGCTGTTCATCTCCATTTTGAGCTGCAAGCGAGTAGAAAAAGCCATCTCCGGCGGGATAGCCGTATTAGGTTCCTTTAAACCATAGTAACTCTCCTTGACCTCCATGCTGCCGTTCCAGACCAACCCCTCCGCCCGGCCGAGTCCTGGCCGCAAAAGAATAAGCGCTAAAACCAGCACCGTCAAAAAGAGAACCTTCCTTTGCACAAGCCCCATAAGCTTCACCAGTTCCACCCTTTCCCTTACCACTCATTTTTAGTGTATCTTTCTTGTTACTGATTATTAGGAACCATCATTTGCCCTTCTCAAGGTACAATCTGGTGAAGATACTGTCGGAAATGTCGGCGTCGAAGTCCGCGTCCACCATGGTCATGATGGTTTTATAGCCTTTCTTTAACTCACTTTCAATCTCCATGACCGTGGGGCGCACCTTACCGCCGATCTCTCTGACTTTGCTGTAGGTCATGGTCTTGAGGAGCTTGCCGGAGAAGGCGTAGTATTCCGTCTTAGACGGGAGGAAATCATCCCGCCGCACCCAGTATTTCAGCTTGCCGTAGGTAACAGCCGGGCTTTTGGCGGTAAGCTCCAGTACATAGTTGAGCTTTCCGTCGACCTCCTCTTCTCCGATCACTTTGGCGGAGTAATCCTCCGTCAGACGGACTTTCAAGATGTCGTCATTGGACAGATCGCTGCCCTGCATGCTCTGCTTCCCGCTGACCCGGATCGACTTGTTGGCGCTGGGCAGGTAGAGCCACTCGTCATCCCCCACCCTGAGGTACCCCTGCCCCTTCTCCTGGGCCGGCGCCAGGTAGCGGACAAAGACCTTGTCCGACCCCTTGATAAAGACCTGGAGCCGGCTGGTCCGCGCGTCCTTTCCGGGCCTGATCATGGTCAGATCTGTGAGATAGTGGCCGTTGTGGGGGATCAATTCGTCAACCCTGGCCATGATTTCGTCGCCGGTCAACGGCGCCGCCGCCACCCGGAGCGCCACCCATAAAGACGTTAACAATATGGAACCGGACAGAGCGGCAGCGACAAAAAGCCACTTTTTGATCATCAGTCGCACTCCTCTTTCAGAGAACTCGCATCCCCAAAATACCCACCTTAAACATAGGTCAACGCTTCCACGGGTTTGAGGCGGGAAGCCTTCAGGGCCGGATAGAACGACGCCACGGCCGCCAGAAGTACCACGGTCAGATAAGAGAAAAGCACATTGGCCCCCGTCAGATAAGGATAGGCCCGGTCTGCGCCATAGGCATAGCGCATGGCTTCCACAAAAGCGGGAATGCCGACGTGGCCGAGCCAGAGCGACAAGGCGCCCGCCAGGATGACCCCAAGACCGGCGGCAAACAAGCCAAGCAGCACGGCTTCCAGGAGAAACAGCCCAACTATTTGCCGCCGGGCTGTCCCCATGGCCCTCATCGTCCCGATCTCACGGGTCCGCTCATAGACCGCCATCAGCATGGTATTCATCACGCTGGCCGCCACCACGATAAACAATACCAGATATAACACGGCGACCAAGATCCGGTTTTGCAAGATCATCCCGGCGTAGAACCCTCCGGCTTCCTCCCAGTCCCTAATCTCAAGATTGAATTTTTCCGGCATTACCCGGCGGAGCGCTGCCGCTTGCGTCTTTGCCAGGCCGGCGTCCCGTAACATCACCTTGATCTGGGTGACGCCGTCGCCCACCATGGCCAATTCCTGCGCGCTGGACAGGTTGATGAAAGAGTTGTATTCCCTCCAGGGAGCATTCTTTTTAAAGATGCCCTTCACCAGGAAGTCCAACGCGTTGATTCCTCCGTCGGCCGTCTGCGCCACCAGCGTCAAGCTGTCCCCCGGCTGAACCCCAAACCTCGCGGCCGTAGTGTGGCTGATATAGATGCCATAAGGGTCATCATCGCTCAAATTGCTCCCCCGATCGGCGGGCATGACCCGCTCAAGCAGGTCGCGCTCCTTTCCCGGCTCAATCCCGGTGATCAATCCCGGGAACATCTTCGATCCGTTGGAGATCATTCCGTTAATTGTGATCTGCCCACTCACCTGGCGGATATCAGGCTGGTTAGCCAGTACCTCATCGATAGCCGCGGGATCCTTGATCAGCAGTTTCCAATTGGTGACCTGCCCCATGGATTCTTCGAAGTCACCGCCTTTTCCCGTCTCTTTTCTGACGGTAAAAAGGATATGGCCTGTATCAGCGGCAATCATGGTGGAGAACAACTGGTGTTGAACACCGTCATTGTAAGCCTGGCCAAAGGTCAGGACAAAAGCTCCCACCAGCATTCCCAGGCCGGTAAAGAGTGAACGGCGCTTATGGCGCAATATATTGCGGAAAGCAATCTTGACGTATTCCCCCACCCTTTCCACCTCCAGTCCTTAATTGCTGTGCAGCGCTTCCACCGGCTTCAGGCGGGCGACCCTTCTCGCCGAAAATAACGCGGCTAGGACGCTCAATAAAATTATGGCCGCAAACGAAGCCAGGAGCCCGGGCCAGTCGAAGACGAGATAAAGACGTTTCCCCCCGAAAGAAAACTCCATGGCCTCGACGACAGCAGGAATCCCCGTCCTGCTCAGCCAGAAGATGATGGCGGCGCCGATCATCAGGCCGGTACCCGCCGCAATAGCGCTCAAAACCCCCGTTTCCAGCAAAAAGATGCCCAGAACTTGCTTCCGCGTGGTCCCCAGCGCCATCATCGTCCCGATCTCTCTCGTGCGTTCCAAAACCGACATCATCACCGTATTGATGATCCCCACGGCCACCACCAATAGGAGGATGGCCAGAAACATCAGGGGTAGCGTCTTGTTGACCATCATTATGCTGCAGATGACGCTGGCGAGATCCTTCCAGCTGTCCACCCGCAGTTTGAGACCTTCAGCATCGAATTTTTGCCGGAGCTTTTCAATAACCGCCTTCTCGCTGGTTCCTTCCTTCAGCGCCACCACTACCTCATAGGCCTCGTCTTCCGGCAGGTAGAGCAATTTTCGGCCGGCCGCAATGGTGATATATACCATGTTGCCCAGGAACATCTCCATTCCCTCGGCTGCCACAATCCCCTGCACCTCCAAATTGAGGGCGTTGAGATAACCGTCGGGATTATTTGCCAGGAGGATCAGTTCGTCACCAATCCCGATGTTTAAGGTCCGGGCAATGCGCTTTCCCAGGAGAATACCGTTGTCTTTCGTTAAATAGGACCCCTGGGCCACCTTTAACCTTGGAGACACCTTGGCTTCCAGCATGGGATCCACCGCCAATACGGCAACCCCGGCGGATTCTTCTCCCGTGGAAAGCAGCGCCCCAAATCTTAAACGCGGCGCTACCGCCGCCACTCCGCGCTCTTGGGCAACCAGCGCCCGCACCCTGTCTTCAGAGGCTAGCATGGAGGCTTCATCATCTTGCGGGTTTAAAACCTCGATCTTTTGCTCGCCGGCGGCGTGAATCTGGATGTTGCCCGTGATCGTCTGTATAACGGCATTGCTCAGCCCTCTTTCGACGGATTGACCGTACGCCAACGTCAGGATCATGGTTACCGTCCCCACGCAGATCATCAAGCCGGTAAGCATATTCCGGCGCTTGTGGCGCATGATGTTTCTGGCGGCAAGCTTCAGGAATGCGAACAAAGTGTCCAACTCCTTATAATGGCAAGCTCATTTTGCTTAATCTTTTGCAACAAGTTCCGTGACCGCGCTTCCCTCCCTGTCCTGGTATCTCAGGAGATAATGTGGTTCTCCGGTAGTATACCAGAAGTAATACCTGTATTTCTGGGCGAAAAACCCTATCGCCCCCGCCACCCCCATTTCCAGCTTGTAAGCGTCAAAAACGCCGGCGGGCACCTTGAGCTTCTCCTTGCCGATCTCCCGCACATACATCCCGATAGGTCCCGCGGGACTCCCATCCCGGCCATCCATCACCAGGTTGAAATAGACCTTTTTCTTTTCGCCGAAAGGGAAAGCCCGCAGGATGTGATAGAGTGTACTGTTATCATAATAGTAGCCATTGAGCTTTACAGTCTTGTGCAACTTCTGGGCGGGAATATCAAAGGTCGCCAAGTTATTTTTGTATTCGATTTGAGCCGCCTGCCGGCCATCTTTGTCCAAATATCGGATCAGGAGCGGCTGCCAATCGTCAGATCGAACTAACGCTACGACCTTTTTGCCGGTCTCCTCCACTATCTCGATTTGAAAGAGATCCATGCCATTCTTTGCGATTCTGCTCATGGTATCGACATAAACAACAAAATCTTCAGTTATGCTGGTTCGGGACCGATAGGTTAGCCGAAGGCCACCGGGATCGATCTCCCTGAAATTCCCCGCCAGAGCTACGCCTGCACCCGCGCAGGCTAAAAAGAATATTATGCCCGCCAAAAGACGGGTAACGTTTTTCCGCCCAAAAGCCATCCTGCTTTCCTACCCTTACGCACTATAATAAGTTAAAGTGGGCATTGCTGGGATATTTCTTGCCCGACCTGCCAACTCCTCCCACAATTTTTTATTGACACCGGCGTAAAAGAGTGTTAATTTATAACATATATTATTTGTAACCGTAAATTGTTGTTATATAATTTAGTTATAACTAAACACCCGAGTCAAAGACAAGTGAGGCACTCCATGACAAATAACATTCTCGGCTTCTTCTGGTTTACCATGAGCTTCGCAAAAGCACTGGGATATTCCGAGGTCCCCGCTGCAGGGCTGGTCAAACTTGGCCGTGGAGTTGGCTTCTCAGAGCCAGGCCTGCGCATGCTGCTTTCCCGCTACAAAAAACAGGGAGTGTTAACCGCCAGAAAAATGGGCAGGGAGAGCTTCTACAGCTTGAACGACCAATTCAGCCATCTGATCTTTGGCAAGGTGGCGGAGGCGGAACGTGCGGTGGGAGCAGGCGCTCCATCTCAAAGCGAACAACCCTGCTGGATCGGGGTGGCTTACGAGTTTCCAGAGACCGAGGCCAAATTAAGGGCCACCCTGGTCGGCTGGCTGCGCACCATGGGGTTTGCCCAGTATTATGGCCTCTGGATCTACCCGCTGGACAAATCGGAGGAGTTCCTCCTCTTTGCCAGCCAGCTGGGCATCCCAAGAGAACGCTACACGATCTTCAAGATTGACTTCTTCCCCGGCGAAAACCTGGAGGAACTGGTTGCCGAGCTGTGGCATCTCAAAGAGATGGGCAACAGGTTGCAGGAGGAATATCGGCAGAACCTCGCACTTGAAAAGAATTACGAGACCTTGCCACCTGAAAAGGCTTTTGAGGAGCTCTTCCACCTGGCCATCAGGTTCGATGAGCTGAACCGCCAGGCCCCGCCGCTGCCCACCGGGCTGTTGCCCAACAGCAGCGCCTTCCGGGAATTTTTTGAGCATGGGCGACGGCTTCTCGAAAAATTGTCGATGCAAGCTTTGCCCTATGTCACGCAGGCGCTGGGAAAGAACCCCAGGAAAGGATGAATGGTCGGATGAAATTCGGAAAATCCATTTCTTGCCGAGGAGCTGATGATTTGGACAGCATCACCGTATCGGATCTGAAAAAGTATTACGGGCAGGTGAAAGCCGTCGACGGGCTGAGCTTTTCCGTCCGGCAGGGGGAAATATTCGGCATGCTGGGTCCCAACGGTGCCGGCAAAACAACCACTGTTGAGACCCTTGTAGGCTTAAACAAAAGAGATGGGGGTGAGGTGGCCGTCATGGGCATGGACCCGGCTAAAGACCCGGCGGCCGTCAAATCCCGGATTGGGGTGCAGCTTCAGACGGCGGCCATGTTTCCGCGTCTGACGGTAAGAGAGGTTGTGCGGCTTTACGCCAGCTTTTACCCAAGGAGCGCGGGCGAGGATGAGGTCATCGGCCTGGTCGGTCTCCAGGAGAAGGCCGGCACGCAAACCCGCCATCTCAGCGGCGGACAGTTGCAGCGTCTGAGCGTCGCGCTGGCCATGGTGGGCGACGGGGACATCATCTTTCTGGATGAGCCGACCACCGGTCTGGATCCCCAGGCCCGGCGGAGACTCTGGGATGTCATCCATCAGATGCGGGAGAAGGGCAAGACCGTCTTTCTCACCACCCACTACATGGACGAGGCGGAGAAGCTCTGTGACAGGGTGGCGGTGGTGGACAGGGGAAAGATCATCGCCCTAGACAGCCCTCAGGCCCTGATCAATGAGCATTTCCACGAAAAGGCCATCGAATTCAACCAGCCCGCCCTGGCGACCGACCAGGCCCTGGCCGGCCTGCCCGGTGTGGCCAGAGTACAGGTGGAAGGCGACCTGATCATCTTATACAGCTCTGAGGTGGCCAGGACCATCGCCGCGCTGATGGAGCATTCCCAGAACGCTGGCGCCCCGGTGGAGGATCTCACCGTGCGAACCGCGACCCTGGAGGATGTCTTCCTCAAGCTCACCGGAAGGAGGATGCGGGAATGAGGATCTTCTGGCAACTGGTCACCGCCAACGCCAAAGATATGCTGCGCGACAGGATGACCATGTTCTGGTTTCTGGCCTTCCCCGTCATCTTTATTCTGCTCTTTGGGGCCATCTTCAGCGGCGGCGGAGGCACCCCAAGCTACAGCGTGGGGCTTGCCGTGGAGGATGAAGGTCCCATGGGGCAGGGAATCAAGAAGGCATTTGAGTCGGTGCCTGCTTTCGACCTGCACCAGGGGTCGAAGCAGGGTGAGCTGGACGCCCTCAAAAAAGGCAAACGTGTCCTGGTGGTGGTATTTCCACAGGACAGTCAGGCAGCTGTCATATCCGGCCAGCCGGCGGAGATCCCCATCTATTATGACCCGGCTAAAGCGGCTACCGCCCAGGTGCTCATCTCCTCGGTGCGCGAAATACTTTCCGAGTTCGAAAGAAGGGCCACCGGCGCTCCCAGGTTATTTGCGGTCAAACCCATCAAGGAAGAGGTCAAGGAACTCAAGGATATCGATTACCTCTTGCCGGGGATACTGGCCATGGCGCTGATGCAATTGGGACTTTTTGGGAGCCTGGAGTTCGTGAGTTTGAGGGAAAGAAAGATTATCCGGCGCCTGGGAGCGACTCCCGTGCCGAGAAGCCTGGTGCTCTGGAGCGAGATCCTGGTCAGGCTGGCCATGGCGTTGGTTCAGGCGGGACTAATCGTCCTGATCGGGCATATGGTTTATGGCGTTACCATCGTCGGAAACTGGCTGGCGGTGCTGGGGCTGGTCCTGCTGGGCGCGCTGGTCTTTATCAGCCTGGGCTACTTCCTGATCTCCTTTGCCCGGACCGCGGAGAGCGCCCAGGGGCTGATCCAGCTTGTGCAGTTCCCCATGATGTTTCTCTCGGGAATCTTCTTCCCCATTGAGATCATGCCCTCGTTCCTGCAGCCGGTGGTTCGGGCCATTCCCCTCACCTATCTCGGAGATATGCTCAGGCACGTTATGGTGGGGTTGCCGACCACTTATGGTCTCTGGACCGATGCGGCCATCCTGGGCGGGTGGCTGGTGATTGCCTCCATCCTGGCTGTGAGGCTGTTCAGGTGGGAATAAGACCGGGAGATTGCCTCTGGATACTTATAAAAAAGCGGAAGGGATGAACGGTCAGATGAAATTCGGCAAATTCATTTCATACCTGGGAAAACTGGCGATCAGCGGCTTCGCTTTCTTCATGGGAATTGTGATCAGCGGCCCGGTTCTTAAGTTCCTCGGAACTCTGGTGCCGGCCATGCCCAAAGGAACGGACCCCGCTGCTCTTCTACCCAGAGGAACGGATCCCGCCACTTTAGGCGGATATTTCCTTATCGCCAGCGTCTTTTTGGCCCTCTCCCTCACCTGGGTCGCCCGGGGCATTCAGGGCGGCTTCCTATCGCGCTGGCTGACACTCACCCTCTTTACTTGGGTGGCCTATGGAGTCAACACCGCCCTGGAAGCCTCCATCTTCATGACCATGGCGGCGGCCTCCCGCGAAGGCGCGATTTCTAACATCGCCGGTTCCCTGATCTCCGGCCTGTTGATGGGGGCAGCGGTGGCGTTCCTCTTCCCGTCGAAAGAGAAGGGAGACGGGTTTACGGCCGGTCCGGGCGATTTCTTCCGGGGCCGCAAGGTCTGGGGCTGGGCATGGCGTCTTCTGGCGGCTATAGCCTCCTTCCCGATTATCTACCTTTTCTTCGGCTGGCTGATCTCCCCCATTATTCTAAAGTACTATGCGCAAAACGCTTATGAACTCACCCTGCCGGGGATGTCAACGATAATTGCCATGCAATTCGTGCGCAGCCCCCTGTTCCTGCTTGCATCCTTGCCCATCCTGGCCGCCTGGCGAGAGTCCAGGCGGGAACTGGTGCTTTCCCTGGGTTTCGCCCTGTTCTTTCTGGTCGGAGGCGTTCCGTTAATCGTGGCTTACTGGTTCCCACCGGTCATCCGCATCACCCATAGCCTGGAGATCCTGGCGGATTCCCTGGCCTATGCCTGGGTGCTGGCCGCTCTCCTTGGGAGGAGCAAAAACTCAGGGGTGCCACCTGTAGATATGCGCCCCACACCACGCCATAAAGCAGGTTGATTTCAGATTCCTCCCCCATCGACGATGAATGCCTGTCCCGTCACAAAGGAAGCCTGGTCCGTCGCCAGAAAGGCCGCCACATTGGCCACTTCGTCGGGGGCGCCAGCCCTTCCCAGGGAGGTGTTCTCCTTCAACCAGGCTTCATCTTCCTTATCCGGAATAAAGGTTTCCGTGGCAATCCAGTCCGGAACAACTGCGACGACCCGTACCCCATAGCGGCCGACCTCCCGCGCCAGGGTCTTCGTGAAAGCCAGCAGGCCGGCTTTTGATGCGCCATAGGCCGTATGCCCGGATTGCGGGGTAAACGCAGCTACGGAAGAAATGTTGATGATCACGCCCGTCCGCCTGGCGACCATATTGTCCAGGGCCGCCCGGGAAAAGAGATAGGCCCCTTTCAGGTTTGTGGCCAGGACAGCGTCCCAGTACTCGGGGGTGATCTTCCGGAGTTCGGCAAACCCCATGCCCGTGGCGGCGTTGTTGACGAGGATGTCGATCTGGCCGAACCGTTCCAGGGTCTGTGTCACACAGTTTATGACATCCTCCTCCCTGGAGACATCACAGGTCATGTGAGCAAAGGTGGTCTGAGTGCCGGTTGGCGGTATTCTGCTCTGCGGCAGGATGTCGGCAACCACCACCCGTGCCCCGTCGGAGAGAAAACGGGAAGCGATGGCAAACCCGATCCCCCTTGCCCCGCCCGTGACTATCGCCACCTTGCCTTCCAGTGCGCCCCCTGCCATAACAACACCTCCAATTTGAAATATCGATAAATGGGTTCGCGCCCCCGCGCTTTACACCTGCAAAACGGCCGCAAAAATAAAACCGCCCTTCGGCGGTTCTCTTTCGTTCCTATTTATCTTTAGCTTTTTTATCTTTAGCTTTCGTCCATCATTTGGAACATATGTACTTAATTCAACGGGATTCCCTGCTTAAACTAACCCTTTACTAGTTTACCCCAAACTTCAGGGCCTGTCAAGATATTTTGAAAAAAATAGGATCGCCTCGCACAATGTTCTTTTCCCTTTGGAAAGCCTCCAGCCCGGAAAGGCAGCGGTTTTACGTTTGGCAGGCTCTCTGCTACAATTGCACAAGGAGGTGAAAACATGCGCGCAGAGCAACATCCCGCCTTTTCGCAGGAGCGGGCTACGTTGGAAGAGACAAAAGCACTGTTTGAA
Source organism: Syntrophothermus sp. (assembly GCA_050260975.1). Classification (GTDB taxonomy): domain Bacteria; phylum Bacillota; class UBA5301; order JAMCQP01; family JAMCQP01; genus JAMCQP01. The sequence continues at coordinate 2,328 of JBLNCV010000117.1, read as the reverse complement.
CGGGATCTTCAGGCTTCCAAAACGCAAGCGCTCGCGCTCAAAGAGCAGGTGGCCGAACTGGAGCGCACCTCCCGCGGCCGGTACAACCCGGATTTATACAACAAGAAGCTTCTCCTGCGCGGCGTTCGCGCCAGGCTCACCGGCTTGCCGCGCGCTTTAAAGAAGCCCTATTTTGCCCGGCTGGACTTCCAGGAAGACGGCGCCGGGCAGCCGGAGACCATTTACATCGGAAAGCTCGGGCTGCGCCACGGCAAGCGCGAAGCCGTGGTGGACTGGCGGGCCCCCATTGCCAGCATCTACTATAGCGGGCAGTTGGGCCGGGTCTCCTTCCAGGTTTCTCCCACCGTCGGCGACCTGCAAACCGTAAACGGCGAACTCCGCCTGAAACGCCAGTTTATCATCGAAGAGGGCCGCCTTGAACAGATCTTCGACCGGGAAACCGCCACCCAGGACGACCTGCTCCAGTCCGTCCTCGAAGCCGGGGCGGACCAGCGGCTAAAAGAGGTTATCGCCACCATTCAGGAGGAGCAAAACGCGATCATCCGCGCTCCCAAGGACCAGGTCCTGGTCGTCCAGGGGGTCGCCGGCAGCGGCAAGACCACCGTGGCGCTGCACCGCCTGGCCTACCTGATCTACACGTGTCAGGAAACCCTGTCGCCCGCTAAAATCTTGATCGTTGGTCCCAGCCAGCTTTTCCTGAATTACATCTCTGAAGTCCTTCCAGAACTCGGGGTTGAGGAGGTCAGGCAGAGCACCTTTGCGGAGCTGGCCCGGGAACTCCTGGGGTTTGACGTGAACATCGCAGACAGCAATCATCTGCTGCAAATGATCCTTGCTTCCAAAAACGATCCGTCAGATGATCCGCCTCCATCGGCAAACCCCAAATCACCGGTGGCCCATAGGCTTGAACTGGCCCGGCTGAAGGGATCCATGGAGATGCGGCGGATCATCGACCGGTATGCAGATTTGTTGCAACAGCAACTCCTACCTCCGTTTGATCTCACCCTGGAGACCGGCGACCCGGTCCTCGGCACGATCACGGTCATCACGCAGGCGGAGTTGGAGGCTTTTTTAACCAGGGATTCTACGTACCTCCCCTTGATGGCCCGCCGGAAACCACTCCGCAAATTATGCCAGAAACGGTTGCAAAAGAAGGCCGGAGAGATTATTGAAAAGTTGCAGACCAGATGTGATCAAAGGATTGAAGCCGTAAAAAGGTCAATGCCCGATACCGAGGAACGGCGATGGCTGATTTGCCGCTTTTACGACGAACGGGATCAGACAATTGCCAGAGTCGAAGGGGCAGTGGAAGCGGCGTTGGACAAGTATTTTCAAGCATGGCCTGATTGGGAGCTCCTGTCTCTTTACCAAGATCTTTTCCGGGACGGCGCCAGGCTCTTTGAACTGAGTGGAGGAGCTTTTTCAATGGACCAGGCCAGGGAATTTGCGCAAATTGCCGAGGAGAGCGCAATGAATGCTCAAAACGGCCCGGCCGGCGCTCAGACGCCCATTGCCAGCACTCAGTCGCCGGTTGTTGAATATGAAGATCTTTCCCCCCTGATCTACCTGCGGCAGAGGGTCTTTGGCCTCAAGACCCCTTTCGCGGCCCAGCATATCGTGGTGGATGAAGCCCAGGACCTGAGCCCGTTTCAATTCTTCATCCTAAAGACACTGGCGGCTTATCCGTCTTTCACCATCGTCGGCGATCTGGCCCAGGGCATTCATTCCTACAGGAGCATCCGGGAATGGGACGAAGTAATTGAACAAGTCTTCCCCGGCACCCCCGGATCGCTGCTGAACCTGACAAAGAGCTACCGCTCCGCTACAGAGATCATGGGGCTTGGAAACGCCATCAGCAGCCAACTCCCGACGGCCCGGATCGCTCCGGCGCAACCGGTCCTGAGGCATTGCCCCCGGCCCCGGCTGATTCAGGGATATTCCACGGAGAAACTCTGTGGAATGATCCCCAGACTCATCGAGGATCTGGAAAAAGAAGGCTGCCGGTCCGTCGCGATCATCGGCAAGACCATGGATGAATGTATCTCCTTGCACAGGCGGCTTGAGCAGTGCAGGCCGCGAAGATCGCAAAAGCGCCGGCGCCCGGAGGATCTGGAACCGCCTTCAACACGGTTGACGCGGCCCATACAGCTGATCACGGAAAAGGCCATCGACCGCAAGGAATCCCTGGTGATCATTCCGGGTTATCTGGCCAAAGGGCTGGAGTTCGACGCCGTGATCATCGCCAACGCCGCCGCCGGCGTCTACCGGCCGGAAGAATTGGACATCAAGCTTCTCTATGTGGCCTGCACCCGCGCCATGCACCGCCTG
>JBLNCV010000116.1:0-5040 GCA_050260975.1 Syntrophothermus sp. | reverse complement strand
GGGTCGGTGATGCTTATGATGTTACCTGCGCCGTCATACCCAAACCTGGTGACCCGCCCCAGGGCATCGGTCAGCGTGGTCAGATTGCCCCGGCTGTCATACTCCAGCCGCACTTCCTGATCCTTGGGATCGATCAGACGCTTGACCTTGTTAAAGACCGGATCGTATTCCAGCTGGGTAATGCCGCCCAGCGGGTCGGTAACTCTGGTCAGGTTTTGTTTGCCATCATAGGCAAAAGCGAAGACCTGCCCACGGGCGTTGGTGATGCTGGTCTTGTTGTACGCCGCATCCCAACTCGTCCGGGTCTCCTGCCCCAGCGGATTCACCTCGCGGACCACATTGCCGGTGTCATTGTAGTAGAAGGTGGTGGTATGGCCCTTGGCGTCCGTCCGGGTAGTCATGTGGCTGGCCGGATTGTAGACAAAGGTATTGTATAACGCCCCTTCCGCGTTGATCACGTTTTTGGCCTTGCCGTCCGGGTAATAGGTGTAAGTGATCGTGTTGCCCCGGGCATCGGTCTTCGTGGCCAATTTGTGATCCGGATAATAGGTGTATGTGGAACGGTGGCCAGCCGGGTCAATCACTTCCACCAGCCGTTGCTGGGCATCGTAAGTATACCGGGTCACCCGGCCCGCGGGGTCGGTAACGCTGCTCACCAAGCCATTGCTATAGGTAAATCGTAACTGGCGGCCAACTGGATCCGTGACCGTGGCCAGATTACCAGACGCGTCGTAGTCCAGACGAACCCTATTGCCGTTTGGATCGACGATGGCGATCAACTTGCCGGCGATGTTGCTCTGGTTTCCTCCCCGCCAGAAAGCGTAGTACCCCTGGTAATGGTACTCGGCGCCGTTCTTCTCGCGAATGATATAGATTCCATTGGTTTCCCGCCGCAAGGTGGCCGGGTTATCCGGGGAAGAGACATAGTACCCCTCATCCAGCGGATAATCGATCAATGGGTCGTTGTCAAAGGAATCCACCCAGGCGCCGGGGTTGGTCGCCACAAATTTGTAGAGTTGGGTTCCCCCGTCGCCTTCAAAAGCCGTAACCGAGAAATCCCAGTTCATGGTGAGATACTGGTGGTAATTATACGTCCAGCCCCGGCCGAAAGGGGATACTGCCGTGACCTGGCTGTTATAGAAGCGTTCCACTGATAACTGTAATCCGGATCCGGACATGCGGAGATCCCGGTCCACCCTGTAAAGTTTGCCGTTGGCGACGTTGACCGGGTCATCGATGTATGACTGGCTATCCACCTGCCCGTCTTCCATGTCCGGCGGAAAATCTATAATCGGATGCGGGTGTCCGCCGCTGTTTAAGGGGTCTGTGCCTGCCCTCGCCTCGGTATCATCGCTATAACCATCGCCATCATCGTCACGGTCAGCGTTGTTGCCAGTACCATCGCCATCGGTGTCTTGCGACTCAGATGGGTCGTCCGGGAAGGCGTCATGATCATCATCTATACCGTCACCGTCGCTGTCCGAGGGTGGTTCGTTACCGCCGCTATCCCCGTCTCCATCACCCCCGTCTCCATCGCCGCCGTCGTCACCTGTACTATCGTCTCCGCCTGTACCACCACTGCCACCACTACCACCACTGCCTCCACTGCCACTACTACCGCCGGGGGCACCACCATTGGCCACCGTCGCAATTGATATCCCACTCCGTAAGCTGATTACGGAAACAACTAGCAAAAGTATAATCGCCCATCTTGCACTGATTTTCCATACTTTCCGCATCGCACAAGCCTCCTTGCTAATCTTGGGGATGATTCTAAGGGATTATTTCAAAAGAATCCGTTCTTACAAGTTGATCGTTCACCCAAATCTTGACCTGCCACTTTCCCGGAATTTCCGCCGCTTTGTGCCCAGCGATATCAATCCACTGCCAGGTGGTTTTTGCCGCCGGGCTTAAAATGCTCCGCAACTCGTGGTATTGTTCGCTCCTGGGTGTATAGAACCTGACAACCACCACATGCTCTCGATCAACCTTTGCCCATTCCTCTAAAATGACTACTCTCTCATCAGTGCGTGAAAATGTCCTTTTGCCCTTCTCGATTCTCTTATCTTTCGCGCTTTCTCCAATCGTCAGGGATAATAAAGCGGGAACATGGTTTGGCCGTCCCAACAGAAACACCGGTCTTTTTTCCGGGGGAAACAAACTTTGGCCAATGATTTCACCCCGATCGTTGTAGGCGGTAACCTGCCAGGCAAATAAGCCCCCCAACGCCCAACTGAAAAGGGTTTTTCGGCTAACCGCAGTCAACCCCTTCTCCTCGTGCAGCAATTTGCCTTTGGGGTCAAAAATGGACAAGGTGTACGATGCTGCTCCCAGGCATGGTTCCCAACGAAATTCCACCGGTGGTTTTGAGACAACCTCTCCATTTTGTGGCGATTGGGTTTTAATGGCCGCTATCAGCTTGATATCTTCGGCAATTATTTGGGCATCCACGACCTTGAGAACCTCTTCCCCTATCTCTCCCCAAAATCCCGGCCGGCTCAGGTATTTTTCGGGCGCATGTTCGTCAAAGATATAAACCCGGTAGCTTCCTTCCGGGACGCCAGTTATGGTATAACGGCCTTCTGGATCGGTAAGCCCTTCCTCCCCCACGGCAACGCGTGCATCGGGGATCTTTCGCGGCATTTTGGCCACTTCCGCCTCGGGCACCAGGTAAACTTTTATCCCGCTGATCCCCTGGCCGTTATAAAGCACCCTGCCGCTGACTGTGCCGGGACCGGCAGCGTTTACCTCTGCATCTGCGCCGGACAGCACCGCCAGAACAAGTGCTAACGACAGCAACAGCTTTATTGCTTGCTTCATCCTGCTATTCACCTCAAACTTGGCTACTTGACCAGATACGGCGTGATAAAGATAAATAGCTCCGTCTGCTTGTTCTCCTGCCGCACGCTGGAAAACAGCCTCCCTAAAAACGGGATATCGCCCAACAGCGGAAGCTTGCTGGTCTGCTTGATGCTCCGGTCCTCCAGCAAGCCGCCGATGACGATGGTCTCCCCGGCCTTCACCCGGATGATGGTGGTGGCCTCCCGCGAACTGGTGGTGGGGTAGCCGGCGCTGGTGACCCCGGTGATGTTGGAGACCTCGGTGCGGATCCTGGTCGTGATGATCCCCCCTTCATTGACCCTGGGAGTGATCTTCAGCTCAATGCCCGCCACGATGTCCTGCTTGATTTGAAAGGTCTGGTTCCCGTTGGTCTCGGTGACGAAGATCGGGATCCGCTCGCCGGTGACCACCGAAGCTTCCTCCCCATCCATGGTGGTTACCCGCGGGTTGGCCAGGACCCGGGCCTTCCCCTGCGCCTTGAGCATATTCAGTGTGGCGGAGATGGCGATCGGCGAGCGCACAAAAGGTTGGATCCCCATGGGCACCTGCCCGAAGCTCTCGCTCTGTTCGGTAGCGGTGGTCAGCAGGGCGTTGCTTAGCCCTAACCCAAGATTGGAAGCCGCGTCAGAGTTGATCTCCAGGATCTGGGCGTCAATGAAGACTTGGGGAAGAGGCTTGTCCACTTCGGCCAGAAACTGCTGCACCCCTGCCAGAGTCTCATCGGGCAGATCGGCCACCACGATGGCATGTCGGCCTTTTTCCACCTGCACCTTGTTTTCCCCGTAGGGAATAAGCCGCTTAAGAATACTGGCCACCGCTTCGGGATCGGCGTAAACCAGTGGGAAGACTTGAAAGTTCGATTGGGTCGTTGCGGCAGTTGCAGTTGTTGCGGTTGGATGTTCCGCCTGAGAGGGCGACGCTGTCACTTGGATGAACACCTCTCTGGCATCCGATGAAAGGTAGACTTGATGGATAACTGGTTTGGCCAGGGCCACCACAATGATGACCTTCCGGGCAGGTTTGTCTTCCCGGACTTCCAACTCTTTGATAATTTCGCTGGCTATTGCTGGAGCGGCAAAATCTTGCGCTAAAACAGCGTCGGGAAATTCAAACACCAGGCTTTGCGCCTCTGGATCCTTGCGAAACTGGTAAGTGAGCAGTTTCGTCCCCTTTATAACCAATTCCACTCGATCCACCATTTCCCGAGCCTGGATTTGGGTGATCACTCGTAACTCCTGGGCCGTCTGATTTCCCTGGCCTGACTGGATGAGTTGGGACAGAAGCGGTTGAGCAACAACTGGTTTTGTTGTTGCTACCATGGATCCCACCAGTAGAAGCACGAAAAGGACTACGGAAACCGCGATTTTCCTTGTCGCTTTCCCCGCCCATCGCCTTGATCGCCTTAATTCAAGATACACCCGATCCATCTTCCCACATCCGTGTATTTAACAAGATATTTTTGTAATCGGCAAACAGCATAAAAATTTTAAAGGGCCTGCTTCTTCAAGAGCCGAAGGAGCGACCCATATAAAATCATTGCTCTATCTCTATATCCGGTTTTTGGCACCCCTGGCCGACCTTTAACAGGAATTTTTTTTTAGCCCGAGCGAAGGCCTAAAGCCAAGGATCCTCAAACAATACCAGGTTAACCTGTGCGTATTTAAAAATCTTTTGGGCGTTCGGGTCGGTCTCCATCCACATTGCAGGCCATTTCTGCCCGTCAAACAAGTTGGCAATCAGAATGGATACCCGATGATTCACCTGGCCATGCTCGGCCAAAAATACCGCCAACGCTTACGGTTTATACCATACCATCCTAGAGTTAGGATCGCTTTCATCGGAAGCAACTTTAATCACCGCTATGGTTTCTAAAAAGGCGTCGACTATGATTGTTTTAGAATTGCCTGGCGATAATTGTCCAGACTCGTATTGGCAAGTTAATGCCCGGCGAGGGGGACTTGCGCTGGTATCCCCAGTTGTACTGGTAACTCATCCCAGGTCCGACCCTCAAGAAGTCGCCCTGCAGCCTTCTTGTTGCAGCCGCCCCACTGTTTGAAAAAGAAAGGAACCCCGGCCTGCAGGCACTGATCGCGAATCTCAAGAACCCAATCTTCTCGCAATGGCCTTGCTCCAGGCCCGGATTCTCCTCCCACAATCACCCAATCGATGCCATCCAGATCCAGATTCGGAATGGGGCCG
>JBLNCV010000115.1:0-6065 GCA_050260975.1 Syntrophothermus sp. | reverse complement strand
GCGGTAATGTCATTGCCGAGAATCAGGTCCACTCTGGCGCCGATCAAATCTCCCGGATACACGCGCTTCTTTCCGGCATGGGCCGCCAGAATCTTTTCCGTAATGGTCATCCCCAAGGTCTTCACTCTCCACTCCCCGAGTCTCACTCTCAAGTCTCAGCTCCCCGAGGCTCCCCGAGGCTCCCCGAGGCTCCCCCAGTCTCACTCCCCGCCGGAGACGGTTGAAGCTTCCTGTTTGACGACTTTCACCGCCGTCGTTCCAACAAGCTTATTTACCGCCTGCAGATAGGCCCTGGCGCTGGCTTCAATGACATCCGTGCTTACGCCACGCCCTGTGAAGAAGTGCCCGTTGTCTCTTACTCGCAAGACGACTTCTCCCTGCGCATCCTTGCCGGAGGTTACCGCCTTGAGCTGGTAGTCCACCAGATTTACCGTCAGACCGGTAATCCGATCGATCGCCTTGAAGACCGCATCTACCGGACCATCTCCGCATGCCGCCTCTTCCAGGGTACGGCCCTCATACGAAAGGCTGACGGTGGCCGTGGGCACCGTGGTATTGCCGCTGGCCACATGCAAGTACTCCAGGCCGTAAACAACCGGCGCCGAAGCGATCTCCCCCTCGATGATGCTCTCGATATCCTGGTCGGTGACCTCCTTTTTGCGATCCGCCAGGTCGATGAACCGCTCAAAGGCCTTCTGGACCTCCAGGTCGGAAAGGTTGTATCCCAGTTCCCGGAGCCGCTCCCTGAAAGCATGCCGCCCCGAGTGCTTTCCCAGAACCAGCCGGTTGGTGCTCAGCCCGATGGATTCCGGGGTCATGATCTCGTAGGTGGCCCGGTTCTTCAGCACCCCATCCTGGTGGATCCCGGACTCATGCGCAAAAGCGTTGGCCCCCACAATGGCCTTGTTGGGCTGAACCCCCACCCCGGTCAGGGTACTCACCAGCCTGCTGGTCCGGTAGATCTGCTCGGTAGCTACCCGGCTACGGGCCCCAAAGAAGTCCTGCCTGGTCCGGAGGGCCATCACCAGCTCTTCCAGAGCCGCGTTGCCGGCCCGTTCCCCCAGGCCGTTTACCGTGCACTCCACCTGGGTGGCGCCCGCCGCCACCGCCGCCAGCGAATTGGCCACCGCCAGCCCCAGGTCGTCGTGGCAGTGAACGCTGATCGTCACCCCATCTATGCCCGGGGTGTGCGCCCGGACGTATTCGATCAGCCTGGCAAATTCCACCGGGGTGGTGTAACCCACCGTGTCCGGTATATTGATCACCGTTGCCCCGGCCTGGATCACCGCTCCGAAGATCCGGCAGAGGAAGCCGGGATCGCTCCGGGTGGCGTCCTCCGCTGAAAACTCCACATCGGCGGTGAAGGTCTTGGCCAGCCGTACCGCCTCCACAGCCATTTCAAGGACCTCTTCCGGTTCCTTGTTCAACTTTTTCGCCATGTGAATGGGTGAAGTGGCGATAAAGGTGTGGATACGGGGACGGGTGGCGTTTTGTACCGCCTCCCAGGCCCTGGCGATATCCCCTGGGACAGCCCGGGCCAAAGCTGCAATGACCGGCCCCTGAACAGCTCCCGCCACTGCTTGCACCGCCTCGAAATCGCCGGGGGAAGCCACCGGGAAACCTGCCTCGATTACATCCACGCCCAGTCTGGCCAGTTGCTGGGCGATCTCCACCTTCTCCTTCACCTGCAAGCTTACCCCCGGCGACTGTTCGCCGTCCCGGAGGGTGGTATCAAAGACCTGGACAACCCGGTCCATAACGCAACTCCTTCCTAATTAATTTCCACCAGATGGACATCCTGGACGCCAGGGATGGCGCGGAGTTCCTTGAGGACCTCCAGAGAAGGCGGCTGGTCGATCCCCAGGATCATCACCGCCGGGCCGCCGGCATCCTGCCGGCCGACCTGCATCGTGGCAATGTTGATTCCGGCCTTCCCGGTGACAGTCCCTACCTTGCCGATGATCCCCGGCCGGTCGATATGGGGGCACACCAGCATGGTCCCCGCCAGGATCGCATCCACATGAAAATCGTCCACCTGGACAATCCGGGCGTCCGCTTTCCCGAAGAGCGTCCCGCTCACCTTGCGCCGGCCGCGGTCCGTTTGAACCGTGAGAGTGATCAGATTGGAATAATCGCCATCGGCGCCGTTGCGCTGCCTGCTCTCCACCACCCGGATCCCCCGCTGCCTGGCCAAAAACGCGGCGTTTACGATGTTCACATCTCCCAGGATCGGATGGAGCAGCCCTTTTAGCACCGCGGTTGTGAGCAAACCCACATTCAGATCCGAAAGCAACCCGCTGTAGAGCACCTCGACCTGCTGGATCCGGCCGCCGACCAGTTGCGCGTGAAAGGACCCCAGACGCTCCGCGAGATTCATAAATGGCTTGACCATGGCCAGCGCCTCGGGCGGGACGTGAGGGATATTCACGGCGTTCTTCACCGCCTCGCCGCGCAGGGCTTTGGCAAGCTCCTCCGCCACGTCGATGGCCACGTTCTCCTGAGCTTCCTGAGTGGATGCGCCCAGGTGCGGGGTAACCACCACATTGGGATGCTGGATAAGAGCCGTAAGCCCGGGGGGTTCTTTTTCAAACACGTCCAGCCCCGCCGCGGCCACCTTGCCGCTCTTTAAGGCCTCATAGAGTGCCTCCTCATCCACGATCCCTCCCCTGGCGCAGTTGACGATCCTGACTCCATCCTTCATCCGCGCAAAAGCCCGAGCGTCGAGGAGATGATTGGTCTCCTTGGTCAGAGGAACATGGACCGTGATAAAGTCCGCCTCTTCGAGTATCTGTGGAATCTCCGCGGGAACGACCCCCATCTCCCGCGCCTTCTCCTCGGGGAAGAACGGGTCGTAGACCAGCACCTGCATCTTAAAAGCAAGCGCCCGCCTGGAGACTTCCCGGCCAATCCGGCCGAAACCGATGACCCCCAGGGCCTTGCCCGCCAGCTCCACTCCCATGAAGCTCTTGCGATCCCAGCGTCCTTCCTTGACCACTTGGTGGGCCTGAGGAACGCTCCTGGCCACGGACAGGATCAGCGCCATGGTATGTTCCGCCGCGGAGATGGTGTTGCCTTCAGGGGCGTTCAAGACAATGACGCCCCTGGCGGTGGCCGCATCCACGTCCACATTGTCGATTCCCACCCCGGCCCGGCCGATGACTTTCAAACGCTTTCCGGCCGCAATCACGGCGGCGTTGACCTTGGTCTGGCTGCGCACCACCAACCCGTCGTATTCGCCGATCTCCGCCAGGAGCGCCTCCGGTGACAGGTCCGTCTTGACCGTCACCTCCAGATCGCCGGATTCCTGCAGCTTTTCAATTCCTTTTTCCGAAATCGGGTCGCTGACCAACACTCGCCAGGTCGTCGCCGGTTCATTCCCACCGTTTTCTTGAAACTTTGCTGATTCAGCAACAACAGCCTGAAAAGCAGTACCAGCCTGCTTCATTCTCCCTTCACCCCCAGCCACGTTTCCTGAGCCGCCCGGACAGCCGCTCCCAGGTGTCGGTTTGCCCCCGTAATCTCCGCCAGGCCAAGTTCCACCGCGGCAAGGGTCGCCAGCATATCCATAGGGGTGGCATAGCCCATATGCCCGATGCGGAAGATCTTGCCTTCCAGGCTCTTCTGGCCGCCTGACAGAACCACGCCGTATTTCGTCCGCACAACCTTGCGCAAGGTATCCGGCTCCAGGCCCGTGGCGCCTTTGATGGCGGTAACCGTGGCCGAGGCCCAGGCATCCTGGGCCAGAAGTTCAAACCCCAGCGCGCGGACCCCCGCGCGCACCATCCGCTTCATCAGATCGTGGCGCCGGAAACTGTTCTCCAGCCCCTCCTCCTCGAGCATCCGCAGGGACTCCTCCAGGCCGAAATAGAGCGAAATGTTGGGGGTGTACGGGGTTTGCCCCTTGGCGGCCGAATCCCGGTAGGCTCGCAGGTCCAGGTAGAAGCGGGGCGAACTGGCCCCCTCGATCACCTTCCAGGCCTTTGGACTCACCGAGATCACCGCCAACCCCGGCGGAAGCATCAGGCATTTCTGCGAACCGGTGACGGCCACATCCACATGCCACGCGTCGGTCCGAAACTCCATGCCCCCCAGCGCGCTCACCGTATCGACCACGAAGACTGCAGGGGTCCTGGCCACAATCTGGCCTATGGCGGCAATATCGTTGGCCACCCCCGTGGATGTCTCGTTGTGGGTGGCAAAAACCGCTTTGATCCGGGGATTCTTTGCCAGCCGCAATTCGACCTCCCGCGGATCCGCCGTCTTTCCCCATTCCGTATCCAGCCGTTCCACCCTGGCGCCGTAAACCCCGCAGATCTTCGCAAACCGCTCGCCGAAGACACCGGTGACCACCACCAGCACCTCATCCCCCGGCGACACCACATTGGCCACCGCCGCCTCCAGGCCCGCCGTCCCCGACCCGGTCAGGATCAGGACGTCGTTTTGCGTCCCGAAGACGGGTTTCAGCTTCTCCAGCAAAACCTTGTTCAGAGTGGCAAATTCATTGCCCCGGTGGCTGATCATCGGCCGGGACATCGCGCGCGCCACGCGCGGCGGCAGCGGCGTCGGCCCGGGGATCCGAAGCTCGAACTTCTCGTCAAACGCCTTGGTTTCTTTCTCCCCCATCTCTCTCTTTCCCCTTCTATCTCTTTCTGTTTCTCTATGTCTATTTCTATCTTCTTACCATAAAACTCTATCTCCAGCGTTTCACTTTTAGCGCTTCACCTTGATCCAGGGCATCATCTCGCGCAGTTGCTTGCCAACCACCTCGATCGGATGCTCCGCCTCTTTCTTGCGCATCGCGTTGAACATCGGCCGGTTGGCCTGGTTCTCCAGCATCCAGTCGCGGGCGAACTTGCCGGTCTGGACATCCTCCAAAACCCTTTGCATCTCTTTCCTGGTCTCCTGGGTGATGATCCGCTTGCCGGAGACCATGTCCCCGTATTCGGCCGTGTCGCTGATCGAGTAACGCATCCAACTGATGCCGCCCTCGTAGATCATGTCCACAATCAGCTTGAGTTCGTGCAGGCATTCAAAGTAGGCGATCTCCGGCTGGTAGCCGGCGTTCACCAGGGTGTCAAAACCAGCCCGGATCAGCTCCGTCACACCGCCGCACAATACCACCTGTTCCCCAAAGAGGTCTGTCTCGGTCTCCTCCCGGAAGGTGGTTTCGATGACTCCTGCTCGGGTGGAACCGATTCCCTTGGCATAGGCCAGTCCGGTCTCCTTCGCCTTCCCGGTATAATCCTGGTAGATGGCCAGTAACGCCGGCACTCCCGCGCCCTGCTCGTACATTCGGCGCAGCAGGTGTCCCGGGCTCTTGGGCGCCACCATAAAGACATCCACGTTCTTGGGCGGCACGATCTGGTTGAAATGGATGTTGAAGCCATGCGAGAATGAAAGGGCCTTGCCTTCTTTCAAATGGGCCTCGATCTCCTCCCGGTACATCCTGGCCTGGGTTTCATCCGGGGTGACGATCTGGATGATATCCCCCACTTCGGCCGCCTCCGGGGTGGTCATGACCTTGAGGCCGTCCTCCTGCGCCCTGGCCCAGGATTTGCTCCCCTTGCGCAGGCCGACCACCACATTTAAGCCGCTGTCCCGCAGATTCTGCGCCTGGGCGTGCCCCTGGCTGCCGTAACCGATGACGGCAATGGTCTTTCCTTTTAAAATTCCGAGATCCGCGTTCTTGTCGTAGTACATTTTGGCCATTTCTGCTTCTCCTCCCCCGAAATAATGGTACTTTGCCTTGAACTCTGCCAGCCCGTTATATTCGGACCGCCAGCCTGCTGGTGTCTTGAGCCCCGTCAGCCCGCTTGCGCTTTCACCCCGCGCACCATGGCGACCTTGCCGGTCCTGGCGATCTCCATTATCCCGTAGGGCCGCAGGAGCTGGAGCATTGCCTCCACCTTGTCCTCCGCGCCGGTGATCTCGATCATCAGCGATCTGTCGTTCACGTCCACGATATTGGCCCGGAAGATCTCCACGATCTGGATGATCTGCGCCCGGTTCACACCGTCGGCCTTGACCCGGATCAGCGCCAGTTCGCGGCCTACCGAATCATCCAG
>JBLNCV010000114.1:0-3160 GCA_050260975.1 Syntrophothermus sp. | reverse complement strand
AAGGTGGTTAACAGGATTCTCATGGCCATTTCGCAAATAGTATCTCCAAATCCATAATAAGAATCGTTGCGGAGCATGTAGTTCGGCATCTGGCGGCTAAAATCCTGTCTCACCCGGGAGGCCCAACGGTCGATACGTGCTAAAACAAAGGCCGGACATATGCCCGGCCTGTAAAAGTGAGCAAGCTTTAGCTAAAAAGTTATGGGATAAAGGGAGCCTTTTCCAGTGTCTCCGCGGCGAAGGGGACGGTTGGCTTGTCGGTTACATATCGCAGGACAATCTCCCCTTCTTTTGTAACCGCGTGGCAGGTTACGCAGCTCCCGCCGTATTTAGGCGTAAACACTTTGCTACTCAGGTGCGCTTTATGCAGGACTGTTTTGAAAGCAATTCTGCTTTCGGAAGCGCCATGGCAGGTAAGGCACTCCTTGACGGTCCATTCTTTGATGCCGGTGGCGGCGGCCAGCTTATCCAGGTCAGGATGGGCAGGACTGGCCTTCCTGGCTTCGGCGGGGAGGGAGTAGTCCTTGTTGTCACTTATGTGGCAGGCGGCGCAGGCGCCTTTTCCATCCAACCCGGAAGGCGCCGCTGCGGAGGTGGTTACTGCCAGCGCAAGGATAGCGAGGGCGATAACAATAAATACGAGGATGCCAGGAGGGATCAACCTTTTTGCCATCTTTTTTCACCGTTCCTTTCGTGGGTTTGTCCGCAGTTGGATCTATATTGACATTATAGTATAACCGGGTGTACGATGGGAAGTAGTAACTTTTCCACCAATTAGTTTATCTGATCATATTTACTATACTTGGTGAAATAATTGCGAAAGGAGGGGGCCATGTGGAGCAAGCAAGGATTGATCGTCACAGCCAACCGTGTTGCCCCGTGGAAAGGACTTTACAGGTTATCGGCGGGAAGTGGACTGTCCTGATTCTACATGAGCTGTTTAACGGCACCAAACGCTTCGGGGAACTCTCCCTTTCGCTGGTGGGGATCAGCCCAAAGACCCTTTCCGAGCGGCTAAAAGAACTCGAAGTCGAGGGGGTGGTGACGAGGACTGTCTATCCGGAGGTACCACCGCGGGTGGAGTATATGCTGACGGAGAAGGGGCAAAGCCTCAACGCCATTATCGAGGCGATGCGGGTATGGGGATTGGCTTGGGAAAATAAAGAGCCGGGGTAGTCTACAATTTTTCCCCGGCTCGCTTAAACTCTTCCGCTTTTCGACACTTCAATGGACTTCTTTATGCCTCTTCACTTTTTCTTCTCTTTCCGGCGCAACCTCATGGCCTCAAGAAAAGTCAATAGAGCGTCCTTCTCCTGCTCGCTGAAAGGGAGGAGTTCGCCCATCAATTCGATGATCTGAGGATCGTTAAGCAAAGGCATCCAGCGGTTGAAATAGCCGGCCGGGGTCTCCTGGACAATTTCGGATTCGAAGAACCAGCTCACCGGCAAGCCGGCAAAATCGGCAATGGCCTGGAGGTTGCGCTGCGAGCATTCCCGTTCGCCTACCACGTACTTTTGCAAAGAGGTAGGGTGGATGATCGCGCCGGTGCTCTTTTCGATGGCTTTGGCAAAGGCGGCGTAAGAGAGATTCCCCCGGACCTGATCGATCCTTCGTCCCACAACTTTGCGGATGTCCATCCGGTGACCCCTTTCATATCGCGGCGGTTGTTTGTGCCCGCAGGCGCCGTGTAAAATTAGGAAGGGTTTTTGGACTTTAAGTCTACTTCTGAAATTACAATTAGACGGGGAATGGGCGCGCCCTGCTGACCAAAAGTCGATAATATTTGCCTTCCAGCGGGAATGTGGTTGGAAAGCGCGTTTTGACACATTGAGAGAAAAGAGATTATAATTTTGTAGACCATATGTATACAAAATGTGGCGGCGATAATACTTATAGTCTAAGAATGCGGGAGGGGACCACCATGAGGGTAAAGATTGTCGCTATCGACAATCGTCTGCGGGAGGCTTTGGAGGAGCTGAGTGCAAAACGCGGCGAGAGCTTCGTCCAGACCCTGGCGTATGTCTCGGAAGCCGCCGGGGTTAGCCAGGAATACTTGTATAAGATCATGGCCGGGAAGCGGCATCCTTCCCAAAAGGTGCTGTTTGCCCTGGCTTACATTTTAAATAAGCCGGTGGAAACTTTATTTTTACCCAGGATCAAGACCGAGGGTCGATGAAGCTCCGAGAGAGGTTCATGGGAAATCTGTGTTACACAAGTTAAACATCTCTTTGTTGCATTTGCTGGGCGGCTTCCCTGGATTGCTCCGACAGCTTGCGAACCTCTTCGGCGACCACGCAAAAACCCCGGCCCTGATCACCGGCCCTGGCGGCTTCGATGGCGGCGTTTAACGCCAGAAGGCCGGTCTGATCCGCCAGTCCCGTGATCACTTCGACGATCTGCCCGATTTGCGCGGACTGTTCGCCCAGCCCGTGGATAATGACCGCTGTTTGTTGACCGTCTTTTTTACCTCGGCGGAACTCGTGGACATGTTTCTGGCGCTGGCCGAGCCTGTTGAATGGCGCTTGACATCCGTTGAGCAACTACGTTGGTGTTTTCCGCCGCTCTGGCTTGTTCATCGGTGCCTTTGGCAAGCTGGCCGATGGTTTCGGCGACCTGTTGCGTGATATGTCCAGCTTCCCCGGCTGATGAGGCCAGTTCTTCGGAAGAGGAGGCAACCTGCTCGGAAGTCTCGACTACTTTGGTTGCCAGGTTGCGAAGGTTTTCCACGGCCCGGTTCATGGCGGCAGCCATTGCCCAATTTCGTCCCTGGCTCTGAAGTGGGCGGTTTTGGTCAGGTCGCCGTCGGCCATGTGCAGGTAGGATCCCGAAAATAAATATCATTAAACCCAGAATAAGAAGGTAAGGAGGCACCAGTGTAGAAGATTATTTGGGTCGAGCGGAACTAAAAGAGGCGTTGTTGCGTATTGAATTTTCAGAGGCAACGTGTCGGGAGGGGAAATGATGGGCTTACTCGATCTTTTCCGCAAGAAGGAGCCGCGGCCGGTGGTGGAGCGGACGCCTTTGAATATCCAGGTGGGGGACGTCGTATCTTATGATGGCGCCGATTACCTGGTAAAACAACGGCTGGCTTACTACGACGGGGGTTACGAGTGGTTTGACTACCAGCTTGTGGACGGGGATAAGGAGATCTGGCTGGGCG
>JBLNCV010000113.1:0-20294 GCA_050260975.1 Syntrophothermus sp. | reverse complement strand
CTAACAATACCCGATGGAATTGGGAGGGTGGCGATGGTGAGGGTTGTGGTTGTCGGAGGAGGTTGGGCTGGTTGTGCCGCGGCTTGTGCGGCCAGAAAGGCTGGCGCCGGCGTGACGCTTGTCGAACGAACTGATATGCTTCTGGGGACGGGGCTGGTGGGCGGGATTATGCGGAACAACGGCCGCCTCACGGCCTGGCTGGAACTCGAGGCTCTGGGGGCCACAGACCTTCTGGCGATCATCAGCGCTATGACCCGGCATGCCAAAATCGATTTTCCTGGCCATCGGCATGCCAGCCTTTATGACGTGGACCGGATCGAACCGATGGTCCGGGCTTTTTTGGAAGAGAGCGGGGTGGAGATCCTCACTCAGACCCGGGCCACTGGCGTCAAGATGCGTGGCCGGGCGATCGAAAGCATAATCGTGGACAGGGAAGAACAGATCTCCGGGGACGTTTTCGTGGACGCCACCGGCACCGCGGCCACGATGCGCAAATGTATCCGGCATGATGGGGTCTGTGTGATGTGCATCCTGCGCTGCCCCAGTTTTGGCCCTCGGGTGAGCATCGCCGCCCAGGCCGGCGTGGAAGAGATCGAAGGCGAGTACATGGAGGCCATGAGCGGCTCATGTAAGCTCACCAAGGACTCTTTAGGCACCTGGCTCGTCCAACGGCTGGAAAAGTACGGCGTGGTGGTGGTCCCCATTCCCAAATATGTCATGGCCAAGGACAATCTGCGGCGCAAGGCCTGCCAGCAATACGCCCTGAAAGAATACGCAGACAACCTCGTACTTTTGGATACCGGGCCGGCCAAATTGATGGCGCCTTTTTTCCCGCTGGAAAAGCTACGGCAGATTCCTGGGTTTACTTCCGCCAGATACAATGACCCGTATTCCGGTGGAAAAGGGAACTCGATCCGGTATTCAATCATCACCCCTCATGACCGCGCCCTGAAGGTCAGCGGGGTGGAAAACCTCTTTTGCGCAGGGGAAAAGACAGGCCTCCTGGTAGGCCATACCGAGGCCATCGTTACCGGAACCCTGGCCGGCCACAACGCGGTAAGACTGGCGGCGGGAAAACACCTGTTGGAGCTGCCCCGCTCGATGGCCGGCGGCGATATCATCGCCTATATCAACGAAAGCGTTCAGACCGAGGAAGGGCGCCGCCGCAAGTACACCTTTTCCGGCTCCGTATACTTTGAACGGATGAAAGAGCTGAACCTTTATACCACTCAGTACCGAGAGGCCGAGAGGCGTGCCAGACTGGCCGGGTTGGAGGACGCCTTCAGCCAGAAGATTGTTTAACGGCTCCAGGTGTGGTACAATATCCGCGAAGAAATGGAAGGAAGACCGGAAAAGGGAGTAGCGCAGGTGTTAATTCGACTGCAAAAAGCCCTGGCCGACGCAGGAATCGCCTCGCGCCGGGCGGGGGAGAAACTGATCGCTTCCGGCCGGGTCAAGGTCAACGGCCAGGTGGTCACCACTCTTGGCAGCAAGGTGGACCCCGGGACGGATGTCGTCGAAGTGGACGGAAAGCCGATTGATTCCCTGGTACGTAAACGTTATGTCATGTTGAACAAACCTGCGGGATATGTAACCACCGTTTCGGACCCGGAAGGACGCCGGACTGTGCTCGATCTTTTAAAAGAGGTCAAGGAACGCGTCTACCCGGTCGGCCGGCTGGATTACGACACCGAGGGGCTTCTGCTCCTTACAAACGACGGGCTGCTCACCTTCGCGCTCACCCACCCGAGCAAAGGGGTGGAAAAGCGCTATCTGGCGGTCGTCGAGGGAATTCCGGATCAAGAAGTGCTGGAACGGATGAGCGCCGGCCTGGTGCTTTCTGACGGTCCCACGGCTCCGGCTAGAGTGCGGCTTCTGCGGGTGAAGGGAGGACAGGCCCTCCTGGAGATCGCCATCCATGAGGGGCGCAATCGCCAGGTCAGGCGCATGTGCGAGGCCATTGGCCACCCGGTTCTGCACCTTTCCCGGACTCATTTCGGCGGGTTGAGCCTCGGCTCCTTACCAAGCGGCCGGTATCGTGAACTGTCGGAAGAAGAGATTGACATACTTCGTAGTCATGCCGGTCTGAAAACTAAGGTGTAGTGCGTGAAACCCTAAATATGGAGGCATCCGCTTGAGATCACGCGTGATCGTCATTGGCGCCGGCCCGGCGGGAATACTGGCGGCCGGCAGCGCCGCCGAAGAGGGCGCCCACGTCCTGCTCCTCGAGAAGAACTCCCGGCCGGCAAGAAAGATCCTGGTTACCGGCAAAGGCCGGTGCAACCTGACCAACGCCTGCGATGTGGAGGAATACATCGCCAATATGGTGGGAAACGGCTCCTTTCTCTTTAGCGCTTTCCATGCCTTTCCGAGCGGAGAGGTCATTCGTTTCTTTGACAGGCTTGGCCTGCCCACCAAGGTGGAGAGGGGAGACCGGATCTTTCCGGTGAGTGACCGGGCGATGGACGTGGTGGACGCTTTACAAAGATATCTGAAAGAGGCCGGGGTGGAGACGAGGTACAATACCGCGGTGGAGAGGATCATCGTCGAGAATGAACGGGCGGCCAGGGTCACCACCCGGACAGGCGAAAGCTTCAACGGGGATGCCATAATCCTGGCCACCGGCGGCGCCTCCTATCCCGGCACCGGTTCCACCGGCGATGGTTACCGGATCGCCGAGGCTCTCGGGCACACGATTATTCCCCCCAGGCCCGCCCTGATCCCCCTGGAAGTAGAGGAGCACTGGGTCAGCCGGCTTCAGGGGCTTTCCTTGCGTAACGTCCGGGCCGTGGCCAGAGTGGGTGGGAAGAAGCTTGGGGAAGAGTTCGGGGAGATGCTCTTTACGCATTACGGAGTCTCCGGGCCGATCATCCTGACCCTGAGCCGTCCCGTGGCCGCTGCTCTGGAAAGAAGAGACCAGGATCGCCGACGGGAACAGGGGAAAAAGGAACAAAGCCAGCCGGTCAAAGTGTCGCTTTCAATTAACTTGAAGCCCGCCTTGAGCGAAGAACAATTCGACTCGCGGTTGCAACGGGACCTTCTCAAATACTCCCGCAAACAATTTTGCAACAGCCTGGACGATCTGTTGCCACAAAAGATGATCCCGGTCTTCGTGGATTTGTCCGGTATCCCGCCGGAAAAGCCCGTGCACCAGATCACCAGGGAAGAACGACGCCGGCTGCTGGAACTTCTCGTGGACTTCCGGCTGACCATTACCCGGACTAGGCCTCTTCGTGAAGCGATTGTGACCGCCGGCGGGGTCTCGGTTAAGGAGATCAACCCCCGGACCCTGGAGTCCAAGCTTATCCCGGGGTTGTTCTTTGCCGGCGAGGTGATCGACGTGGACGGCAACACCGGGGGGTTTAACCTGCAAACCGCCTTTTGTACAGGGCGCCTGGCCGGCAAGCACGCGGCGCGTCTTGGCTCAGATTAGTGTTGTTGTCAACGACTTACTATGTTATTATTTTCTTGAAAAAACCTGTTGCACAATTACGGATTCCGTGCTAGAATTGAAAGAAATTCTTTTGGGACTGTAGAACGGTAGCACGGAAGCCAACGAAAGAACGCCGAATGGTGGGGGGTTGCAGAAAACAACCATACCGTTATGGTGGTGTGTCTTCGTATCTTTGTTAACGTCCTACACGAGGGCGTTTTTTTCATATCCAGGCCCAAAGGAGGAGGCGAGATGATGTTTAAGCTCTACACCGACGGCAGCAAGGGGGTGGCTCAGGCCGCTCTGCTGATGGCCATGAGCACCGACCGGGTCGATGAGGACCAACTCAAGGCCACATTGGACCAGATGCATATCAAGACTGCCGCCGCCGACTATGGCGGAGAATTCGTCACCTCCATCAAAAAGATTGTGGAACGAGCAGTAGTGGCGGCTAAACGCGAAGGTGTAATCAAAGAGACTCATACCGATGAGGGAGCGGTAGCCGGCGCCACCCATGAAGCGCTGGCCCAGATCATGAGCAAGGCCATGGGGTTGAATGTGGGAGGCAAGATTGGGATTGCCCGCAAGGGGGACCATATCGCTGTGGCGGTCTTTTTCGCCGTGGGATTGCTACACCTCAACGACATCACCATCGGCCTGGGGCACAGGGCTGTCCCGTGACCATTCCTCAGTCTGGCCGTCTTTAACGGAAGACACTGCCGGGCACGCACTCTACAGACCAGGAGGACGAAATCAAGATGGTTCAATCAGTATGCCGGGGAATCCGTGGCGCCACAACGGTCGAGGCCAATACCGTGGAGGCCATTTTGGCCGCCACTAAAGAACTGCTGGAAGAAATGGCTGCTGAAAACGAATTTTCACCCGAAGAGATCGCCAGCATCTTTTTTACGGTTACCCCGGACTTGAACGCCGAGTACCCGGCGGTAGCCGCACGTACCCTCGGCTGGGTCCACGTACCCCTTTTGTGCGCCGTGGAGATCCCCAAGATCGGCGGCCTGCCCGCTTGCATCAGGGTTTTGCTCCATGTGAATACTACCAAAAAACAAAACGAAATCAAACATATCTATCTCCGCGAAGCCCGGCGTCTCAGGCCGGATCTGGCCGCCGCACATTTGCAGCGGCATGGTAACGATGCGGGTTCAAATCGAGAAGAGGGGGCAGGAAATTGAAAGAATTAAAGGTGAAGGAATTAAAAAAGAGGAAAGAAATTGCCGAGCTGGCCAGGCCAAGTATCTTCGAGATCAAGCCATATGTCCCCGGCAAGCCGATTGAAGAGGTGCAGAGGGAATTGGGGTTGACGGACGTGGTGAAACTCGCATCCAACGAGAATCCGCTGGGTCCCGCGCCCGCAGCGATCCAGGCTTTGAAAGACCATGCCGCCGGCGTAAGCTTCTACCCGGACGGGTCCTGTTTCGCCCTTAAAAAAGCCCTGGCTGCGCACCTTGGGATAGACCCGGATTACCTGATAGTCGGAAACGGCTCAGATGAGGTTATCAAGCTGTTGGCCGAGGCGTTCCTCTCCCCGCAAGATGAGGTGATCATCTCTCCTCCTACCTTCGGCGAATATGCTTATGCCGCGCACCTGATGGGAGCCAGAGTGGTAACCGTCCCCGCTATAGGCTTTACTCACGATCTGGAGGCGATGGCCGGGGCGGTAACCGCAAAAACCAAGATTATTTTTGTCTGCAACCCGAACAACCCCACCGGTACATACGTCAACCGGGATGCCGTGGAGCGGTTCATGAACAGGATTCCTGAGGATGTACTGGTCGTCTTTGATGAAGCCTACTACGAATATGTGGAGGCGGGAGACTTCCCCAGGACGCTGGAATACGTAAAGCAAGGGCGTAATGTGCTGGTGCTGCGCACCTTTTCCAAGATTTACGGCCTGGCCGGCCTCCGGGTGGGTTACGGCATTGGCCGTTCGGAACTTGTCCAACTCGTCGCGCGGGTCCGGGAACCGTTCAATGTCAACCTGCTGGCGCAGCAGGCCGCCATTGCCGCTTTGGGGGATGCCAAACACATTTCGCGCAGCCGGGAGGTCAACCATTCCGGAAAATCGTTTCTGAACCAGCGCCTGTCGGCGATGGGCTTCGCTCCGTTGCCGTCACAGACCAATTTCCTGTTTGTGGATCTGCGGACCGACGCGCAACAACTGTTCAAGGCAATGTTAAAATTGGGCGTGATCGTCCGAAGCGGCGATATCTTCGGCGAACCGACCTTCATTCGGGTAACAATCGGCGCTCAGGCGCAAAATGAGCGGTTCATTCATGCCCTGGCGGCTTGTCTGGGAAAGGAGAGCAGATGATGATCGTCGTTATGGAGCCCCACGCAACTGAGGCCGATCTCGCCGCAGTGATTGCCCGTTTACGGAAACAGGGCTTTGATATTCATCTCTCCAAAGGGGTGGAGCGAACAATTATTGGAGCCATCGGCGACAAGAAAGTTCTTGAGAGTGAGGCGCTTGAGGCGATGCCGGGTGTCGAAAAGATCGTCCCGATTCTACAGCCCTTCAAATTGGCCGGAAAAGAATTTCACCCGGAGCGCTCACAGATCAAGGCAGGCCCCGTGATCATTGGAGATAGCCATGTGGTGGTCATCGCCGGCCCTTGCGCCGTGGAAAACGAGGAACAAATCCTGGAGACCGCGCGGGCGGTCAAAGCCGCCGGCGCCAGGATGCTTCGCGGCGGAGCCTTTAAGCCCAGGACTTCTCCGTATTCTTTCCAGGGCCTGGAAGAAGAAGGTTTGAAGCTTTTGGCGGCGGCCCGGAAAGAGACCGGTCTGCCCGTGGTTACGGAAGTGGTCAACCCCAAGGATGTGGAGTTGGTTGCCGGTTACGCCGACATGCTCCAGATCGGGGCGCGAAATATGCAAAACTTCACCTTGCTGCGCGAGGCGGGACGTACCATGAAGCCCGTTCTGCTCAAGCGCGGCCTGGCCGCTACGGTGGAGGAGTGGTTGATGGCCGCTGAATACATCCTTTCCGTGGGAAATTACCAGGTAGTGCTGTGTGAACGGGGAATCCGGACCTACGAGACCGCGACGCGCAACACCCTGGATCTCAACGCCGTACCACTGATACGGGAACTCAGCCATCTACCGGTAATCGTCGACCCCAGCCATGGCACGGGAAAGTGGAGGCTGGTGACGCCTCTTTCCCGTGCGGCCATTGCCGCGGGCGCCGACGGTCTGATTATTGAGGTTCATCCCAAACCCCAGGAGGCGCTTTCAGACGGCGGCCAGTCGCTAACGCCGCCCAATTTCGGGGAACTGATGTCACAGGTGGCCGCCATTGCCTCCGCAGTCGGCCGTGAACTGTAAAAGGAGTGGGGGCGGGTTGGGAAAAAATTTCAGCGCGCAGGACTTCAGTTCATTCGATATGCAAAATTTCGGTGTACAAGCCAGGGAACTGTTGTCCGGTAAAACGGTAGCCATTATCGGCGTGGGCCTGATTGGCGGCTCCATCGGAGCCGCCCTGCGTCAGGACGGTTCGGTCCGGAAGGTGCTGGGCTTTGATCTCTCCAAGGAGGTCATTGATCTGGCCAGGGAGATGGGGGTCATCGATGCCGGGGAGGTGGGGCTTTCAAAAGCGCTGCAAGACGCTGACCTGGTGATTGTCTCGGTCCCGGTGGCGAAGATCCCGGAGGTTGTTGCCATGGCGCTGCCTTTTTTAGCCGATGGATGTGTGATCACCGACACCGGGAGCACCAAGGCCGGAATCCTGAAAAAGATGGAGGAGATTCTCCCCGGACGCCTAATATTTATTGGTGGACACCCCATGGCGGGGGGGGAGCAGGCCGGCGTGGCCGCCGCAGATCCTTACCTGATGCAAAACGCGGTCTACGTCCTCACCCCACCTGAAGGCAGGGAGGAGGATTACCGGATTCGCAGGGGCCTGGAGATGGCCAGCGCACTCGTGGAGGTGCTCGGCGCCCATCGGTATATCATCTCCGCAGAAGAACATGATCGGATTGTGGCTGCGGTGAGCCATCTGCCGCACCTGGCGGCGGTGGCCCTGGTAAGTGCCGTTGGCAGGCTGGCGGAAAGAGATGAGCGATTTTTGGCTTTTGCCGCCGGTGGGTTCCGCGACACCACCCGGGTCGCCAGCAGTAATTCCCTGATCTGGAAGGACATCTGCACCAGCAATCGCGGTCCGCTTCTGGAGATGATCCGGCTTTTACAGGCCGAACTCGGCGAACTGGCCGCTACGTTGGAGGCTGGTAACGCCGGAAAACTGGGCGACCACCTGGAAAGAGCCAGGCAAGTGAGGGCGACAATCCCGGCCAAGCGAAAAGGAATTTTATCTCCGATGCGCGAAATTGTTATACAGGTGCAGGACCGCCCTGGCGCGATCAGTGAGGTGGCAAGTCTTTTGGCCGCCGAAAGGATCAATATCAGGGATATCGAGATCCTCCGGGTGCGGGAGAGAGAGGGTGGAAGCCTGCTATTGGCCTTTGAGGGAGAAGAGCCTCTCGAAAAGGCCGTCTCACTGCTCAGAACTCATGGTTTTACGGTAAGGAGACGCTAAATATAATGGACTTCAGGGTGTTTCCCGCCAAAAGGGGACTAAAGGGCGAGATCCAGGTACCTGGTGACAAGTCGATCTCCCACCGGGCGGTGATGTTGGGCGGCCTGGCCAATGGAGCCACCGAGGTCAGCAATTTCCTGGCGGGGGAGGATTGCCTGAATACCGTCAAGATCTTTCGGCAACTGGGTGTGGAGATCCGGCAACCGGAATCAACCCGGTTGATCATTGACGGGCGTGGGCTGAAAGGCCTGGCTGAAGCCGGCGACATATTAGATGTGGGAAATTCCGGGACGTCATTTCGGCTGCTTTTGGGAATCCTATCCGGGCAACCTTTTTATTCGGTCCTGACCGGGGATGCATCCATCCGCCGGCGCCCCATGGGGAGAGTCACCGAACCGTTGCAAAGAATGGGCGCCAGGATTGCCGGCCGCAACGGCGGCAAACTTGCGCCGCTTTCCGTGATGGCGGCCCCCGAAGAGTTGCGACCGATAGTATTTTCATCTCCAGTGGCAAGCGCGCAGGTCAAATCCGCCATAATCCTGGCAGGCCTCTATGCTTCCGGGGAGACCATGGTGGTTGAACCGGCCAGATCTCGCGACCATACTGAGCGCATGCTGCAGGCATTCGGGGCCAACATAAAGATAGAAGGGTTGGCTGTAAGCTGCCAGGGAGGCGCAACCTTACAGGGGCGGAAATTACGTGTTCCGGGAGACATCTCATCGGCGGCGTTTTTTATTGTTGGGGCCTCCATCGTGGAAGGTTCGGATCTGGTGATCCGCGAGGTGGGACTCAACCCGACGCGGACGGGTTTGCTTGACGCTCTCTCAGCCATGGGCTCCAAGATCTCTATTTCCAATCTTCACGACGAGGCGGGAGAACCGGTGGGGGACATCCGGGTGCAAACCGCGGACTTGCACGGGGTCGAGGTAAGCGGCGAACTCATTCCCCGGCTGATTGACGAGATCCCGATTTTGGCGGTGGCGGCTCTATTTGCCCGCGGCGCCACCGTGATCCGGGACGCGGCTGAACTCCGGGTTAAGGAGAGCGACCGTATCCAAACAATCTATCAGGGGCTTTCCAGATTGGGCGGAGAGGTGGAGATCTTGCCGGACGGCCTGGTGATTCATGGTGGCGGCGCCCTGGCGGGCGCTCACTGCGAAAGCCATGGCGATCACCGGATTGCCATGGCCGCTGCGATTGCCGGATTAAAATGCACCGGTGAAACGACGGTCCACGATATTGAATGCACAGCCACCTCCTTCCCCGGGTTTGGTGGCCTGTTGGCCGGCCTGACCGGCAGTCTGGAATACAGGTAGTTGTGAGAGGTGACTTCAACCAATTGCCGGGTGAAAATAAACGACTGGTGATTGCTATCGATGGCCCTGCCGGAGCCGGTAAGAGCACGGTGGCGCGCATAGTGGCGGAGAGATTAGGGTATCTTTACATTGATACAGGGGCAATGTATCGTGCTTTAACGCTAAAGGCTCTCCGGGAAGGGGTTCCGCTGGATGATCCCGAAGCCCTGACCAATCTGGCTCTGCACACGGACATCCAACTGATTCCGCCCGGCCGGACGGCAAATCAAGCGGCCGACGGCCAGGAACGGGTCACCCAGGTGCTCCTGGACGGGCAAGATGTTACGGAAGCTGTTCGTTCGCCTGAGGTAAACGCTGCGGTATCCCTGGTGTCGCAGGTGCCGGGAGTTCGCCACCATCTGGTCGCGCTGCAACGGCAGCTGGCCAGGAATGAAGGCGTGGTCATGGACGGCCGGGATATTGGAACGCACGTTCTACCCGATGCCAACTATAAGTTTTTTGTAACCGCTTCGTTGGAAGAGAGGATGAGGCGTCGTTATGCGGAACTAAAAGAGAAGGGTTATCAGGCGGATGAAAAAGAGATTATGGCCAATATTGCCGGCCGGGACAGGATCGACAGTCAAAGGGAGGTAGCCCCGTTAAAGATGGCCGAAGATGCCATACCTGTCGATACCACCGGTCAGTCCGTGGAGAGCGTGGTAGAAAGGATCCTGCAGTTGTGCGGCCGGGGGGAAGGGAAAGATGTTTTATAGATTTGCGCGCGCCTTGGTCCGTTTCCTGGCCAAGGTACTCTTTCGCTGGGAGGTAAAGGGCGCCGAGCACATGCCCCAAAGGGGAGGCGTCATTTTGGCCGCCAATCATGTAAGCCTGTTGGACCCCCTTTTTGTGGGATCGACGGTAAACCGCAAAGTACACTTCATGGCCAAAGAAGAACTCTTCAAGATACCGCTTCTCGGCAGGGTAATCACAGCCCTGGGGGCTTTCCCCGTGCGAAGAGGCGCCGCGGATCGACAGGCGATCCGGGAAGCCCTGCGAATTCTTGAAACCGGTGAAGTGGTTGGAATCTTTCCAGAAGGAACACGCAGTGTGGACGGCGAACTACAAAAGGCGAAAAACGGCATCGCCTTACTGGCCACCCGAGCCAATGCGCCGGTGGTGCCGGCGGTAATCTCCAGGAGCAAAAAGATGACCCGCGGAAGATTTCACCTGCCGCGGCTTGTGAAGATCCGGGTTCTGCTCGGGCCGCCCATCGTGTTGACAAGGCTCGATAGCGACAGGGCTGAAAAAGATAACCTGGAGATCCTCAGTAGCCGGATCATGGAGGCGATCGCCGAATTAAAGAGCCGGTTGGGCTGAACTTTTGCCTGGGCGAGGGGGCGGATTTTTGGAAGTAGATGTCGCAAAAAGCGCCGGTTTTTGCTTTGGTGTACGACGAGCAATGGAACTGGCCAGCCAGACCGCCGAAGATGCAAAGGGGAAAAAGGTCTATTCACTTGGGCCGCTCATTCATAACCCTCAGGCGGTGGAGAAACTGGTTTCCCTGGGGATTGGGGCCATAGACAGCCTTGATGGGGCGGATCCAGGCGGCATATACATTGTCAGGACACACGGGCTGCCACCCAAAATTATTGAAGATGCCCGACAGGACGGCATCACCATTGTCGACGGAACTTGCCCGTTTGTCAGCCGGGCGCAAAGATGGGCGGCCTCCCTGAAAGCGGATGGTTACCAGGTAATCGTGGTGGGAGATCCTGAGCATCCTGAAGTAATAGGCATCGTGGGGGCTACAGATGATACCGCCCTGGTCTGCAAATCTCCGGGGGATCTTGAAGGTCTGGATCTCCGGCGGCGGGTAGGGGTAATCGCCCAGACCACTCAGACTTTTGAAAATTTCCGGCGGTGTGTGGACAAACTACTTGAAAAGGCTGAAGAGTTGAAGATCTATAATACTATTTGCACCGCCACAACTCAACGGCAGGAAGAGGCCGCCCGGATGGCGCGAGAATATCCGGTCATGGTGGTGGTGGGTGGCCGGAATAGCGCTAATACCACCAATCTTGCCGAGTTATGCCGCAAAGCAGGTGCACGTACCTTTCATGTGGAAACAATGGATGAGTTAGACCCGGCGTGGTTTAAAGGCGTTAAAAAAGCAGGAGTGACCGGTGGTGCTTCCACGCCAAGCTGGATAATTGAGGGGGTTGTCAAGAAGATGAACGAGTTCGACAACGAAGCTTTGGGAGTCGAGACGAACGAGGAGGCTTCAAAAGAATCCAGAACACCAGACGAGCCTGCGATTGAGCCAGCAGCCAGGCCGGCAGCCGAAGCCGAAAAGGATATCTACAGCGAGACTTTTCGCAGCCTGTCGGTAGGCCAAATAATCAATGCCAAGGTCGTGCAGGTGCAAAACGATGAGGTGCTCGTGGATATCGGCTACAAGTCCGAGGGGGTTATTCCCCTGGCAGAACTCAAAGACCCCCCGCCGGCCGCCGCTTCTGACGTGGTTTCCGTGGGTGACGAGATTAACGTTTACGTGGTGAAGCTTGACGACGGGGAAGGCAACGTGGTGCTTTCCAAACGACGCGCTGATGCCCATAAGGCCTGGGAGTACCTCCGAGAGGCCAAGGCCAAGAATGAAACGATTGAAGCTACCGTACGGGAACGTACTAAAGGGGGACTACTGGTCGATCTGGGGGTTCGTGGCTTTGTTCCGGCATCTCATGCCTCCCGTGAATATGTAGAAGATCTCAGCGTTTTCGTGGGAAAAAAGCTGCCCTTCAAGATTTTGGAGCTGGACGAGGGGCGGCGCAACATTGTACTCTCACACAAGCTGGTGGAAGAAGAGGAATACCTTAAGACCAAAAAAGAAACCTTCGCCAACTTGCAGGAAGGCGCAATTTTAGATGGCGTGGTCAAGCGTCTGACCAATTTTGGCGCCTTTGTGGATATCGGCCATGGAGTGGAAGGATTGTTGCACGTTTCGGAGATTGCCTGGAGCCGGGTGAAACAGCCGTCGGACATGCTTTCCATCGGGCAGAAGATCCAGGTGAAAGTGATTGGCATTGATCGGGAGAACGAGAGGATCTCTTTGAGCCTCAAACAGGCCATGCCTGACCCGTGGTCCACGGTTGCCGATAGATTCCAGACCGGGCAGATTGTGCACGGCGAGGTAACCAGGGTGGTGGACTTCGGCGCCTTTGTCCGGATTGCGGATGGCCTGGAAGGGCTGGTCCACGTCTCGCAGTTGGCCGACAGGCATGTAGCCAAGCCTTCGGATGTGGTAAACGTGGGGGATCGGGTGGATGCCAAGATCCTGAATATCGACCCGGCTGCCCACCGGATCAGTTTGAGCATCAAGGAGGCGCACGGTGCTTTAAACCAGGCGGCAGAAAAAGAAGCCAAAGAGGCTGTCGAAGGCCAGACCACCGAAGTGGCAGCTCCAAACGACAACAATTTTACTTCCCTGGGTGAAATCGCCGGCAATATCGATTTACCAAAGCTGGATCGCAAATAGTCTGGCCCGATTGGCGATCTTCCAAGACCAGCCGCCGTAAGGTTCCGTGATACTATGGAATTTACGGCGGTTTTTTGATCTTCGCTTTTTGCCCTTTCCCAGGTTGTATAATCACCGGTAACGCAGGGTAAGATAAGCGCGAATTTGGAGCTAGTGGAGGTGTCAGGATGTCGGCCGGACTAATCCTGCTTCTGGTAACCGCAGCGTTGGTGTATTTTGGGGTCGCGCAACGGGTCCTGGACCGCATGCGGTTAACGGACAGGCAAGCCTTGCTCTTTATCGCACTGATTATTTTGGGCAGTTTTTTTGATATTCCACTTTCCCGTGGAGGAGCCGTGACTATTAACATCGGCGGAGCGATCATCCCGCTGGCTCTTGCCATCTGGCTAATCGCCACCGCCGGCACACGCCAGGAGGTGATACGGGCAGTAACGGCTTCGCTGGCCACCGGAGCGGTGCTATATGGAGCAATTAAAATTTTGCAATTTGAAGAGATGCGCACCATCATCGATCCTATCTATATTTTCGGGATTGTAGGGGGGTTGGTGGCCTATGTAATGGGCCGTTCCAGACGTTCTGCTTTTATTGCCGGCATCTTTGGGGTGGTTCTGGTAGACATCGCGCATCTAGTGGAGGTAGGGATCCTCCGCATCCCCGGAGGCGCAGCCATCGGCGGCGCCGGAGCTTTGGATACCACGATCCTTTCGGGTCTAATTGCCGTCAGCCTGGCGGAGATCATCGGGGAGACCCGGGAGAGGATTCAGGGGGGGCCGGAAAAAGGGGAGGACCGCCCGGAAGGCCTCAAAAACGCCAATTATCTGTCCCCCGCTGATACGGGCGAGGGCGCGAAAGATACAGTAGAGATACGTGAGGGCCCGAACGGGAATGAAAACAACAGCCCCGATCACAATGGGTGAGGTGAAAAGCATGAACTGCTCTTGCGGGAAACCCGCGCGGTTGTCGGTTCTGTGCCGGCTTTTAGTAATTTTTGCAGTTATCGGAGCCCCCATGGCGATGAGCATTGCCAGTGCAACTCCGGCTATGGCCAAAACGGCGGAAGAAGAGGTTCAGGACGGTTACTATTCCCTGGTCACCGATACCGGCGAAGTGGTCTTTGTCACTTCCTTAAAAGTTACGGTGGGCGACCAGTTCATCACCGAGGATAACAAGCAGTACACCGTGACCAGCCTTCAAGGCAAGATTGCCCACGTAAAATTTGACGGAAAGCTGGATCTATCCGGGTACTTGCCGCCGGAGAAAGGGATTTTAGCCGCAACCTGGGAGAAGTTCCTGGCCGCCCTCTGGCCCCGCAAAACCGGTACAGCCGGCAATAAACAAACCATCGCGATCTATCATACCCACAGCGATGAATCCTACGTACCCACCAGCGGGGTTTCCAGCAAACCCTGGGGGGATATCTATAAAGTAGGAAAGGTTCTTCAGGAAACCCTTAAAAAAGAGGGGTATAACGCCGTCCAATCCAGGGCGAACCACAATCCGCACGACGGGGCCGCTTATGAACGCTCCCGGCGGACCGTGACGAAACTCTTGCGCGATTACCGGCCGGTGACCCTCTTTGATGTTCACCGCGACGCGGTGCCGGCCAAATTCTATACTGATACCATCGCCAATACCCCGATAGTCAAGATTACCCTGGTGGTCGGCCGGGAAAACCAAAACCGCGCCACTATCCTGGAATACGCCAAAACCATCAAAGCCCAGACCGACCGGAAGGTGCCACGCTTGATAAAAGGTATCTTCAACGCCGCCGGGGATTACAACCAGGATGTCGCCCCGCGGATGATGCTTTTGGAGTTCGGTTCCCACCTCACCAGCCTGGAACGGGCCGATAACGCCGCCAAATTCTTCGCGAGGATTATGCCGGGCGTGCTGGCCAGCGCCGGCATCAAGCCACCCGCCGGGCAGCAAGTGACGGTGAGATCCGCCAGGAACGCCGGCAGCCTGCGGGCCCGGGAGACATCCGCAGCTTCCAGAACCGCGATCATTCTCGTTGGGATTGTCGTGGTGCTTGGAGCACTCTTCCTGATCCTCAACGCCGGAAGCTGGGAAGGATTGCGCAAACAATTGGGCAGGTTTTTCGGCCGGGAGTTTACCAATACCGTGGGGGTCAAGCAACTCGACCCGGAAAAAGATCAACCCAAGCCACAAGATACCAACGAAGACGGCCAGCAAGACAACGGGGGTTCGGATCAATCCGGATGATCATCGTCTACCATTGTTACGGGGGCACCCATTCCTCTCCCGTAGCCGCCGCTATTCATTTGGGTTTTCTTGATCCAAATCAATTGCCCCAACCACGGCAGCTCGTCGAGCTGCCGTTTTATGACCGCATCTCTCCCAGTGATTACGGGGCTCTGCGATTTATGGGCCAGGACGCCACAGGAAATCAGATCTACGTGATGGGAGTTGGCTACCACCGGAATTTGATGAAAAGGCTGGTTCCGGGGGTTGCGGGAATCCTGGGAGGGGAT
Organism: Syntrophothermus sp.; assembly: GCA_050260975.1. Lineage (GTDB taxonomy): Bacteria > Bacillota > UBA5301 > JAMCQP01 > JAMCQP01 > JAMCQP01. The sequence continues at coordinate 4,993 of JBLNCV010000113.1, read as the reverse complement.
CCGGGCCGGATCTTTCTGATCGATGTGTACCCTTGCACCAACTGGTGGATGAAGATTGGAGGGTTCCTGTCACGCCGGTTGGGATTCATCACCATCGGCCGTCCCCTGGTGATCTTTGGGACCCGCCGTGCCTATCCAAAGTTGGTCGGGGTAGTAAAAGAGGTGTGGAAAAAATTGGCCCGCGATGCCGTTTCTCAGACACCCCAGAGCGTTGAGGTAGAACGGGGTCTTATGAATTGAAGAAGATCATCTATCACTGTTACGGGAGCTCCCATTCGTCCGTCTCGGCCGCCGCCATTCATCTGGGGCTTTTACCCAGGGACCGGCTTCCGACTTCGCAAGAGCTGCTTTCCATACCCCATTTCGATCGAACTACCCCGAATGAGGTAGGAACGCCATTTTTCATGGGAACTGATCGCTGGGGTGACGAGGTCTACATTCTGGGACGCGGCCGCGCCAAAAGGTTCATGAAAAATGCCATAAAAAGTCTTTGCCGGATCTACGGATTTCCGGAGCAGCAATTACTTTTAGTTGATGCTCTTTCTATCTTGAACACCACCACTGTGGTGGGAGGAACCTTATCTCGAGGATTAGGATTGGTCAGTCTCGGCCGTCCCATCGCCGCACTGGGCATCCGTCTCTCTTACTTCAATTTTGTCCGTTTGGTGGAAAGGATAGAAATGATCCTTCACGAGCAAAAGGAGGAGATCGTCCCGCTAAAAGAGAATAAATAGCAGGCCGAAGGCAGGAGGTGTACCATGGCGGATAAAAACCCGGTCGCCGGTGTAAAGATTACGGAAGTTGTGGCGGGTAGCATTGCCGAGGAGATCGGGTTGGTTCCGGGAGACTGGCTGTTGGCCATCAACGGGCAGCCGGTGACGGATCTCATCGACTACAAGTTCCTATCTTCCGATGAAGAGATTACGCTCTCCATCCGCAAAGCCGACGGCCGGAAATGGTCTTTGGACATCGAGAAAGACTATGACGCCGACCTTGGCCTGGTCTTCGACGAGGTGGTTTTCGGGGGAATCCGGCATTGCGCCAACCGGTGCCTTTTTTGCTTTGTGGATCAGATGCCGCCCGGCATGCGCCCCTCACTCTATGTTAAAGACGACGACTACCGTCTCTCTTTCTGGCAGGGGAACTTCGTCACTCTGACCAATCTCACCGACGAGGATATCGACCGGATCAGGCGGCTTCGTTTAAGCCCGCTTTACGTTTCTATTCATACCACCGACCCCGGATTACGGGCCGATCTGTTAAGAAATCCCCGGGCCGGCCGTCTGATGGAGCAACTTTCCGCATTGGGCGAGGCTGGAATCGAGATCCACGCCCAGATCGTGCTCTGCCCGGGCATTAATGACGGCCCCGCCCTGGCAAAGACCGTGAAAGATCTCGCGGCTCTCTGGCCGCAGGTGCGATCCGCGGCGGTGGTGCCCGTAGGGCTCACCGGCCACCGGGAAGGGTTGACCCCCTTACGCAGCCTGGCCAGCGAAGAAGCCATGGCGCTCCTGGCCACCTTGTCCGGGTGGCAGAAAGAATTTCTTGAGAGGTTGGGAACCCGTTTCGTATACGCTTCGGATGAGATTTACCTGGTCAGCGATATGCCCATTCCTCTCAGGGAAGCTTACGAGGATCTTCCCCAGACGGAGAATGGGGTCGGCCTCGTAAGGCTTTTTTTAGATGATTTTCACGAGGCCCTGAAGGCTTTCCCGAAGAAATTGCCCGCTCGCCGGCGATTTTTGCTGGTTACCGGGGTGCTGGGGGAAAAGGTCATAACCCCCCTGATAGCCCGGCTGAACCAGACCGAAAATCTGGAGATTTCCACATGCGTGGTGGAAAACCGGTTCTTCGGGGGCGGGGTAACCGTTACCGGGCTGCTTACGGGAGCCGATATCATTCGCGGAGTGCATGACTACTTCCAGGAAAACCCGCGGGAGTACCCTGCGAATTTTGACGGGGTGTTGATCCCGGCAATTGTATTTCGTAGCGGGGGAGGAGTGACTCTGGACGATCTTACGCCGACGGCGTTGGCCGATGCCGTTGGATTGCCTGTCCGGGTGGGGCCCGCACAACCTGAGGAATTTCTCGATCTTCTGGCAAGCGAGGGGCAGGAGGCGGTTTCAAATGCGTAAGCCATTGGTAGCCATTGTGGGCCGGCCCAACGTAGGAAAGTCGGCCCTTTTCAACTCTATCGCCAGGGCCCGGATCGCCATTGTAGAAGGGACTCCCGGTGTGACCAGAGACCGTATCTACGCCGATTGTGAGTGGCTGGGCAAAGAATTCGTGCTCGTCGACACCGGCGGTATCGAAATGGACGCGACGGAAAGCATCGCGGCTCAGACCCGGCACCAGGCAGAAATTGCCATCGTCGAAGCCGACGTGATTCTTTTGGTGGTCGACGGGCGACAAGGGTTGGTCCCGGCGGATCAGGAAGTGGCCGATCTCTTACGTAAGGCCCGCAAACCCGTAATTGTCGTGGTAAACAAGGTGGAAGACCGGAGCGGGGAAGAAGCCATCGCCGAATTTTTCGCTCTGGGCCTCGGAACCCCGCAAGCTGTCTCTGCCGCTCATGGCTTGCAGATCGGAGATCTATTGGATCAGGTAATCGCACATTTCCCGGAAGATCAGGACCAGGATTATGACGAAGCAGTGATTAAAGTGGCGGTAATCGGCAGACCAAATGTGGGAAAGTCCTCGCTGGTCAATTCCATCCTGGGGGAAGAGCGGGTAATCGTCAGCGACATTCCCGGAACCACCCGTGATGCTGTGGATACCTTTTTTACCCGTGGCGACCGATCATTTGTGATCATCGACACCGCGGGAATGCGGCGAAAAGGGAACATCAGCGACCCTCTGGAGCGTTACAGCGTTTTAAGGGCCTTGCGGGCGGTCGACCGTTGCGATGTGGCCCTGATGCTCATCGATGCCACAACCGGCGTAACCGAACAAGACACCAAAATCGCCGGTTACGCCCATGAGGCAGGACGTGGCATCATAATTGTGGTCAACAAGTGGGATCTGATCGCCAAAGACGAAAAGACCATGCAAAACTATCAGGAAAAGGTCCGGCAAGAACTCGCTTTCCTGAATTATGCCCCAATCACTTTTGTCTCTGCGCTGACCGGGAAGCGGGTTCAGGAAGTAGTAGATCTGATCGAGTTTACAGCCGAACAGCACGCCACCAGGATCCCCACTGCCAATCTTAACGAAGTTCTTGAAGAGGCCATTGCCGTCAACGAACCACCGGCCGATAAAGGTAAGCAGTTGAAGATCTTTTACCTCACCCAGGTGGGGGTAAAGCCGCCCACCTTTGCCGTCTTTGTGAACGACTCATCCCTTCTGCACTTTTCATATAAACGATTTCTGGAAAATAAACTCCGGGAAGCCTTTGGATTCCAGGGAACTCCGCTGGTCTTTCTGGTGCGGGAAAAGGAGAGGTGATAGCCGGTGTCGTTGTGGCCTTTTTTGGCTGTAGCAGCAGGCTACCTGCTGGGCAATCTTCCTTTTGGCCTTTTGGTTGGAAAAATTTTCTACAAGATCGATGTGCGGCTGCATGGAAGCGGTAATATCGGAACCACCAACATCTTTCGCACCATTGGGCCGGGTCCCGCCCTTGCAGTGTTGATCGGGGACGCCGGAAAGGGCGCACTGGCGGTACTGTTGGGGTGGTTGGCCGGCAACGGCGCCCCTGAATGGATGTTTCTGGCCGGTGCCGCCGCCATCGTGGGGCACAACTGGCCCGTGGTCCTGGGTTTCAAGGGCGGCCGGGGAATCGCCACCTCTTTGGGGGTACTCATCACTCTCATGCCCACAGTGACTTTGCTTCTTCTGGGGATCTGGCTTGTGGTGCTGGCCTTGAGCCGGTATGTTTCACTGGCGTCGATCATCGCCGCCATGGCCTTGCCGGTGGCCTTGCTCTTCTTCCCACAGCCCCGGATCTACACTTTGGGCAGCCTGGTCCTCTCCGCATTTGCGCTCTACAAACACCTGCCAAACATAAAAAGGCTCCGGGCCGGCAAAGAGTTCAAACTTGGCCAAAAAATTTCCACTGACAATCAAGAAAAGTAAATCCAGATGAGGAGGTAGCGAGCGTGCAACGCGTGGCGGTTATCGGCGCCGGAGGATGGGGAACCGCACTGGCGGCATTATTGGCAAAAAAAGGCTGCGATGTGGTGCTCTGGGCCCGGCGTCCGGAATTGGCGAAGGAGATTTCAACCAGACATGAAAATGAGACCTACCTGCCCGGAGTAACTCTCCCTTTAAACCTTGAGGTTTCCTCGGACATGACGGAAGCGCTTTCCGGCCGGGAAGCCGTCGTTCTGGCCGTTCCCTCCCAGGAGGTCCGTGCTATTGTCAGGCAACTGGCTCCGCTCCTTCACACCCCCTTGCCGGTGATGATCAGTGCCAGCAAGGGCCTGGAAAAAGGCTCTCTGCTGCGCATGTCCGAGGTAATCCAGTCAGAACTGCCCCAAGGCCGGAAGTGCCATGTGGTCTCACTATCCGGCCCAAACCATGCCGAAGAGGTCGGCAGGGATATTCCCAGCGCCTCGGTTGCCGCTCACCCGCACAAAGAGGTTGCGGAGGCCGTACAGGATCTCTTCATGACCCCCACCTTTCGGGTCTATACCAACCCTGACCAGATCGGGGTGGAGATGGGCGGAGCGTTGAAGAACATCATTGCTCTGGCCGCGGGAATCTCCGATGGCCTAGGATTCGGCGACAACACAAAAGCAGCTCTGATGACCCGTGGGATTGTGGAGATCGCCAGGCTGGGGGTGGCCATGGGCGCCCGGCCAATGACTTTCGCAGGCCTGTCGGGCACCGGAGATCTGATCGCCACCTGTACCAGTAAACATAGTCGTAATGCCTGGGCGGGCGCCCAGATCGGGGCGGGAAAACCTTTACGCGCAGTATTGGGATCGACTAAGATGGTGGTGGAAGGGGTCTTTACCACCACCGCGGCCCGCGAACTGGCGCTGGCTCGCGGTGT
>JBLNCV010000112.1:0-7917 GCA_050260975.1 Syntrophothermus sp. | reverse complement strand
GCCTGGTTGCTCCTCTGGCCGTGAGCCAGGAGGAAGGCCAATTTGACGGCTTCTTCCGCTGAGCGGGCATAGTGGATCTTCACATTGCGCCGCTCGTCAAGATAGCACCCGTCATAGAGCGCGTCTTTGAGCCGCTCCGTCCAGCCGCCGGTATTTTCCACAACCACGATCGGCTTGTTGTTGAGATAGGCGGTGGACAGCTCGCCAAAGGTGCCGTTGGCCCCGCCGATCATGATGATCACATCCGACGAATGCACTAAAATGGTGCTGCGGAAATCAAAGCTGAGGCCGGTGGTGATTGGGACATCCAGGTAGGCGTTTCCTTCCTCGACGGAATCTCCCGGCAAGATGCCGACGGTCAAGCCGCCGGCTTTTTTCGCGCCCCGGGAAGCAGCCTCCATCACCCCGTTTCTGCCGCCCGTGAGGAGGATCCCACCGCTCCTGGCCACCTCCCGCCCGACGGCTTCCGCCACCTCGGCAACTTTTTGCGGGATAACGCCTGATTGCCCGATCACGCCTACCCGAATCTTCGGCATGCCAATTTTAGGTGCGCCTGCGCTCATCTACCCGTCCCTCGTTTCTTTTCATGCATATTACAACTTATCCGTACCACAACATTTTACCATATTTCGAGGAGATGGGAAAGGCAATCTTCACATGGGCGCCCCTTTCCGGTTCAGGTTGGCGATCGCCTCTTTTACCGCAGCCAGCTTTGCGCCATGCAGAGGGTACAGCCAGATGCTGATCAGGGCCAGGACCAGCGCCACGAGCGGAACACCGGCGATCAAAAACCGGATGCCGATGACAGCCGTAGCCGGTTGGACGGCGGCATAAGCGTTGTAACCGGAAGTGTTCAAAACCAGCCCTGTTACCACGGCCTGCAGCGAGACACCCAGCCGGATGATGAACCCGTTGACCCCGAAATACATTCCTTCGCGGCGGTGGCCGGTGCGGGTCTCGTCATCGTCGATCACATCGGCGATGAGGACCTCTAAAAGGATCAACAACCCGCCCAGGCCGATACCCAGCAAGAACGCCGCGACGAGGCCGCCGGTAAAATCCCGGATAAACCAGAAGGGAAGAAAGGCCAGGCCGAAGGCCGCGATGGCCGCCATCATCGCCGTTCGCGCACCCCGGCGCACGGTGAGCCGGCTCCAGAAGTAAAGCATCAAAAGGGCCCCCACAAAGACCGAGGTGAACATCAGGGTGGTTTGCGTCTGGCTGATCTTCAGCACATACTTGGTGTAAAAAGGCATGGCGCCGGTGAGCATCACAAAGGCGAACTGGATGAAGAGATTGGCCAGCACGTAGAAGACAAAAGAACGGTTGGCCAGAGTGTGCCGGAGCGCCGCAAAGAAAGCCGGGCACTGTTCCTGCCGGTACCTGGGGTCTTCATGGGAGCCGAGCAGCGATATCCCCAACGACGCCACGGTAACCACCGCAAAGATCACGGCCATCACCGGCCAGCCCAGGGTGCTGTAAAGGACCGGCGGCAGCCCGACACCGATCATCAGGCCGACGATGCTGAAAAGTTGCCGCCAGGCCGAGACCTCGGCCCGTTCTCCCAGGGACGGGAACATCTCGGGGAAGAGGGAGGTCCAGTTCAAGATCACAATGGTATACAGAGTGTCGTAGAGGAAGATGGCGATCAGGAAGTACGCGAAGAGCAGGGTGGTCTGTCCCGCCGCTACGCTGAAGGGTGGAGTCCAGACCATGATAAAGGCCAGCCCGAGCGGAATTGCGGCGAACAAAATGTAGGGGATGCGCCGTCCCCAGCGAGTGTTGGTGCGATCCGAGATCTGCCCGGCCAGCGGATCGTTTATGGCGTTCCAGAACCCGTAGATCATCATGCCCAGGCTGATGAGCGTCGCCGGAACCTTCAAGACATCCACATAAAAGAAGATCACGTAGGTGGAAAAAGCCTGCTGCGGAAGGGCCGCGGCAATGGAGCCAAAGCTGTAGAGGAGCTTTCGGTAACGTTGCAAGAACACCACCCCCGGTTTCAAATCCCCATTTTATTGTATAGTTCGTTATCCATATTGACATTCCTTGATAAATTCAAGAGGAGGCGCCTTGGTTAAGAAACGCCTCCTCCTGGTGGCCCATGTTACATCACGGTTAGGGCATCACGCCTGGTGCATCAGGCTGGATAACCGCCCGCGTCCAGAATCCGCTCGGCTATCCGCCGCTGGGTGGCCACAATGCCGGTGGGAGTGTAACGGGTGAATTTCCGCAGCACCGAAAGGTGGGTGCGCAGTTCGTCCCCCTCGGCGATGGACCCCAGGATCACTCTGGCGGCCGTCTCAAGCTGTGGCGCCGCTTCATCGACATAGGCTCTGGCCAGGTCAAGCATCAAGGCGGTTTTGGACTCGTCACCGCGTCCCAGCGCCTTTTCAGCGCGCAATACCGCGCTTTCCATGGCGAAGATCTGGATGATCATATCCGCCAGCCAGCCCAGCACTTCCTGCTCGCGGTCGATCTTGTCCATGTATTTCTGGACGGCTGTGCCGGCTACCTGCAAGAAGGCCTTCTTGCCCATTTCAACCGCCAGTTTCTGCTCTCCCAGCACGGTGCCGTCGGGTTGCGGCGGCATCATGCCCATGACCTCCCTTGCCAGCCCGAGTGCGGCCTGGATGAGGGGGATCTGGCCCTTTTGAGCCCGCCGCAACAGGGTGCCCGGGATGAGCAGGCGGTTGATCTCGTTGGTTCCCTCAAAGATGCGGTTGATCCGGGCATCACGGTAGATCCGTTCCGCGGGGTACTCCTGGGTGAACCCGTACCCGCCGAAGGTCTGCAAGGTCTCATCTGCGGCCAGGTCCAGGGTCTCCGAGGCGAATACTTTATTGATGGAACATTCCACCGCATACTCTTCGATGGCCTTTACGGCGTCCAGGCCTTCGTGCTTTCCTTCCAGCGCCGTATCCAGAAGACCGGCGGTCCGGTAGGCGGTGCTCTCGGCTGCGTAGATGGCCGCTGCCATGCGGGCGATCTTTTGCTGGATCAGCCCGAATTTGGCGATGGGCAGCCCGAATTGGTTCCGTTCCAGCGCGTACTTCACGGCGTGCCGGAGCGCGTACTTGGAGGAGCCCACACAGCCGGCGCCGAGTTTAAACCGCCCGACGTTCAGTATATTGAAAGCCACCACATGCCCCCGGCCGATCTCCCCCAGCACGTTTTCCACGGGCACCCTGGCGTCTTCAAAGATCAGGCTGCGGGTGGAGGAGCCTTTGATCCCCATCTTCTTCTCTTCCGGCCCAGTGCTGAACCCCGGCGTATCCCGCTCGACGATGAAAGCGGTAAACTTCTCTCCGTCGATCTTGGCGTAGGTGATGAACAGATCGGCCATACCTGCGTTGGTGATGAACTGCTTGGTCCCGTTCAAAATGTAGTACTTCCCATCGCTGGAGAGCACCGCCCTGGTCTTGGCGGCCAGAGCGTCCGAACCGGCTCCCGGCTCGGTCAGGGCGTAGGCTGCAATCTTCTTGCCAGTGGCCAAATTGGGCAGGTACTTCTTCTTTTGTGCCTCGGTTCCGAAGAAGACGATGGGCAGCGTGCCTATGCCGGTATGGGCCCCGTGGGCCACCGCAAAGGATCCACCGGCCACCAGGTTTTCGGTGATTAGCGTGGTGCTTACCTTATCCAGCTCCATCCCGCCGTAGGCTTCCGGGATGTCAGAGGACAGCAGCCCCAGTTCCCCGGCTTTCCTGAGCAACTCGGCCATCAATCCCGGTTTTTGTTCCTCAAGTTCCTCGGAATGCGGCGCCACCTCGCCTTCCACGAAGTCGGCGGCGGTCTGGGCGATCATCCGGTGTTCCGGCGTAAAATCTTCGGGGGTAAACACCTGCTGTGGGTCCCCCGGCTCGATGAGAAAACTGCCTCCTTGAATCATGGGATCTCCTCCCTTTCTCAAAATTAGCTCGTTCCCCTGAAAAGTCTTCCCTCTGCTCTGGTCAGACCCGCTCGAAGATCCCGGCCGCGCCCATGCCCCCGCCGATGCACATGCTCACCAGCCCGTAACGGGCCTTGCGGCGTTGCATCTCGTGGAGCAAGGTGGCGGTGAGCTTGGCGCCGGTACACCCCAGCGGGTGGCCAAGGGCGATGGCCCCGCCGTACACATTGACCTTTTCCGGGTCCATGCCCAGTTCCCGGATCACGGCCAGGGCTTGCGCGGCAAAGGCCTCGTTGAGCTCGATTAAATCAAGATCCGCCAGGCTGAGCCCCGCGAGTTTCAAGGCCTTAGGAATGGCCACCACCGGGCCGATGCCCATCAATCCCGGTTCCACGCCGCCCACCGCAAAAGAGCGGAAGACCGCCATGGGCTTGAGACCCAATTGCCGCGCTTTTTCGGCGGACATGAGCACCGCGGCGGCGGCGCCGTCGCTGGTCTGCGAGGAGTTGCCCGCGGTGACGGTTCCTTTGGCGTGAAAGGCCGGTTTGAGATTGGCCAACTGTTCAAGAGTCGTATCAAAGCGCACCCCCTCGTCGATGTCAAAGACCACCTCCCGTGTGGCAATCTTCCCATCCGGGCCGATCTCCCGGCGGGTGAACCTGAGCGGCACGATCTCCTCCCGGAAAACTCCCTCCTGGATTGCTTTGGAGGCCTTCTGGTGACTGGACAGGGCGAACCGGTCCTGATCTTCCCTGGTAACATTGTACTTTTTGGCCACATTTTCGGCGGTGAGCCCCATAGACAGGTAAGTATCAGGGAAATTTTCCATCAAATACGGGTCGGGCGATAGTTTATAGCCCCCCATCGGGACAAGGCTCATGCTTTCCACCCCGCCGGCGACCACCGCCTGGGCCATGCCGGACATGATCTGCTGGGCTCCGATGGCGATCGCCTGCAGCCCCGAAGAGCAGAAGCGGTTTACGGTCTGGCCGGGAACCGACACCGGCAGCCCCGCCCGCAACCCGATCTGGCGCGCGACGTTCATCCCTTGCTCGGCTTCCGGAAAGGCACACCCCATAACCACGTCATCAATCTCTTCGGGTTTTAACCCCGGCGCCCTGGCAAGAGCTTCCCGAACCGCCGCTTGGGCCATCTCTTCCGGGCGCATATCCTTGAGCGCTCCACGGCCAGCCTTTCCAACCGCGGTACGCACGCTTGATACGATCACTGCCTCTTGCATATTCGTCCCCCCTCGGCTTCTCTCCAAAATAATGCCCCGCCTTGCAGGTGCAATGGGTAAGGCTAGTTGCGAAGCGGCTTGCCGTTGGTGAGCATGTAACTCATGCGCTCCTGGGTCTTACGCTCGCCCAGAAGGCTCATAAACGCTTCCCGCTCCAGATCGAGCAGATATTGCTCGCTGACCACCGTCCGGCTGGTCAGGTCTCCTCCCGTAAGGATTCGGGCCAGCTTTTTGGCGATATGGGCGTCGTATTCGCTGATGTAGCCGCCCTGCTGCATGTTATGGATTAAAAGCTGTATCCCGGCATAGCCCTGTTCGCCCAGAACTTCCACCTTTTGCGGCTGCGGCGGCTGGTAACCGGCTCTGGCCATCTCCAGCACCACCTGCTTGGCGTCGTGAATCAGCCGGTCGGGGGCCATGGTGATGCCGTCATTGGGGCGCAGATACCCTAGAGTCTTGGCCTCCTGGCCGCTGGTGGATACTTTGGCCATGGCGATGGTTTCAAAGGCGCGGTTCACAAACGGTTGCAGATCAATGTTCATCGCCACCGCGGAGCCCTTGAGCGGTTTGGGCGCCTGGGCCATATTCCGCAGCAGCATCTCCTTGGTGCCGCCTCCCGCCGGGATCAGGCCCACCCCCACCTCCACCAGGCCAATATAGGTCTCCGCCGAGGCCTGGATCCGGTCGCAGCCCAGGCAAACTTCGCACCCGCCGCCCAGGGCCATCTGGTGAGGAGCCGCGACCGTCGGTTTGCTCGAATATTTGAGGAGCATGGCGGCATTCTGGAATTGCCGGACCATCAGCTCAATGTCGTCCCAATTTTCATCCTGGGCTTCCATGAGCATAAGCATCAGGTTGGCGCCCACGGAGAAGTTTTTACCATGGTTGGCCAGCACCAACCCTTCGAAGTTCCTGGAAACCTCATCCACGCTGTAGCGGATCATCTCGATGATATCCGTCCCAATGGCATTGCTCTTGGTGTGGAATTCCAGGCAAGCCACGCCATCCCCGAGGTCGATGAGGCTGGCGCCGGTATTCTCCTTGACCACCCCACGCCGTGCTTTGATATCCGGTAAAAACAACACGTCCGGCCTCTCTTCCACCGGCTGGTAATCGCCGGAGGCCAGATCAAAGTAGTAGGTGACGCCCTCTTTCTTAAGGTAGAAGGATTTCCCGCCCGCGGCCAGAAGCCGTTCCACGATGGGCGGCAGGGTTTCTCTCTCCCGGCGCATTCTTTCCACCGAGCCGGCAACCCCGATGGCATCCCAGACCTCAAAGGGGCCCAGTTCCCAGTTGAAGCCCCAGCGCATCGCACGGTCCACGTTGACGATATCGTCGGCGATCTCGGGGATCTTGGCGGCGGTGTAAAGGAGCGATTTTTTGAGGATGGCCCAGGCAAACTGCCCCGCGCGGTCGTTGGACTGGATCAGGGTCTTCAGCCTGGCGGCGGCGCCTTGAGCCTGTTTGGCAGCCTCCAGCGAGGCAAAAACCGCCTTCTGTTGCGGCCGGTACTCCAGCGCCCGCCAGTCCAGGGAAAGGTACTCCTTGCCCTTGGGACCGACGGCTTTCTTATAAAAGCCCTGGCCGGTCTTGTCGCCAAGCCAGCGTTCGGCGACCATCTTCTCCAGAAACTCCGGGACAACAAACTCGTCTTTCTCCGCGGAGTCCGTAACGCTTTCCCGGACATTGCGCGCCACGTGCAGGAAGGTGTCCAGGCCCACCAGGTCCAGGGTCCGGAATGAGGCGCTCTTGGGACGCCCCATGGCCGGGCCGGTGATCGCGTCCACCTCTTCCACGGAGAGGCCCATTTCGGCCATGGCCCGCAGCGTGACGATCAGCCCGTGGACACCAATGCGGTTGGCGATGAAATTCGGCGTGTCCTTGGCCAGGACCACACCTTTGCCCAGCGCCCGCCGGCCGAAATCGGACATGAAGTCCACGATCTCCGGCAGGGTGTCCGGGGTGGGAATAATCTCCAAAAGCCGCATATACCGCGGCGGGTTAAAGAAATGGGTGCCCAGGAAATGCTGCCGGAACTCCGGAGAACGGTCCTCGGCAATGGCCCGGATCGGGATCCCCGAGGTATTGGAACTGACAATGGCCCCGGGTTTTCGGAACTGTTCCACCTTTTCCAGGAGCCGTTGTTTGATGTCGAGGCGCTCTACAACAACTTCGATAATCCAGTCGGCCTCTCTGAGCCATACCAGGTGATCCTCCAGGTTGCCAACGGTGACCAGTTCGGCGTTTTCCGGCACGAAAAAGGCGGCCGGCTTGGCCTTTAAAGCGTTCTCCTTCCCCTGGGCGGCCAGGCGGTTGCGCACCGCCGGGTGCTCGAGGTTCAACCCTTTCTTCTTCTCCTCTTCGGTCAGCTCGTTTGGCACGATGTCCAGAAGGTAGCAGGGGATGCCTGCGTTGGCCAGGTGAGCTGCGATGGTGGCTCCCATCACCCCTGCGCCCAGGACCGCTGCTTTTTTGATCTGTCGCCGCAAAAGATCTCCCCCTTCCCAAAAATATGTTCTTGAAACAGGCTTTTGTGGTCTTTCAAAACTAAAATACTTGTGGTATTCTCTGGTGGCTCCCTAAAGCCTAAATTGACACGGATCTGGTCTTCCGCCTCACCCCCTGCAAACGCGTTGAATTTCGTTTACCGGTATGGCGCCAAAAAGCCTTCTAATCGGAGAAAACGGAGTTTGGTTGATGGAGACGGCAATTGCCGGTATCTGCTAAACCTTCGGCAATTACTATCTATCCATAAATATTCAAACTTGATGTCCCAATTCCTTCCGAG
>JBLNCV010000111.1:0-15201 GCA_050260975.1 Syntrophothermus sp. | reverse complement strand
CATCACCGGCTATACAATGCTTTACGGTTACCGGGTGGGACGCCAGGGCAACCGCTTCGGCGCTTTAGGGATCTTCCTGCTCTCCCTGGCCGCCGCGGGGGTGCCCATCTACCTGCTCTTCTTCCGCCGCTAGAATTCGTTGCTGGCGGGGCAGCATCGGTTTTCTCCCAGGGCATCGGTTCTCCCGGCAAGAATCGCTTCTGCGCCGCCAGAACCGCTTTTACCGGGGCGGCAGTGGTTCCGCCGACATCCCGATCCTTCTAAGGTTTATTTTGACGGTCACATCGATCCTGGCCTGGGGATAGACTTCTGGCCAGTTGAACCTGGCCCACCTGGCGGGAGAGACCTTTTCCCGCACCAATTCTCCAAATCCTGCAAGGTCCGCCCGGAAATCCTCCTGCGACCGGCGGATGACCCGTAGAGCCTCATTGCGTATCATTTTGGCCGCAACCCCCTCCACCTTTTTCATGGATCTTAGATCCAGCAGCTTGGCCTTGCCCTGGATCTCTCCGAAATCCGCATCCAGCACCAGCCGGACTTCAAAGCGCGGCGGATCCCCCAGATCCCTTACCCGAACCCTCCGGTAAGCTTCCCGGATAAAGAGGGAAACCCATTTGTCAGGCTCCTCAGGATTGGGTACCACCAGGATCCCTCTCCGGAACCGGCCGGTAAGCAGCATATATCCCAGAGTCTCCTCCTGGCTTAATTCCCCGACCATCCGATCCTTCCGGAAGACCGCCAGGCCGCTCAAGCTGGCAGCCTTGGCCGGTTCTTCCGGTTTGCCTTCTGGTTTGCCCCCCTCTCCAACCTTCGGGGTGCTTTTTCCTCTTTTCGCACCCACCCCGCCTTCGGCACCTTCCGGTTCAGGCTTCCCCGCGTGAACGCCCGCCCCTTTCAACCGGATAAGCGGCACCACCGCTTCCAGCCCCTCTAACTCCAGCCCTTGCAAAAAATCATTCACCTGGATAAATGGAATTCTCCCCACCCGGTTGTCCTCCCGCACCAGGTTCTCCAGGTAAGTGCTGGGGTTGGCCTCCTGCTGGGGCTGAATCTTCAAGATATCCATAGCCTTCTGGTCACTTATCAATATAAACATGGACCGGCGCATCTCCCGCCAGCGGGTCAAAAGCGCCATCTGGTCGTGTACACCCCTCTTAGCCAGATCCCGTCCAAAGATGATCATCTTGTTGTGCAGAAAAGAGACCCGCCGGTCGGAGGTCCCCTGGAATTTATCAATGGCATCCAGGAGGCTCTTCCCGGAGATAGTCTCCACCAGGACAGGCGGCCCCTGGCTGCCGCCGCCCGCTCCTCCGCCCCCGCCCCCACCCCCGCCCAGTCTGGCGGGGACGGCAATCTGAGCGGTGAGCAAGATCTTCCCGTCTTTATCTGCGTCAATCCCCGTGGCCAGGACAAAGGCCAGATCCTCCAACTCCCGCTTGTCCCAGCAGCCGGCCAGCAAACTGACCGCCGCCACTCCTACCAGCCCGATAATAAGCCCAAAAAAGGCCTTCCAACGGAAAGTTCTGCGGCACTTTCCACAAACAATTCTCCGCTGCCGGTTAAACACGGTCGTCACCCCGTTTACCCAACATTACGGCCAGTAGCCAGAGCCCGGCCGGCAACAGAAAGGCAACAATTGTTCCATACCTGCGAAGAATATCTATATCATCGGTGAACGCTTCAATCAAGTTTCGCGGAATGAAGCTCAGGGAAAAAACCAGCAGCCCATATGGCCAGATGAGCGGCCTGAAATCTTCCAGTTTCAAAAGTTGCGCCGTCCCCAAAACTGTTACGTAAAAAGCGATGCTCAGTTTGAGAGCCCCGGTGAAGAACCAGACAAACACATAGACAGCCTCCACCCTTTGCAAGAACTTGCCCAGGTTAACCAACCGCGCCAAGGTCAGCATTGGAAAGGGGATCTGCGCCAGCCCCCGGTCGGAAAAGACCGCCACCGCCAGCGCCGTAAGGCTGGAAAGAATTATGCCGGAGACCAGGATGGCGCTGGTTCCCGCCCGCCAGGCATCCCCCTTCTGACGCAGAAAAGGGAAGATCATGGCTAAAAACAAGATCTCTCCGTAGATGGATGCTGCCAGGAGGCCGTTCTTCAGCAATACCGGTATTCCCGGGCCCCAAAAGGGCCGCAGAAAACCGAGCCGCACATTGGGCCACACCAGGAGAGCCGCAAAAAAGGAAACCACAATAAATGGAAACAACAGTTCGCTGGCCCGAGCCAGGGCTTCCAGCCCACAGTAGGCAGCGTACATCAGAATACTGAGCATGACAATGGTTAACACGCTGGGAGGTGTATCCGGCAAAATAGCGGTTTTGAAGGTCTCGGTAAACTCCCGCATCACAATGCTGGTCACATAGAGAAAGTACCCGATAAAGAGCAGGCCCACCAGCCGGCCAAACACCGGCCCGAGCAGGGCTTCAGTCAACTCAATGAGCGAATATTTTGGAAAACGCAGGGATAAGCGGGTTATAAAGAAGAGCCCCACCCACGCCACCACACCACCGATCAGGATGAGAATCCAGGCGGCACTCCCGGCTCGCTCCGCCATTACCCGCGGCAAGGTAACAAAGACCTTGGCCGTGATCAAAATCTGGGCCAGCACCGCCGCCTGCCGCAGATCGATATGCCCGTCCCGGATCATCAGCCACCGCCCCTCCCTTTTCCGGGATCATCCTGGCCCTTCGCTGGATCCTTCTCTCGCCATTCCTTTTTGTCTGTAACCCGGCTTTGAACCATTTCCGGCAACTCTTCCGTCGCCTTTTCCACAGTGGAAATCCAGGTTCGGACATAAGGAGCCTGTCTCCAGCGATCCAGCGGCCTAAAGATCACCGGCCGCTTTTCCATCCGCCACAGGGGCGACCGTAAAACAATGTCTCCGCCAGGGCTAGGCCGGTATGGGGCAATGGGGGAAAGGAAAGGCACCCCGAAGCTTTTTAAAGACGCCATGTGCAATACCAGAAATGCTATGCCGGCCGCCACCCCATACAGCCCTAAAAAGCCCGCCAGGAGCATCATGGGAAACCGCAGGAACCGGAGACTGAAGCCCGCCAGGAAGTTAGGCACCGTAAAAGCTCCCAAAGCGGTTACCGCCACAATAATTACCAGGATTGGGCTGACGATATTGGCCTGCACCGCCGCCTGTCCGAGAATCAGAGCCCCCACGATGCCGATGGTGGGGCCGATCGCCGTTGGAATACGCAGGCCCGCCTCACGGATCAATTCCAGTGACAACTCCATGAGCATCGCCTCCAGCAGCACCGGAAACGGTACCTTCTCCCGGCTGGCGACGATGGCCAAAAGGAGACCGGTGGGAATCATCTCCTGGTGAAAAGTGGTGATGGCAATATAAAGAGCTGGCAAAAAGACCGCAATAAGCAGCGCTCCCAGGCGGATCGCCCGCAAAAGGGAGGTATATGGCCAACGCATGTAGTAGTCTTCCGGGCTTTGCAGAAAGATGGTAAAGGTGGACGGTACCACGGTGACATACGGCGAGCCGTCGGTAAGGATGGCCACCTGGCCCTCGGTGAGCCCCGCCGCGACTCGATCCGGCCGTTCCGTGCTCAGAAACTGGGGAAAAGGTGAAAAAGGCCCATCCTCCAGGTACTGCTCCACATACCCGCTGTCCGGTACGAAGTCCACCTCGATGGCCTTAAGCCGCCGTTTGACCTCTTCCACCAGCTTGGGGTTGGTAAGCCCTTCGATGTACGCCACCACCACATCGGTGCTGGAGAGTCTACCAACTTTTATGACCTCCATAATCAGATGGGGCGAGCGAATCCGCCGCCGGATCAGGGCGGTGTTTACGCGGATTACTTCCGTAAAGGCTTCATGCGGTCCTTTCACCACCTGCTCGATGGTAGGCTTTTCCACATTACGGTGCTCCCAGCCCTTGGTTTCCACCAGCAGGGCCGAGTCCGCCCCGTCCACCAGAAGTAACGACGCGCCTTTCAACATCCCGTCGATCAACCCGGCGAAGGTATCTCTCTTTTCCACCTGGGTGCCGGGTACGAGATGCTTGAGGACCATCTCCACCGGATCTTTCACATCCGGCCCCTCGGGTTTGGCGTCCTTGTTCAGGCTGGCCAGCAGCATCAACGGCTCAAGGATGGCCAGATTAACGGTTTTTTTGTCAATAAGCCCCTCAACAAAGATCAGGGCTGCTTTGCGTGGTGGATCCGTGGCCAGGAAAAATTCCCGGACGATGATGTCCGAGTTCTTTTCCGCATGAAACAGCTCTTTGAGCCAGTTCAAATTCTCCTCCAGCCGGGGGCTGATATCCGACTCCTTCTTCTCCTGGCCGCCCCCCTTCTGGCCTTTTTCCCTACCTCTTTGTCCTTTGTCTTCCCCACCCTCTTTACCCCGATCTCCCGGGCCTTTCCCTCGCCCCCGCCCCTCACCGCTCTCCTCGGACTCTACCGGACGTTCCCCTAATGAGAAGGATTCCGAAGAGATACTATAAAAGACAGGTGCCGAACCCGAAGTACCCCCCGGCTCCTGGCCCCTGCCCCTCTTTCGCCTCCTCCGCCCCAAAAAGGAGGCAATAGCCCGTATCATATCCATGTAGTGGATCCTCCTACAACTTTTACAGAAAGCTAGGCTCCCCAATGCCGCTCGATTTTATGATTTGAAAATACTGCCAATCCTCCTTCAGCAGGGTTCGCACCCGCCAAATTGTTCAGGCAATTATCTCTATACTTTGCAGAGAACGATCGCCGGCGTAGCGTACCTTTGCCATAAAAGGCCTTCTTTCAACCGGTTCCCGGTTCATCCCCATTTCATGGCCGGGCGGCCCCTGAGCCGCCGGCCTATGGTAAGCCATCTCCGGAAAGATGGCTCCCAACAAGCGACGATCCACCTCGTGCATTTCTATCTCGGGAAGACTGGCCTTTTCCACCCAGGCCAGCAGGCCTTCGTCGCACTGGCCTGGCGTACCGGTATATTTGCTGCACCGGAAGACAAAGAGCACCCAATTGTAGGCCGGAGGCCCTTCTTCAATGGTAATCCCCCTGAGCCAGGGATCCTGGATCTGCAAACCGGCCTCTTCCCGCATCTCCCGGATGATGGTCTGAACCGGGTCTTCGCCGGGGTCGACCTTTCCGCCCAGCGCCGTCCACAATCCTCGAAAGGGCTCCTTGTTGCGTTGCAGCAACAGAACCTTCCCCTTGTTTTCGTCTTCCAGGAAGCAGATCGTGCCAGCCCTCTTGCCCGGACCCTCTGATCCGCCGCTGACCCGCAACTCACCCAGGAGCGCTTCAAGATCTATGCCGACCCTTTCAAGGCGTTGGGCTCTCAAAAAGGCTGCAACTGGTTCAACCCCGGCATTTCCGCCAACCGCGCCCGTAACCATTCGCTCACACCAAAACAGCCACCAGCAGCGCCACCGTGGCGATGGTCACCAGGCCCTGCACCAGGGTGGCGGTGGTTTGCGTCTTGTAAGCAGTGGAAACATCAATGTTGGAAAATTGCGAGACCACCCAGAAGTAGCTGTCATTGGCATGCGACACAGTCATCGCTCCAGCCCCGATCGCCATCACCACCAGGACCCTGGCCAGTTCGCCATCCAGTCCCAGGGCTGGCAACAGCGGCGCCACAATCGCCGAAGTGGTCACCAGCGATACGGTGGAGGAACCCTGGGCCGTCTTCAGCGCCGCGGCGATGATAAACGGCAACAGAATGCCCACCTGATAATTCTTCAGGGTTTCACCAATGTAAGCTCCCATTGGGGTTGCTTTCAAAACCGCGCCGAGAGCACCGCCGGCGCCGGTAATAATCAGGATAACCGCCGCATCCTTAAGGGCGGCGCCAACCCACCCGCTTAGAACCTCCTCAGTGACTTTGGGCACCAGGAAGAGAGCCAACGCTACGCCGATAAGGAGGGCCGTTACCGGCGTCCCCAGGAAGGAGAGAATGGTCTTGACGGCGCCGGCGCCGAAAGGATTGCTCGGGAAATTGGCGATGGAACTCAATGCGATCAAAAGAATTGGCACCAAGATAGGCGCAAAAGACCGCCATGCTCCCGGGAGCTTGCCGTGTTGCTTGACAAGTTCGTCGTAGGAGACGCTGGTTTCCGGTTCAACCTTGAATTTCCCGGCGTACTTGACAGCCCAAAGATAGCCGGCAATCGTCGCGGGAATGGCGACTATCAATCCAACGAGAATTACCAGGCCGAGGTTGGCGATGTTCAAGTTGCCGGCGGCCGCGATCGGCCCCGGAGTGGGAGGCACCAGGGTGTGCGTCGCATAAAGCCCGGTGGACAGAGCAATGGCCATGGTCGCCATGCTCACCTTGGTCTTCTTGGAGAGCGCTTTATTTAACGAAGATAGAATGACAAAGCCTGAATCGCAAAAGACCGGGATACTCACGATGTAACCGATGATGGACATGGCCAGCGCCGGCCGTTTCTCTCCGACCACTCTAAGAACTGTTTCGGCCATCTTGAGCGCGGCCCCGGATCTCTCCAGGAAGGTTCCGATAATCGTTCCGGCGATAATCACCAGTCCAATGGCCGTCAGGGTACCTCCAAAACCTGCGGCAATTACCTTGGCAATCTCCAGCACCGGCATCTTTGCCGCCAGAGCTACACCGTAGGCTGTAATTAAGAGAGCCAAAAATGCGTGGATCTTTAGTCTGGCCGTCGCCAAAATAATAAAAGCAATCGCGACGAGTAAAATGACCACCAGCATCGGGCCTTGCACCATCTGAGCCAGCTGTTCCGGCGTAAAGGTTGGCATTGTTACTCACCCTTCCTCTTTCTTGGTTACTGTCGAATAATACTTGCATCATCTCCTCGTTGTCTCTACTTTATTTCGTGGCCAATATCCGGGTTTCCTCTTCTGTTTTGTGCGGGTTTGTGCTATAATGGGCGCGGTGGGATCTTGTTTTTTGTATACAAGCACATCAGAACCCGTGTGCGAGCCACACCCAGCTTTGGGCAAAGGGAGAGAGCACCTTGCAGGGAACCATGAAAGCAGTCATAAAACCTTCCGCCGGCCCGGGGGCTGAACTGGCCACCGTGCCGATTCCCCGGATCGGGCCAAAGGAAGTGCTGGTCAAAGTCCGGGCTGCTTCAATCTGCGGGACCGACGTACACATCTATACCTGGGATCCTTGGGCGCAAGGCCGGATTAAACCGCCGCTGATCTTCGGGCATGAATTGGCCGGCGACGTGGTGGAGGTTGGAAATGAGGTCACACGCCTCAAGGTGGGGGATTATGTTTCCGCGGAGTCCCACGTGGTCTGCGGAACCTGTCACCAGTGCCTGACCGGGCAAGGGCACGTCTGCCAGAATTATCGCATCCTCGGCGTGGACATCCCCGGTGTCTTCGCGGAGTATGTGGCACTCCCGGAAGCCAACGCCTGGAAGAACGACAAAAATCTCCCGCCGGAGATCGCTTCGATCCAGGACCCGCTCGGCAACGCGGTCCACACAGCTTTATCCGGTCAAATCGTGGGCAATACCGTGGCTGTAATCGGCTCCGGCCCCATCGGAGTTCTGGCGGTGGCGGTAAGCAAAGCCGCCGGTGCCGCCGCTGTTTTCGCCACCGACATTAACGACTACCGCCTGGATCTGGCGAAAAAGATGGGCGCCGTACTGACCGTCAATTCCAGGGAAACCGACCCGGTGGAAGCTATTCTGAAAGCCAATCACGGCGTTGGCGTGGATGTGGTGCTGGAGATGTCCGGAAACCCCACCGCCATCAGGCAGGGGTTCAAGATGCTCCGCAACGGGGGACGCATCTCGCTTTTAGGGATCCCGTCCAAACCCATGGAACTCGATCTGGCCAATGATATCGTCTTCAAAGGCGCCATCGTTCACGGGATTACCGGTCGCCGGTTGTACGACACCTGGTACAAGATGGCGGGGCTCTTCCGCGCCGGGCTCGACGTGCGGCCGGCGATCACCCACCGGTTCCGGATGGATGAGTTTGAGGAAGGCATGAAAGTGATGATCTCCGGCAACAGCGGGAAGGTTGTACTCTTTCCATAAAACTAGCGCAAAGGGGGACCGCAAATGGCAAAGATGGATTTCCTCCAGGAGGAGCTCGATGCCCTTAAGGAGAAGAAGCTTTACAGACCGCTTCGAGTTCTGGAGGGCGAACAAAAGTCCAAGGTGGTCATTAACGGAAAGACTGTGATCACCCTCTCCTCCAACAACTACCTGGGCCTGACCACCCATCCCAAACTCCGCAAGGCCGCCAAAGACGCCATCGACAAGTACGGCGTGGGATCAGGTTCGGTGCGGACCATCGCCGGCACCATGACCATCCATGAGGAACTTGAAGACAAGCTGGCCAGGTTCAAACACACCGAGGCCGCATTGGTGCTTCAGTCCGGCTTTACCGCCAATGTGGGAGTGATCACCTCCATCACCGATGAAGGCGATATGATCATCAGCGATGAACTCAACCACGCCAGTATCATCGATGGAATCCGACTCTCCAAGGCAGACCGGAAGATCTACCCCCACAAGGATATGTCGGGCCTGAAGAAAGCCCTTGAGGAATCCAAAGGCGCCCGGCGCATCCTGATCATTACCGACGGCGTGTTCAGCATGGACGGCGATATCGCCCCTCTGCCGGACATCGTCGAACTGGCGGAGAAGTATGGCGCCATGACCATGGTTGACGACGCCCATTCCAGCGGAGTACTTGGGCGGAACGGCCGTGGCTCCGTGGATCATTTCAACCTTCACGGCCGGGTCGATATCCAGGTGGGCACGTTGTCGAAAGCCATCGGCGCCCTCGGCGGATATGTGGCCGGCAGCCGGAATTTGCGCGATCTTCTGATCCACAAGGCCAGGCCGTTTCTCTTCAGCACCTCCCACCCGCCATCTGTTGCCGCAACCGCCATTGCAGCTCTGGAGGTATTGCAGGAGGAACCGCAGTTGGTGGAGCGGCTGTGGGATAAGGCCCGTTTCTTCAAGGAAGGGCTCAAGAAGCTGGGATTCAACACCGGCGTCAGCGAGACTCCTATCACTCCGGTGATTGTCGGCTCAGGTGCTTTGGCCATGCAGCTCAGCGACCGGCTTTTTGCGGAAGGCGTCTTCGCCCAGGGCATCGGTTACCCGACGGTTCCCGAGAACAAATCCCGGGTCCGGACCATCGTTACCGCCAGCCACACGAAGGACGAACTCGACTTCTGCCTGAACACCTTCGAGAAGGTTGGCAAGGAGTTGGGAATTATTTAAGGCGGTCATTTTATGGATTGAAAGAGACAAGAAACAGGAAAGAAGGCTGGGCAAAGGCTTTCTTTCCTGGTTTTTGTCTCTTCCAAATCCATCTGCAATCGGCTTGCTTCATAACCTTGCTTCATATTGGTTAGAAGCTTTCTCATTTTAGCCCAACGGCGCAACGTACTTGACCATCAGCCAGAAGTGGCTGAGGCTGCCTGCCAGCACGAAAAGATGAAAGATCTCGTGAAATCCAAAACCCGGTGCAATATTTGGGCGCTTCACCGCGTAGATTACCGCTCCAGCGCTGTAGAACATCCCGCCGGCCAGCAGCCAGCCCGCCCCCGCCCATGAGATGGCTCTTATCAGCGGAATGGTCGCCACAACCACCAACCAGCCCATGAACACATAGATCAATGTGGCCAGCCAGCGCGGAGAACGCAACCAAAATGAGTTCAGCACGATTCCGGCCGCGGCCAGCCCCCAAATGGCCCCAAAAAGGCTCCATCCCCAGGTTCCTCGCAGCGCAATCAGGCAGATCGGGGTGTAGGTCCCCGCAATAAGAATGTAGATCATCATATGGTCGATCTTCCGGAGAACCAGTGAACCCCGTTCGGAAAGCGGCAGGAGATGGTACACCGCGCTCGCCGAATAAAGTAGAATCAGGCTCGCGCCGAAGATGGCAAAGGCCACCACATGCCAGACCGTCCCGCCTGTCACGGCAAAGTACAACAGCACCACCAGCCCCGCCACGGACAATAGCGCCCCAAACAAGTGCGTCAGCCCGCTCACCGGGTCTTTGAGCCTCTTAAGCATCGACAACTGCATCCATCTCCCAAACTTGCAAGATAATTTCATCTCCCGAACTCGGGTAATTAAGTAATGTACATTCGCGGGCAACCTGGCAAAACCTCTTACATTTAAACTTTTATGCAAAACTTTTACATGGAGCACCTTGACGGGGCAAGCAGGAATAAGTTATAATACAGCCAAATACTATACCTATTAGGTATAGTTTGGGAGTTTAAGCTGATGCAGTTGAATCAAGCAACCGATTACGCCTTCCGCGCCGCTCTGTTGCTGGCCAGGGCGGGCGAAGGCGGGGTCGTCGATGCGCAGACCATCGCAAGCCAGGAACAGATCCCGATCCGGTTTTTGTTGAAGATCATGCGTTCCCTGGTTCAAGCGGGGATTGTAAAGTCCTACCGCGGCACTAACGGCGGCTTTGCCCTGGGCAGGCCACCCCGGGAGATTACCCTCCTGGACCTCATGGAAGCGGTGGAGGGACCCATCCGGATTAACCGTTGCCTCCTTGACCCCGCTTACTGCAACAAACACTGGGCGAATCACTGCCCCATTCACCAGGCTTTAGCGACGGTTCAGGCCGCTATCGTCCGGGAGTTGAGCCGTCATAACCTGGCAGATCTGGCTGGCAAAGCCTGACGGCTTTTGAGCACCTTTAAACTCTTTTGAACAACCACAACCTTTTTAGCTCTTTGAACACCTAAAGTACGCCATCTGTGAACGCCTAAAGTATACCGTTTTGGTATACTATCTTGCCAGAGACGGTATACAAACGCCGGGAGGAGGTGGTCCCTGGAAAAAGCCTATGTATTTACACCAACATACTTCCCAACTTCACTTCAAGAGGAGGTGCAAACGCTGGTTTCATGAAGATCTAGACCGTTTTGCGGAAACCAGCACCGCTTATGAACGAACTTCTGTTGGCAAGATGGCAATTTGCGATTACCACGGTTTACCATTTCCTCTTTGTTCCCCTGACCCTGGGGCTGTCAGTTCTGGTCGCCGTCATGGAGACCATTTACGTCCGCACGGGAAACGAAACTTATAAAAAGATGGCCCGGTTTTGGGGCAGGCTCTTCCTCATCAATTTCGCCATGGGCGTTGTGACCGGGATTGTGCAGGAGTTCCACTTCGGCATGAACTGGTCGGAGTACTCCCGCTTCGTGGGAGATATCTTTGGCGCGCCGCTGGCGGTGGAAGCCCTGGCCGCCTTCTTCCTCGAATCAACCTTCCTGGGCGTATGGATCTTCGGCTGGGATAAACTGTCCAAGACCACGCACGCCGCAGCCATCTGGCTGGTGGCCGTGGCCACCAATCTTTCGGCCTTCTGGATTCTGGTGGCTAACTCCTTCATGCAGCAACCGGTGGGATACACCATCCGCCACGGCCGCGCCGAAATGACCGACTTCTTTGCTCTGCTTACCAATCCTCACGTCTGGTATCAGTTCCCCCACACCGTACTGGCCGGCTTTGCCACCGCCGCCTTTTTCGTAATGGGTATAAGCGCCTACCACCTTTTGCGGAAAAGCTCTTCTGACTTCTTCCGGCGCTCCTTCCAGCTCGCTTTGATCCTGGGGGTAATCAGCACCCTCGCCGTAGCCTTTGTCGGACACCTGCAAGGCCAATACCTGGTCAAAACCCAGCCCATGAAGATGGCTGCGGCTGAAGCCCTCTGGAAAAGCGCGGTCCCTGCGCCGTTCGCCCTGCTGGCCGTAATTGACGAGCAAAGGCAGACCAACTCCTTCGAGATCCAGATCCCCGCCCTGGGCAGCCTCCTGGCCTACAATACCTTCAAGGGTGAGGTCTCAGGGATGAAGGAACTCCAGGCGCAGTACCAGAAGAACTACGGCCCCGGCGACTACATTCCTCCCGTGGCTACGGTCTTCTGGAGCTTCCGCGTCATGGTAGCCGCGGGAGGCTTGATGATCCTGCTTGCCCTCTATGGGCTTTATCTGGTGCGAAAAGGCCGGTTCGGCGAAAAAACCTGGTTCTTGAAGGCTATGCTCTGGTCCATTCCGCTGCCCTACATCGCCAACACCACCGGCTGGTTCATGGCGGAAACGGGCCGTTACCCCTGGATCGTTTACGGCCTTCAGAAGGTAGAAGATGCCATTTCTCCTTCGGTCTCAGCCGGGGCGATCCTGGCCACACTGGTCGCTTTCACCCTGCTCTATGGGGTCTTGGCGGTGGCAGACATCTACCTTTTGACCAGATACGCCCGGCAAGATCCCGAAGAGACGCCGGCGGACAGAACTTTAGAGCCTGGCAAGGAGGTATCCCTATGGATCTGAGCGTTGTATTCGCTAACAATTTGAGCACCGTTTGGTTCGTCTTGCTTACCATCCTGTTCACGGGCTTCTTCTTTCTCGAAGGTTTTGACTATGGGGTGGGTATCCTGCTCCCCTTCCTGGGAAAGAACGACACCGAGCGCCGCGCAATCATCAACACCATCGGCCCGGTCTGGGACGGTAACGAGGTCTGGATGCTCACCGCCGGAGGAGCAATGTTTGCGGCCTTTCCCAACTGGTATGCCACGCTTTTCAGCGGGTTTTACCTGGCGCTTTTCCTGATGCTGGTGGCGCTGATCGTGCGGGGGGTGGCCTTTGAGTTTCGCAGTCTCGACCGCCATCCTGCCTGGCGCAACCTGTGGGATTGGATGATCTTCGTGGGAAGCCTGGTCCCGGCCATCCTGTGGGGCGTCGCCATGGCCAATCTGATCAAGGGGGTTCCTATCGATGGCCGTATGCAGTATGTGGGAACCTTCTGGGACCTCCTCTCCCCTTATACCCTGGTGGGAGGGTTGGCGGCTCTGCTGATCTTTACCCTGCACGGAGCTCTCTTTCTCACTCTCAAGATTGAGAACGGGAATGATCAGCACGGTGGACGCATTCGCCGGGCGGCCTTGTGGGCAGGAGTTCTGGCCATGCCTTTCTTCCTTGTTCTGGTGGTCATGAGTTACACTCAGACTGATCTATTTGCGCGGCCGATCGCAGGAAATTTACTATGGGGCGCTTTTGCGGCCTTGCTTCTGGCGTACTGGCTGTCGCGCTCCCGGCGGGATGGCTGGGCCTTCGCGCTGAACGGGCTTACCGTGGCCTTTTCCACCGTAGCCATCTTCTGGGGCCTCTTCCCCCGGGTGATGGTCTCCAGCCTCAAGCCGGAGTGGAGCCTTACCGTCCATAACGCCTCATCAAGCCCGTATACCCTGAAAGTCATGACCATTGTGGCCCTCACCCTGGTACCCATCGTGCTCCTTTACCAGGGCTGGACCTACTGGGTCTTCCGGCGGCGGGTGAGCACCAGGGAATTGCAGTACTGAACAGGCGGGATGGGGGATCCCCATACAGGCAGGGGGTGGATCTCCATGGGGAAGATGATGGACAAACGGCTTTGGCGTGAGGCCAGAGAAGCGCGCTTCTTTCTGGTTCTTACCGTGGGGCTGGGGCTGGCCGCCGGACTCCTGGCGATCTTGCAAGCCAGCTTTCTGGCCCAGGTGGTTGACCTGGTCTTCCTCAGGAGCCGGGGAAGCCAGGAAGGTCGAAGCCTGGGCGAGAGCCTGGGTGGAGGACCGGGGATGACCGGTACAGTCTGGCCTCTGCTCCTGGCCCTTCTTGGGGTCATCCTGTTTCGTGCCGGCCTGGCCTGGGTGAGCGAGGTTTCCGCTCACCGGGCCGCGGCCGGGATCAAGCATGCGCTGCGCCAGCGTCTCCTGGCTCACATGTTGGCCCTGGGCCCGGTGCACTTCACGGCGGAGCGCACCGGAGAACTGGTGAACATCCTGGTGGATGGGGTTGAGGCACTTGAAGCTTATTTTGCCCGTTACCTCCCACAACTGGCGCTGGCTGCCCTGGTGCCCTTGACGGTTTTGGGGTTCGTCTTCCCCCTGGATCTTCTTTCCGGCCTGGTTCTACTCTTTACCGCGCCCCTGATCCCGGCGTTTATGATCTTGATCGGAAGATGGGCGGAGAACCTCACCCGGCAGCGCTGGCAAACTCTAAGCCGGATGAGCGCCCACTTCCTGGATGTGTTGCAAGGGCTTGCCACCCTGAAACTCTTTGGGCGGAGTAAATCCCAGGAAGAGGTAATCGCCCGGATCAGCAACCGTTTCCGTGAAACAACGCTGGATGTTCTGCGGGTAGCCTTTCTTTCGACCCTGGTGCTGGAATTTCTGGCCACGATCAGCACCGCCCTGGTGGCAGTGACGTTGGGATTGCGCCTGGTTTATGCCCGTATCCCTTTTGAACAGGCCTTTTTTCTCTTGCTCCTGGCTCCGGAGCTGTATTTGCCCCTGAGGCTCCTGGGAGGCCAGTTTCACGCTGGGTTATCCGGAGCCAGCGCTGCCGGGCGAATCTTTGAAGTTCTTGAGACGCCGCTTTCCAGGCGCGCCGTTCCATTGGAGATACGGAAGGTTCAAGAGGAGGGTCAAGGCAGGAATCAAGGAAAGGCTCCAGAGAAGAGCCTCCTTCCGTACGGCCCAAAGGTGCACATCGCTTTTGAAGAAGTTTCTTACAAGTACGAAGCTCGCACTCGCCCGGCCCTGGAAAGGGTCTCCTTCGCCATTCACCCCGGGGAAAAAGTGGCTCTGGTAGGCCCCAGCGGGGCGGGGAAGAGTACCATCGTCAACCTGTTGTTGGGCTTCGTTGCTCCCCAGGAGGGGCAGATCACCGTAAACGGAATCCCCCTGGGGCAAATCCCCTCCAATGCCTGGCAGCAATATGTGGCCCTGGCGCCCCAGACCCCATATCTTTTCCATGGAACCGTGGCCGAAAATATCCGCCTGGGGTGCCCGGACGCCCCCATGGAAGAAGTGGTGGAGGCGGCCAGGCTCGCCGGAGCCCACGAGTTTATCCTGGGCCTTCCTCAAGGGTATGAGACCTGCGTCGGCGAGGGTGGGACCCGGCTCAGTGGAGGGCAAGCCCGGCGCCTGGCCATTGCCCGTGCTTTCATC
Organism: Syntrophothermus sp.; assembly: GCA_050260975.1. Taxonomy (GTDB): domain Bacteria; phylum Bacillota; class UBA5301; order JAMCQP01; family JAMCQP01; genus JAMCQP01. The sequence goes on along the minus strand of JBLNCV010000111.1, from coordinate 267 downwards.
AAGGATGCGCCATTGTTGCTTCTGGATGAACCAACCGCGGGACTGGATCCCGAGAATGAGATGGCGTTGCAACAAGCGCTGGAGCGTTTGTTGGAGGGGCGTTCGGCACTAATCATTGCCCACCGTCTCACCACGGTTTCCCGGGCGGACCGCATCCTCGTCCTGGAAGGCGGCAGGCTGGCGGAAGCCGGGCGGCATGAAGAACTGATAGCGCGGCAGGGAGCTTATTTCCGCTTGATCACCGCGTTTCGGGGTACGGTATGAGAA
>JBLNCV010000110.1:0-4753 GCA_050260975.1 Syntrophothermus sp. | reverse complement strand
GCCATCTCCGCCAGTTGGAACTGAATGCCCTGGTTGTCGGCCAGCGGCCTGCCGAAGGTCTTTCTCTCCTGCACATATTGCACTGTCTTGTCCAGCGCCCCCTGGGCCAACCCCACACCCTGGGCGGCCACCATGATCCTGGTCAGGTCGAAGAAGTGCATCAACTGGTAAAACCCTCTGCCCTCCCGGCCGATGAGGTTCTCTCTCGGCACCCGGACATCTTCAAAGGCGATCTCGGCGGTATCGGAGGCCCGGATGCCCATCTTTCCCTTGATCTTGGTCCTGGTGACGCCGGGCCGGTCCGCTTCCACGACGATCAGGCTGTGCCGTTCGGTTCTCTTCTCCGCCTCCGGGTTGGTGACGCAGAGCACCACCATGAAGTCGCAGACTGTCCCGTTGGTGATAAACATCTTGCTGCCGTTGATTACATAATCGCCACCATCCTTGACGGCGCTGGTTTTGGCGCCCGCCACGTCGGTCCCGGCGTCCGGTTCGGTGTAGGCTCCGGCGGAGATAGCCTTCCCGTTCACGAGAGGAGTCAGGTACCTCTTCTTTTGCTCTTCGGAGCCGTAGAGCAGAATGTTTTCCGAGCCAAAGGTGGCCGCCATCACCACCAGACCCAGGCCCATATCAATCCTTGATAATTGCTCGGTGATCAGGGCCACCTCCATCCAGCCCGCTCCGGCTCCACCGTACTCCTCTGGAATAACCACGCCGACCAGGCCTGTTTCGCACGCCTTCTGCCAGACCTCTCTGGCATACTTCTCTTCCCGATCGCACTCCTTGGCAATCGGCCCAAACTCGTTTTTGGCGAATTTGTAGGCCATCTCCTGAAGGGCCTTTTGTTCGTCAGTAAGCTCAAAATCCATCTTTCCGCCCCCTCTCAGGCCTCTTTAAAGGCCGTTTTTGGACCACGCCTGGTATTCTTGACTGTGCGCGGCATCCACCACGCATCACTTTGGCTGCATCCGGATGGCCCCGTCCAGACGGATGGTTTCGCCGTTGAGCATCGGGTTTTCAATGATACTCCGGGCCAAAAACGCATACTCCCGCGGATCGCCCAACCGGGACGGGAAAGGAACCGTGGCACCCAGAGACTTTCGGGCCTCCTCCGGCAGTGATTTGAACATCGGCGTGTCAAAGAGGCCTGGCGCGATGGTCATCACCCGGATCCCAAACGGCGCAAACTCCCTGGCGATAGGCAGTGTCATGGCCACGACCCCGCCTTTGGAGGCGCTGTACGCCGCCTGTCCGATCTGCCCCTCAAAAGCAGCCACCGAAGCCGTGTTGATGATCACCCCCCGCTCTCCTTCCTGGTTTGGTGTATTGACCATCATCTTCTCCGCCGCAAGGCGAATCACGTTAAAGGTACCGGTCAGATTCACCTGGATCACCCTGGCAAAGCCGGCCAAGTCATGCGGCCCCTGTTTGCCCACCACCCTCTGGGCGATGGCGATGCCCGCGCAATTGACAACAACATGGATCCCGCCAAAGGCGGCAACCGTCCTGTCGACCGCCGCTCGGACACTTGCTTCATCGGTGACATCGGTCTTGACAAAGATCGCGCTCTCCCCCAGCTCCGCCGCCAATCTGTTGCCGTTTTCCTCCGCCATGTCCAAAACGGCAACCTTTCCCCCGAGCGCCACAAGGTCCCTGACCGTGGCTTCTCCCAGCCCCGAGGCGCCTCCCGTGACCATAGCCACGCTGCCTTTGATTTCCACGTCCGTCTTCCCCCTTGCTTGATTTTTTAAGAGGTTTTAGAAAAGGCTTCCAGGCCTCTCACGAATTGAGGCCCATTCTACCCGCAATAATCTCGCGCATGACCTCCGAAGTGCCGCCACCGATGGTGCTCAGGCGGGCATCTCTCCACAAACGTTGCGCCGGGTATTCCATCATATAGCCGTACCCGCCATGGATCTGCACTACGTTGTCCGCCACCCAACTGTAGACCTCCGTGGCGTAAAGCTTGGCCATGGATGCTTCCATCACCGACTCGACGCCCCTGACATGCAGATCCAGAGCATGATAAGCCAGCTCCCTGGCCGCCTCGATCTTTGCGGCCATCTCCGCCAGCTTGTGCCTGGTAGCCTGAAACCCGGTCAAAGGCCGCCCAAACTGCACCCTCTGGGAAGCATATTTTTGCGCCGTTTCCAGAGCCAGCCCCGCGCCGGCCACCGCCCCGAGCGCCAGCGTAATCCGGACCCATTGGAGGTTGGCCATGATGTAGAAGAAGCCGCGGTTCTCTTTTCCAAGCAAATTTTCCACCGGCACCCGGCAATCCTCAAAGATCAATTCACCGGTATCCGAGGATCGCCATCCTAGCTTGTCAAGCTTACACTTTACGGTAAACCCGGGGGTCCCCTTTTCCACCAAAAGAAGACTGATTCCCCGGTGACCGGATTTTAAATCCGCCTGGCCGTGGGGGCTGGTTTTAACCGCCAGCACCACGTAGTCGCAGTTAACTCCGTTGGTAATGAAGATCTTGCGGCCGTTAACCACATACTGATCCCCATCCCTGACGGCGGTCGTCTGGATTGCAGCCGGATCGGAGCCCGCTTCGGGCTCGGTGATTCCCAGAGCGGCGATCTTTTGACCCTGGATGGCGGGTTTTAGATACCTCTCTTTCTGCTCTTCGGTGCCCAGAAGATTTATCAGCGGGGTGGCCATCTCCGCGTGCGCCCCCAAAGCGGCAACAGGCCCCCCGGCCCCGCACCGGCCAAGCTCTTCGAGGAAGACCGCCTCTGCCAGGTAATCACCCGCTCCCCCATACTCCTCCGGATACTTCAGTCCCAGGTACCCGTTCTCCCCGGTCCTGCGGAACAGGGATCGCGGTATCTCCCCTGCTTCTTCCCAGTCCTCTACAAAAGGGGCGATCTCTTTTTCCACAAATTTGCGCACGCTCTTGCGAAACATCTCATGTTCGTCGGAAAACAGCCAGTGAGGCATTCCGGTTCCTCCTTACCCGAGCCGCCAGGCCCTAGTCAAGTTCAAGCTGCTTGGAGATGATCTCCAGCATGATCTCGTCGGTCCCTCCGGCAATCCGGTTCAAACGTACATCCCGCCAGAACCGCTCAATGGGGTGATCCCTCAAAACGCCGTACCCACCATGGATTTGCAGTGCCCGATCCACTGTCCAGAAGGCCACCCTGGCGGCAAGCAGCTTGGCCATGGAGATCTCCTTCACCGGGTAGAGTTTGTTTGCGAACTTCCAGGCCGTGGCGTAGGTCAACCGGCGGGCGGCCTCAATCTGGGCAGCCATCTCCGCCAGGGTATGGGCAATGACCTGGAAAGCGGCAACCGGCTTGCCAAACTGCTGTCGCTTTTTGGCGTATTGCACCGTCAGCTCCAGGACATGTTCGGCGGTGGCTACGGCCCCCGCGGCGGCGATCAGGCGCTCACCCTGGAGTTCCCACATGATCTGGTGAAACCCCCGCCCTTCTTTCCCCAAAAGGGCGTTCCCAGGCACCCGGCAGTTGTCGAAGACCAACTCCGCCGTATCCGAACTGTGCATTCCCACCTTATCCACCTTCTTGGTCACTTCAAATCCTGGCGTATTCTTGTCGACGATAAACAGGGAAAAACCGTCATAGCCCTTCTCCGGATCCGTTTTGGCCAGCAGGGTGATAAAGTCGGCCTGGACCCCGTTGGTGATGAAGATCTTGCGGCCGTTTACCACCCAATCCTCACCGCCTTTTCTCGCGGTAGTCTGGATGGAGGCCACGTCGGAACCGGCATCTGGTTCGGTAATCCCAAGGCAGGCCACCTTTTCGCCCCTGATCGCCGGCACCAGGTACTTCTTCTTTTGCTCCTCGGTCCCAAACTGGAAGATGGGAGGGGTGGCCATCTCCGCATGGACGGCCACCGCCATGGGCAAACCGCCAATCCCGCAGCGTGCCAGCTCCTCGCTTAGCACCACGGCGGCAAAATAATCTCTCCCCTGTCCTCCGTATTCCTCCGGGTAACGGAGACCCAGAAGGCCGAGTTCCCCCATGCGCCTGAAAACTTCCCGGGGAAATTGCCCCCGGGCCTCCCATTCATCCACATGGGGGGCAAGCTCTGCCTGAACAAAACTCCGGATCTTTTCCCGCAGCGCCTGGTGTTCCGCGGTAAAAAAGTAGCTTCCCATTGTAGCTTCAACCTCTCTCCGTGTGACGTAACCCCCTTCAGTCATTTGAGCCGTTCAATCATTCCAGCCTTTCAATGATGGTGGCGTTGGCCATGCCGTGCCCTTCGCACATGGTCTGCAGCCCATAGCGGCCGCCGGTCCTCTCCAGTTCATGGAGCATGGTGGTCATCAGGCGTGCGCCGCTGCAACCAAGGGGGTGGCCAAGGGCAATCGCTCCTCCGTTTGGGTTGAGCCTGGCGGGATCCGCGCCTGTTTCGTCCAGCCAGGCCAGGGGCACCGGCGCAAATGCCTCGTTTACCTCAAATATGTCGATATCCCTGATGCTCAATCCGGCTCTGGCCAGCACCTTCGCCGTGGCCGGAATCGGGCCGGTGAGCATCAAGGTGGGATCGGACCCAACCACGCTGCGGGCCACGATCCGGAAACGCGGCTTGATTCCCAGTTCCTCCGCCTTCTCCCTGGACATCACCAGAACCGCGGCCGCGCCATCGCTGATCTGACTGGAATTCCCCGCGTGGATCTTGCCGTTCTCCTTGAAGACGGTCTTTAAGCTCCCCAGCTTTTCCAGCGAAGTGTCGCGGCGGGGACCCTCGTCAGCCTTGAAGATTGTTTTGGCGCCGTCCGGCA
>JBLNCV010000109.1:0-16096 GCA_050260975.1 Syntrophothermus sp. | reverse complement strand
CGATCCTCACCGGGGCCGCAACCGCCCGAGAAACACAGGCTCTGCTCGCGAGTGCCAAAGATGGTAATGGTTGCTTCAGCGTACTCCGCCATGTGCATCCACCCCTTTCATTTTCATGATTTAATCTGGTATATAAGAATATATTGGGGGGCAGGTTCAATTTTTACCCTTACCCGGTATAGTATCATATTCGTCCGGCGATCGTCAAGAAGATTCGCGCGCAACCTCTCAGCCTGTGGCCGCTAACGCAACAGCACAGTTAAAAAAAAGGTACAGCGTCTTTGCTGTACCTGCCTTTTCCATATCTTCTTCTAAATTATAATGCTGTTCTTATTATCCTCACATCGCCTTCTCCAGAGGGACGTATTCCAGATTATGTGCCTCGGCCACCGCCTGGTAGGTAACATGGCCGTTGACCACGTTCACCCCTTTGGCCAAAGCCCGGTTCTCCTTAACAGCCTTGGCCCAGCCCTTGTTGGCGATCTCAATGGCGTACCAGATCGTCGCATTGGTGAGAGCATAAGTCGAGGTGCGCGGCACCGCCCCCGGCATGTTGGCCACCGAGTAGTGGACTACACCATGCTTGACATAAGTGGGGTTGGAGTGCGTCGTGGCATGGTCAATCGTTTCGATGCAGCCGCCCTGATCGATGGCCACATCGACGATCACCGATCCCGGTTTCATGCCCTTCACCATCTGCTCGGTCACCAGGTGCGGCGTCTTGGCGCCGGGAATCAGTACCGCTCCAATGAGTAAATCCGCATCCCTCAGTTCCCGTTCAATGCTGTAACTGTTGGACATCATGGTCACCCGGTTGCCGTGCAGGACATCATCCAGGTAACGCAGCCGTTCAATATTCCGATCGAAAATTGTCACCTCGGCCCCCATGCCCAGAGCAATTTTGGCCGCATTGGTCCCCACTGTACCGCCGCCGATAATGACCACTTTCGCGGGCGGCACCCCAGGCACTCCCCCCAGGAGCATGCCCAGCCCACCGTTCACCTTCTCCAGGTACTGCGCGCCGATCTGGACGGACATCCGCCCGGCAACCTCGCTCATCGGCGTCAAAAGCGGTAGTGAACCATTATCCAGTTGGATGGTCTCGTAAGCAATGGATACAACCTTCTTTTGCATGAGCGCCATGGTCAGGTCTTTCACCGGCGCCAGGTGGAGGTAAGTAAAAAGAATCTGGTTGGGTTTGAAATAGTCGTACTCCTGCGGGAGAGGTTCTTTGACTTTCATGATCATGTCCGCCTGGGCAAAGACCTCCTTGGCGGAGGGGATCATCTGGGCTCCCGCCGCGACAAACTCTTGATCCGAGATACCGCTGCCTGCTCCACCGTTAGTTTCGATGATCACCTTGTGGCCGGCCTTCTTCAACTCCTCGACACCGGCCGGGGTGATGGCAATCCGGTTTTCATTGTCCTTGATCTCTTTCGGAACACCGATAATCATTATGATTGGCCCCCTTTGTAGAAGTTTTCAACACGTTAAATCCCGCCTACTCCCTACGCGCGTAAACTCCCTACAACGGCCAACCCTCCTCGCTTCTCTCTACGCGGCCGGCCATTATCCCTCAACAAACCATTCAAACGATCTGGTGGACCTTCAAAAGGTTGGTGGAACCGGGCTCCCCTGTCCGGACCCCGGCGGTGATCGCCACCAGATCCCCGCGGGAAACCAGGCCGCTGGCCAGGGCTGCTTCCACGGAGACATCCAACATCTCGTCAATATTCTTCGTCTGGGGAACCACCACGGGGTAGACCCCCCACATCAGCGCCAGTTGCCTCGCCACCCGCTCATCAGGCGTGGCGGCCACAATGGGCACCTTCGGCCGGTACTTGGAGATCATTCTGGCGGTGCTGCCCGATTGGGTGGAAGTAATTACCGCCGCAATTCCCAGATCGTAGACCGTCTGGCAGGTCGCATGACTGATGGCATCCGCCACCGAAAGTCCCGTGGGAACCCGTCTTTTACGGAAATTCATTTCATAGTTGATCGAAGATTCCGTGTGCACAGCAATCTTGGCCATCATATGCACAGTCTCCACCGGGTATTTGCCCACCGTGGATTCACCGGATAACATCACCGCGTCGGTGCCGTCCAAAATCGCGTTGGCCACGTCGGTGACCTCCGCCCGGGTCGGGCGCGGGTTGTGCACCATCGATTCCAGCATCTGGGTGGCGGTAATCACCGGTTTGCCCGCCGCGTTACACCTGGCGATGATCATCTTTTGCACCAGCGGGACTTCTTCCGGCGGGATCCCGATCCCCAAATCGCCCCGGGCCACCATGATCCCGTTGGCAGCCTCAATGATTCCGTCGATGTTGCGCACACCCTCATCGCTTTCGATCTTGGCGATGATCTGCTGCTGGCCGCCGGCTTCCTGAATGATCCGGCGAACCTCCTCCACATTGACCGCCTCGCGAACGAAGGACGCAGCCACGAAATCCACGTCCTGGCTTACCCCAAACCTGATGTCGGCGATATCTTTCTCGGTGCAGGCCGGCAGATCCACCGAGACTCCAGAGAGGATCACCCCTTTGTGGGACCCAAGTTCCCCGCCGACCACCACCTTGCAGTGGACTTCCGGCGGTTGGACCTCCATCACCTGCATCTCCAGAAGACCATCATCCAGATAAATAGTATGCCCCGGCTTCAGATCCCGAGTCAGGGGAGGATACGGCACATGCGCCCGCTCCTCGTCTCCCACGCAAGGCTGCGTGGTGAGAGCATACATCTGCCCGGCCTGAAGAGGGACTTTGCCGCCCCGCATCTCGCCGGTGCGGATCTTGGGACCCTGGATATCCAGCAGGATCGCGATCCGCTTTCCCACCCGCCGGGCAGCCTCCCGCACCGCCGCAATCCTGGCGGCATGTTCTTCGTATGAGCCATGTGAGAAATTCAGGCGGGCGACATCCATCCCGCGTTGGACAAGCTTGACGAGGGTTTCAACATTCTGGCTGGCGGGGCCAATCGTGCAGACAATCTTGGTACGTTTCATCGCGGAGTCGCGCCGTTCTTCCATGATCTCATCCCTGCCTCCTCAACGAAGGTTCCTGGTGAAATGCCTATGACGAAGAGAGGATCTGAGCCAGTTCGTAAAATTCGAGGCTGATGGTCTTGCGCTGGGAAACCGCGTAGTCGATGTCAAAGGCTTTAATCTCGCCGGAGATAACGCCCACCATCTTGCCCGACTCGCCCTCATGCAGCAATTCGACGGCCTTGGCGCCGAACCTGCTGGCCAAAACCCTGTCCATCACCGTTGGAGTGCCGCCCCTCTGGACATGCCCCAGGATAGTCACCCTGGTTTCAAAGCCTGTCTTCTCCCTGATGTATTGCCCCACCTTGAAGCCGGCGCTCTCGTAAGCAGCCCGGCCGGCCACGGGGTCGCCCCCCACCCCTTCGGCCACGACCACGATGCTATGCGCTTTACCCCGGCGGTGGCCGTCGGCGATCTTTTTGCATATCTCATCAAGGTCGAAGGGCCTTTCAGGAATTAGAATCGATTCGGCCCCACCGGCCAGACCGGCCTCCAAAGCTATAAATCCGGCGTTGCGCCCCATAACCTCGATAATATAGATCCGCTCATGGGATGTGGCGGTGTCGCGAATCTTGTTTATCGCCTCCACCGCGGTGTTGACCGCTGTGTCAAACCCGATGGCATAGTCAGTGCAAGCAATGTCATTGTCGATGGAAGCAGGAATCCCGATGGTGGCAACCCCCATCTTGGTCAGAAGGTTGGCTCCGCGAAAGGAACCATCTCCGCCAATTACCACCAGCCCCTCAATACCGTGCTTACGCAATACTTCAACCGCCTTTTTGCGGCCCTCTTCGGTCTTAAACTCTTCGGAACGCGCGGTGCGCAAAATGGTGCCCCCGCGGTGGATAATATCCGCCACTGAACGCGAATTCATCTTGATGATTTCGTCGTCGATCAGCCCGGAGTAACCATGCTGGATCCCACAGACTTCCATCTTATAGTAGATCGCGGTGCGCACTACGGCCCGCAAGGCTGCATTCATCCCCGGGGCGTCTCCCCCACTGGTCAAAACCCCGATCTTCTTCATTCCGTTGTGCCTCCTAACCATCGACCTGGCTGCGTCAATAGACGCCGGCGCCTCAAACAACCAACCAGGCCGGCTCACCCGGCAAATTGCCCGATGCTGCGGAATTTTTCATAGCGCTGGTTCACCAGTTCCTCAGGCGAAAAAGCCGACAACTCGGACAAATGCCGGACCAGCGCCTCCTTAACGCGAGCGGCGACTTCGTCATAATCCCGGTGGGCGCCGCCCAGTGGTTCTCTAATAGCCTCATCCACCACTCCAAGTCTGATCAAATCCGACGCCATCATCTTCAGAGCTTCCGCGGCCTCTTTGGCGTAAACAGTATCCCTCCACAAAATAGCGGCGCAGGACTCGGGCGAAATAACAGAATACACAGCGTTTTCCAGCATAAGAACGCGGTTGCCGACCCCGATCGCCAGTGCTCCCCCGCTGCCGCCCTCTCCGATCACGATACAAACCACCGGTACCCGCAGCCTGGCCATCTCCAGGAGGTTACGGGCGATCGCTTCGGCCTGGCCTCGCTTTTCCCCCTCCAACCCCGGAAAAGCCCCCGGGGTATCGATAAAGGTTACAATTGGGCGGCCGAACTTTTCGGCCTGCTTCATGAGCCGCAACGCCTTGCGGTATCCTTCGGGAAACGGCATGCCGAAGTTTCGGGCGATGTTTTCCTTCGTGTCCTTGCCCTTCTGTTCGGCAATAATTGTCACCGGCATCCCATCAAGCATGGCGATGCCGCCCACGATGGCGCTATCATCCCGGTAATTGCGGTCGCCATGCAGTTCCACAAAATCGGTAAAGATTCTCTGAATATAATCCAAAGCCAGCGGCCGCCTGGGATGGCGGGCGATCATCACCCGCTGCCAGGGGGTAAGGTTTTCGAAGATCTCCCGGCGGAGTTTCTCCGCCTTTTTCTCCAGGGTGGCAATCTCCTCGGAAAAGTCAATCTCTTTCTCCTTGGTAAAATGCCGGAGCTCCTGAATGCGGGTTTCCAGCTCAACCAGAGGTTTTTCAAAGTCGAGAGAGCCGTTGACCAATTCTTTAGATCACCTTCTTGACGCCGTGTAAATACAATAGCCTGGCGATGGTCTTCTTAAGTTCCTTCCGCTCCACTATCAGATCGATAAAACCATTTGACATGAGAAATTCCGCCTTGTGGGCCCCAGGGGGAAGCTTTTCCCGAATGGTCTGCTCGATGACCCGCGGCCCGGCGAAAGCCACCAACGCCCCTGGTTCGGCAATGATGATGTCCCCCAGCGAGGCAAAACTGGCCATAACCCCTGCGGTACAGGGATCCACCAGAACGGAGATGTAAAGAACCCCGGCCTCATGAAGCCGGGCTAACGCGGCGCTGGTCTTGGCCATTTGCATTAAGGAAAGAATCCCCTCCTGCATGCGCGCTCCACCGGATGTGGCGACAATGACCAGCGGGGTACGTTTCTCCAGGGCACGTTCGATGGCCCTGGTAATCTTTTCCCCAACCACACTGCCCATGCTGCCGCCGATAAAATCAAACTCCATCACCGCCAGCACCACAGGATAGCCCTCCAGGACCCCCTCGCCGCTGATTACGCCTTCGTTAAGACCGGTTTTGGCCTGGGCCCTGGCCAGCTTGGCCCGATATCCTTCCGACTCGGCCTCTCCCGGCAAGCCCGGAAATGCCAGCGGGTCCACCGCCTCCAGATCACCGTCATGTTCAATGAAACTACCCGGATCCAACAGCAGATCCACCCGCATCCGCGCCGGCATCTTGTAATGGAAACCACACTTGGGGCAAACCCGCAGATTGCGCTCCATCTCCTTATTATACAGAAGGCTATTGCACTTTTCACACTTCATCCATAACCCATCCGGAATATCGCGCTTTTGGATGGTGACTTGCTGCTGGGGTTTGACAGTGACATATTTGGGCTTGGTGCGAAATAAATCTTTAAATGTCGGCATCTTCTGGCTGATCACCCTCTCCTCCAACGCTCCCGCCCATCCTGGACTCCACGGCGCCTCGACGTCCGTGTCGAATGCGCGCCCAGCGTACCGGAAGGCTTGACTATCTGCTGCCAAAGCTCGAACCGAGGATCTCTTGAGCTTCCTCCACTTCCGATTCGGGAACCAGAAGTTCAAAATTTCCCGAACCACCTTCCTTCTCGCCCTGAATGCTAATTGGCCTGAGCATAACCAACAGGCCTTCCTTTTCAAGCTTTTGTTTTATCATTTCGCCAACAGGTCGATTCGGTGCTATATAAACTACTGTCCACATGCCTTGGGCCTCCCTCGTACAACCTTGCAAGTCAACACACCTGCTCGCGCGGCGGCAATCCCATCCCGCCCCAGGCGTGATGGGCTTTGGCCGACATTAGTTTACACTCAACCGCATTTATCAATCCTTCGACTTCTGTTGAGAAGATCCTTCACGGCTGCCCAGATAAACCTTTTGATATTATACCATATCGCCTCAAATTGTGCACGGAGATTTTCACAGGGTGCAACCGGGATCCCTCACCGGCATTGCAACCATGGCACACCCTTAATGAAAATTTTCTAGAAAACACTTGCGTATTTCCTATTGCCGGTGATAAACTGATGTTGCAAGAAATTTTTCCAATGGAGGTGGACCCGAGCAAATCAGGATCTTATTGGTTTTATTGAATCATCAAGCTTATTTAATTGGGGGGAAGAGAGATGGCTAACATGGTAGACTATGACAAGACTTATGGGGAATTCAAATGGGAGGTTCCCGAGTATTTCAACTTTGCCCGTGATGTCTTCGATAAGTGGGATCCCAAGAGCCTTGCCATGCTATGGGTGGATGACGACGGCAACGAGGCCAGAAGAACTTTTGGCGAGCTTACCGCGGCTTCCAACCGTACGGCCAATATGCTAAGAGCCCAGGGCGTCAAGAGAGGCGACGTGGTAATCGTAATCCTGCCCCGTTTCATCGAATGGTGGGAGATCAACCTGGCCTGCTTGAGGCTGGGTGCGGTAATCAGCCCGGGGACAACCCAGCTTACCTCCAAAGACATTAAATACCGTTTTGATGCGTCGGAAGCAGTATGCATCATCACCGACGCCGCCAACGCGCCAAAGGTGGACGCCGTCCGGGGCGAATGTCCAAATGTAAAATCTTACATAATTGTCGGCGATAAACGCGACGGCTGGATCAACTACGGGGAGGCCGTAGCTGCCTCGTCTCCCGAGTTTGTGTGCGAGAACACGAAAAGCGACGAAAACGCAATCCTGTATTTTACTTCAGGAACCACCGGCTATCCGAAGATGACCGTCCATACCCACGCCAGTTACCCCATCGGCCACAAGATTACCGGAAAGTACTGGCTGGACCTGACAACCAGCGACGTGCACTGGAACCTCTCCGACACCGGATGGGCCAAAGCCGCCTGGAGCAGTTTTTATGGCCCATGGAACTGCGGCGCCGCCCTCTTTGTGCACCATACCGCCAAGTTCGACGTTAAAAAGACCCTGGAATACCTGGAAAAATACCCAATTACGACCCTATGCGGGCCGCCCACGGCCTACCGGATGATGGTCCTGGAAGACCTTGCCAGGTACAAATTCCGGACGCTTCGTCACTGCGTGGGCGCCGGTGAGCCGCTAAACCCGGAAATCATCGACGTGTGGAAGAAAGCCACCGGCATAACGATCAGGGACGGCTACGGCCAAACCGAAAGCGTCCTCCTGGCCGGTACATTCCCCGCCCTTGAAGTGAGGCCCGGTTCCATGGGCAAGCCGTCACCAGGCTTTGACGTGCGCGTTGTCGATGATGACGGGAACGAAGTCCCTCGCGGGCAAGAAGGTGATATCGCGGTAAGGGTCAAACCTGTCCGGCCGGTGGGCCTCTTCAAGGAATACTGGAAAGATCCGGTGAAGACGGCGGGGGTTTACCGCGGTGACTGGTACATCACCGGCGACCGCGCCGTTCAGGATAAGGACGGCTATCTCTGGTTCGTCGGGCGCGCTGACGACGTAATCCTTGCGTCTGGTTACCGGATCGGGCCCTTTGAGGTTGAGAGCGCGCTGCTCGAACACCCGGCCGTGGCCGAGTCGGCCGTGGTTTCCAGCCCCGACGAGACCCGCGGCGAAGTGGTGAAAGCGTTTGTCGTCCTGGCGCCCGGCTATCAGGGCTCCGATGAACTGGTAAAGGAGCTTCAGGAGCATGTCAAGAAAGTAACCGCTCCCTACAAGTACCCGCGCAAGATCGAATTTGTAGCGAACCTGCCCAAGACCGTCAGCGGCAAGATCCGCCGGGTTGAGCTCAGGGAAAAAGAATGGGCCGGCTGGAAGAAGCAAGCTATTTGAAGAAGAAGCCATCAAGTTAAATTTAGTGTGTCAAGCCGGGCGGCGGTAAGCACCCGCCGTCCGGCAGCGGCGCACCAACTCCCCGCTGGCACATCCAACACTCATTCGAAAGCTTCATCCAACGCCTTTCGAAATTTGCTCAAAAAGTTTTCCAGATCACCCGTGAGGGCTTTGACATTTAGATCCGCGGCTAATTTACTTCCACCCCCGTTTACAAACTTCTCGATCAGGTTCACGATGGCGCTGCCAATAATCACTCCGTCGGCGTGGCGGGCAACCTCACTGGCCTGCCGGGGGGTGGAGATGCCAAAGCCTACCGCAAGTGGCAGATTCGTCACCCCCCTGACCCGCTGCAAAAATTCCGGTAACGCCTTGTCCAGTTGCTCCCGCGCTCCGGTTACCCCGGTAAGGGAAACACAGTAAATATAACCGCCGGATGCCGCCGCTACCCGCCGCAACCGTTCTTGTGTGCTGGTGGGCGCCGCCAGAAACACGGTGGCCAGACCGTACTCCCCGGCCAGCGCCTGGTAAGCTCCCGCCTCTTCGGGCGGCAGGTCGGGAATGATCAAACCGGCCGCTCCCGCATCAGCCGCAGCCTCCACAAACCGCTTCACCCCATAACGATAGACGCTGTTATAATAGGCCATCAAAAGGAGAGGCACCGCCACATCATTCGTTACGTCGGCCAGCATCTCGAAGATCCCGGCCAGATTGGCGCCGGACCCCAGCGAGCGCGCCACCGCCTTTTGAATCGTAGGTCCGTCAGCCAGCGGATCCGAAAAAGGTATCCCCAGCTCGATCAAATCCGCCCCACCCATGGCCAGCGCCTTGACGATCTCCCCGGTGACTGCCAGCCGTGGGTCTCCCGCGGTTACATAAGGAATCAGGGCTTTGCGGTTTCGGCGTCCCAGGCTGGTAAAGGCGCGATTGATCCGCTCCGCGCCGCCGGCCGCCGCCAGTTTTCCAATGCTCATATGCTCACCCCCAAAGCTTGTGCAACCACCTGCACATCCTTATCGCCCCGGCCCGAGAGATTCACGATCACGATCTTGTCCGGCGCCAGGCTTCCCGCCAACTGTTGGGCAAAAGCCAGAGCATGCGCGCTCTCCAGGGCGGGCAAGATGCCCTCGGAACGCGCCAGAGTTTGAAAGGCCTCCAACGCCTCCTGATCCGTGACAGCCACATAAGTGGCCCGGCCGGTTTCCTTGAGGTAGCTGTGTTCCGGCCCGACTCCCGGATAATCCAGGCCTGCGGAGATGGAGTGCACCGGTAGAATCTGGCCGTCCTCATCCTGCAATAAATAGCTCAAAGCCCCGTGAAGAACGCCCTTGGTCCCCATGCTCAAGGTTGCAGCGTGCTTCCCGGTGGAGATGCCCTCGCCCGCAGCCTCCACACCGATAAGCTTTACCGACCTGTCATCCAGGAAAGGGTGGAAGATCCCCATGGCGTTGCTGCCTCCGCCCACACAAGCCACCACGTAATCGGGCAGGCGCCCCTCGGTCTCCAGAATCTGCCGGCGGGCCTCGACGCCAATCACCGATTGAAAGTCGCGGACCATGGTGGGATATGGGTGCGGCCCGCCCACTGTCCCAAGGATATAATGAGTGGTTTCCACGTTGGTGATCCAATCCCGGATGCCTTCGTTCATGGCATCCTTGAGAGTTCTGGTGCCGGAGGTGACGGAATGGACCTTGGCCCCGAGGAGGCGCATCCGAAATACGTTCAAAGACTGGCGCCGGGTGTCCTCCTCGCCCATGTAGATCTCACATTCCATCCCAAAGAGAGCCGCCACGGTGGCCGTGGCCACCCCGTGCTGGCCGGCGCCGGTTTCGGCAATTACCCGGCGTTTCCCCATCCGGCGAGCCAGCAAGGCCTGACCGATGGTGTTATTGATCTTGTGGGCTCCGGTATGGTTTAAGTCCTCCCGTTTCAGATAGACCCTGGCCCCGCCCCAGAGCCTGGTGAGATTCTCCGCAAAATAGAGCGGGGTGGGCCGTCCGGAGTAGTTTTTAAGATAAACCGCCAGCTCTTCTTGAAACCCTGAATCCCGCCGCGCCTCCTCATAGACCCGCTCCAGCTCCTCCAGAGCCGGCATCAGGGTCTCCGGCACATATTGCCCGCCGAATTCACCAAAATGACCCTTGCTGGCCACCAGCGTGGCCTCGTCTTGATTTTGCAACCTAAGCTCCTCCCCTCGTAATATTTCACGGAACCAACAAGAGGCTGCGGGACACCCTGGCCATCAGAGGCATCCCGGAGCTGGACAAGGCTGGGTCTTCCGGAAACCAGGCCGGCTCTAATCCCTTGGCTGCTTTGATGAACCGCCGGATCTTCTCCGGGTCTTTACGGCCCGAGCCCGTTGGTTCTTCCACCCCGCTGCTCACATCCACGGCGTGCGGCTGCACCCTGGCCACCGCCGCCCCCACATTGTGCGGGTCCAGCCCCCCGGCCAGAATCAACATCTGCCCCGCGGGCGCCAGCATCTCCCGAAGCCTGGCTACCAGATCCCAGTTTACTGTTTGGCCCGTTCCTCCCATTTGCCCCGGGAGGCGTGCATCGAGCAGGTAAGCCCCACAATATGGCTGGTAAGGCTTCATCTGCAGCCAGATACGGCGCGCGGCAGAATCCATGTTTCTTCCCCGGTTGCCGGCCATATCTTCACCCATCTCATCCTTCTCCTGGTTCACGGATAGCGAAAAGGCCTTTACTATCCGGCTTCTGCCGATCATCCCCGCCAGTTCCGCGCAATCGGCCACGGTTTCGTCGCCATGAAGCTGCGCGATATCCAACCCGCATTCCTCCATCACCTCTTTCACCTGGGGCGGCGGCATATCCGCAAAGATCCCGATCCTGGCAACCAGAGGCGGCAGGGCCTGGAGGATCTCCCGCGCCCTGTTTACTTCCACCCGCCTTTTACTTGGCGCAAAGACAAACCCCAACCCATCGGCCCCATAGTGGATTGCCGCCAACGCATCGTCCAGGGTGGTGATCCCGCAAATCTTCACCCGCACGGAAACAGCTTTGCCACCCAAAAGATCCATCTCGTTTTCACCTCTTTCTCAATAGCCCTCTGGACTGCCTACTTTCCGGCCTGGAGCCCGTTCAAATCCTTCGATCCATTGGTCCGGCCCCACCAGTTCTCTCACCCCGGCGGCCATGTCCTTGGCCGCCAGCAGGGTCTCTCCCACCAGGACAGCCTTGACACCGGCTGCTTTCAGGCTGCTCACCTCTTCCCGGTTTCTGATCCCGCTCTCGGACACCAGCAACCTGTCCCGCGGGACCAGCGGCGCCAGTTGGAAAGTAGTTCGCAGGTCGGTTTCGAGCGTCCGCAAGTTGCGATTGTTGATTCCTATAGTTCTCACGCCCGTTCTTAGCGCCACATCCAGCTCCTCCCGGTTGTGCACTTCAAGGAGAACGTCCAGCTGCAATTCTCTGGCCTGTTCTACCATTTCCGCCATTCGTCCGGGCGAAAGCGCCGCGGCAATCAAAAGCACCGCGTCGGCTCCGGCCGCCCTGGCTTCCCAAAGCTGCAACGGGTCGATCAGAAAATCCTTGCGCAACACCGGCAAACTGGTCGCCCTTTTCGCCAGGGACAGGTGGATCAAATCGCCCTGGAAATACTTGCGGTCTGTCAGCACGGAGATAGCGGACGCTCCGGCCCGTTCGTAGACCGTGGCGAAGATCTCCGGCTTAAACCTTTCGTCCGGGCAGATCCGTCCTCGCGACGGGGATGCCTTTTTGATCTCCGCAATCAGGGCAACGTCTCCAACCGGCTTTGAACCTGCGACACCATGCCCTGATGCAGCTTCCAGCGCCCGGCAAAAACCTCGCGGCGCGGGTAGATCCCTCGCTATCGCCCTTAGTTCGCGCGCCCGGCCGGATCCCCGAAGTTCAGCCAATTCCCGGCGTTTGGTTTCCAGCACCTCATCCAAAAACAACCTGATCATCCTCCGCCAGGGCGTACCGCCGGGTGAAAGCAATCAGCCCTTCCAACTTTTGCAAAGCACGGCCGGTCTCGATCGATTGCCGCGCTATCTCCACCCCTTCCCGGAGATCCCCGGCCAGCCCGCCGGCCATCAATGCCGCCGCTGCATTGGCTGCCACAATGTCTGCCCTCGGCCCGGGGTTTCCCTCCAGAACTTGCCGGATATGGGCCGCATTCTCCGGCGCCGAACCGCCGCGCACATCTTCCAGCCCGGCACGCGGCAGGCCCATGGTCTCCGGTTCAATCCAGAAGGTTTCAAGACGCCCCTCCCGCAACTCCGTGACCTTGGTGGGCGCGGAGATCGAGATCTCATCCAGTCCGTCCATCCCGTGCACGACCATCGCCCGTTCCACGCCCAACCGCTGTAAGACCCCGGCCATTACCTCGGTCAACGCCGGATCAAAAACCCCGATCACCTGGGCTTGCGCCCGGGCGGGATTGGTAAGCGGCCCCAGGATATTAAAGATGGTGCGGATCCCCATCTCTCGCCGGGGGCCGATGGCGTGCTTCATCGCTACATGCAACGCCGGTGCAAAGAGAAACCCGATTCCCACCTCTTCGATACAACTTGTAATCTCCGCGGCGGAAAGTTGCAGATTTACCCCCAGCGCCTCCAGCACATCCGCGCTGCCGCACCGGCTGGAGACCGAGCGGTTGCCGTGTTTGGCCACCGGCAGTCCTGCTCCCGCCACCACAAATGCCGCCGCGGTGGAGATGTTAAAGGTACCCGCCCGGTCGCCTCCGGTCCCGCAGGTATCCACCAACCGGGAGACCCCCGGCCGCACCGCCATGGCAAATTCCCGCATCGTCCTGGCGCAGCCGGTGATCTCCTCCACCGTCTCCCCTTTCAACCGCAGGGCAGTGAGAAATCCCCCGATCTGAGCCGGAGTGGCCGTCCCTGACATAATCTCGCCCATCACCTGGGCGCTCTCCTCCTCGGTTAAATGCCGGCCCTCCACAACCTTGCCCAACGCCTCTTTGATCACACTCTTCCCGCCTTTCCCAAGAAGTTTTGCAGAATTTGTTTGCCAACCATGGTCAAAATTGACTCCGGATGAAATTGAACCCCTTCCACCGCCAGATCCCTGTGACGGATCCCCATCACTTCCCCGGTATCCGCCCGGGCGGTTACCAAAAGGCACTCCGGGATGGTCGCCTCATCCACCACCAGTGAGTGGTACCGGGTGGCGGTAAAAGTGTCGGGCAACCCGGAAAACAACCCTCGCCCGTCGTGACGGATCAGCGAGACCTTGCCGTGCACCGGTTCACGCGCCCGGACCACTCGTGCGCCGAAGATCTCGCCAATACACTGATGCCCCAGGCAAACCCCAAGAATCGGAATCCGGCCGGCAAAAGCCTCGATAATCCTGTTGGAGATCCCCGCTTCCCGAGGCTTGCCCGGGCCGGGTGAGATTACGATCCCCTCCGGGGCCATTGCCTCAATCTCCAGTTCGGATGTCTCATCATTGCGCCGCACCGCCACCTGCGCGCCAAGCTCCCCCAGGTACTGTACCAGGTTGTAAGTGAAGGAGTCGTAGTTATCGATTACCAGCACCAAAGCTATCACCTGCCTTTTCCAACGCCCGCAACAGGGCTTTGGCTTTGTTGGTGAGTTCTTCATATTCCCTGGCGGGATCCGAATCCGCAACAATGCCCGCCCCGGCCTGGAGATAGGCGAAACCATCTTTCAAAACAATGGTTCTGATGGTAATGCACAGATCCAGATTGCCGGAATAGCCGAAATACCCCACTGCTCCCGCATATGGCCCGCGCCGGGCTTCTTCCAGCTCATCGACGATCTCCATGGCCCGGATCTTCGGCGCCCCGCTCACTGTGCCGGCGGGAAAGGTCGCCGCCAGAACGTCGAACTGATCCTTTCCCGGCGCCAACCGGCCGCGCACGTTGGAGACAATATGCATCACGTGGGAATATTGCTCGACGGTCATCAATTCATTGACTTCCACCGTCCCGTAGCGGCAGATCCGCCCCAGATCGTTACGGCCCAGATCCACCAGCATAACGTGCTCCGCCCGCTCTTTCGCATCCGCGAGGAGGTCCTTCGCCAAAGCCGCGTCCTCATCCGGTGCAGCTCCCCTGGGCCGCGTCCCGGCAATCGGCCTGAGTTCCACCAGATCTCCTTCCAGTCGGACCATAACCTCGGGCGAAGAACCCACCAATTGCAGTTCCCCCAGGTTGAGGTAGAAGAGATACGGTGAGGGGTTGATGCTCCGCAGCACACGATAGACAGCCAGGGCTTCGGCGGCGACAGGCACGGTAAATTGCTCGGAGAGCACCACCTGGAAGATGTCGCCGGCCCGGATGTATTCTTTGGCCCGCTCCACCTTTGTCAAAAAATGCTTGCGCCGTTCCGCCAGTTGGGCGGCAATGGAAACAGTCCCGGCCGTACCGGCTATCCCGGCGGTACCCGTGACCCCGGCGGTTTCTATGTCTACGGCAACCCCGGCGCTTCCCCGGGGGCTGGTTTCCCCTGCCGGCCACGCACCCTGGGGCAACGGCTGCCATAACCGCGCGCAGATTGCCTCAATCTTCTCCACCGCCCGATCGTAATCCGCCCGGAGTAAGCTGCTTTCCCGGCTGTCCTCGCCAATTATCACATTGGCCACCACCAGAATCTTTCTGGTGAGGTGATCCATGATCACCACCGTGTCGGTAAGCATCAAAAAAGCATCCGGTGCCTGGAGGCGGTCGGGATTGGCGTCAGGAAGGTCTTCAAACCAGCGGGCTGCGCCATAACCCACATACCCAACGGCGCCGCCGAAGAAGCGGGGTAATCCCGGCAATTGCGCAGGCTGGTAACGGGTCAAAAACCGGCGAATAATGTCCAGAGGTTGCGTTTGGGGGCTATTTGAGGGTTGCATTTGAATTTTCCTGGAAGGCTGGCCGTTCTCCAGGATGCTGACTTCGGAGCCCCGTACCTGGATAGTTGCCAGAGACCGGTTACCTAGAAATGAGTAGCGGCCCAGCCTCTGCCCCCCTTCCACGCTCTCCAGAAGGAAAGAACCAGCTTGCGGGCCGATTTTAAGCAAGATGGATACGGGGGTTTCGGTATCCGCCAAAAGCTCGGCATAGACGGGAATGAGGTTGTGGGACGCGGCTAACCGGGTGAACTCTTCAAAAGAGGGATAATAGGTCACCGGTGAGATTACGATGGGCATGTGCAATCGCTCCTTTACAGGAGCCGGACGAGAAAATAAACCAGGCTCTCTTACGAGCCTGGTCTGATAGGTAAAATCGTCTTCACCGTTTGGATACCGCCGGCAGCAGTTGAAGCGCGATAACAATGCCCTTTTCAGCTTGCTATCAACCGCCTGGCTGCATCGCCCGGCAACACCATTTTCGCACGGCAACCCGGCACGGCTAACCTCGGCTCGTCTCGGCTCGTTATTCTATTCTCAACTCAACTCGTCTCAGCTTCCGTGTCGGCCGCGGGAACTCTACTTCCCGCTCTCCACCAACCCGTGCTTCGTGTGAATCTCCGCCCTGCCGCGAATCTTCATCGCGGAGGTCAGTTCGGTAAATTGCGCCAGCATTACTTCGCCTTTATCAAGCTTCTCCGAATGGTGAAACTTGGTTTCACGACCCCGAGTGAGGCCGATAATCGTGACGCCGTCTTCCAGCGCCTTGATCACCACGTACTCACCGGCGATCTCTTCCCCTGGTACTTCCGGCACAGCCTTCACTCCTTGCCGCCGCGAATATAATCCTGCGTCCCGGA
>JBLNCV010000108.1:0-6721 GCA_050260975.1 Syntrophothermus sp. | reverse complement strand
CCGGCATGATCGCCAGGGCGCCCTTGTTGGGGTTCCCGTAGGGGAAAGCCTTGGAGAGTTCCAGGCTGATCTCCGGGCGCAGCAGGAAGTTGATGAAGACCTCGGCGGTGTACTTGTGCGGTGCGCCTTTGGGGATGGCCATATTGTCCTGGAAGGCCCCGCCGCCTTCCCTGGGCAACACGTACTTGATGGCCGGGTTCTGCTGGTAGGCGATTGCGGCTTCACCGCTCCAGGTCTGCCCAATCCAGACCTCGCCGTTCAGCAGGAGGGTCTTGGGGCTGTCGCTGTCAAAAGCCTTCACGTTGGGCATCAACTCTTTGATCTTGGCCTTGGCGGCCGCCAGCTTTTTGGGGTCGGTCTCATTTTTAGAGTACCCAAGAAGCTGGAGCGCGGCCCCGATGACCTCGCGGCTGTCGTTAAGCATGACCACTTTTCCCTTATACTTGGGATTCCACAGATCGGACCAGGACTTGGGCGGAGTGGTGATCTTTTTGCTGTTGTAGGCGATTCCCACGGTCCCCCACATATAAGGAACGGTGTACTTGTTTCCCTTGTCGAAGTAGAAGCCGAGCCGCTTGGGGTCGATGTTCTTGATGTTCGGGATATTGGCCTTGTCCAGCGGCGCCAGGAGTTTCTGGTTGATCATGATGTCCACCATATAGTCGCTGGGCACGATCAGGTCGTAGTTGCTCGCTCCGGCCTGAAGCTTGGCGAAGAGCTCTTCGTTGCTGGAATAGGTATCGTAGTTGACCTTGACCTTGTATTCTTTCTCAAATTTCTCGATAATCGACTGGGGCAGGTATTCGGACCAGTTCAAGATGTTCAGTTCTTTGGAGAGCTTCGCCGTACCCGCGGCTTGCGCAGGGCTGTTCACCAGCGGAGAATAGGCCAGGATGCCTATAACCGTGATCGCCACCAGAATTCCTACCAGGAGCCATGAGTTCTTGCCTTTCATTAGTGGTTATCGCTTCCTTTCGTTTGTTTATTTGCCCGATGGCCGGGATCCGGATATCGGGCCTGGCTGTATCTTTAGAGCCGGTCCAGGGGGATCTTGCCAGCCGGGCTGCCGTCGGCCGATCTTCCCTTGGATCGCTCATGAGCCACGATTAGAGTCAGGGTCAACAACAAAATAATGGTGGAGAGGGCGTTGATCTCCGGCGTCACGCCGAACTTCACCATGGAATAGATCCGGAGCGGGAGGGTCGTTGAACCCGGCCCGGCCACAAAGTAGCTGACGATGAAATCGTCAATGGACAGGGTAAACGCCAGTAACGCCCCCGCCAGGATGCCCGGCATGATCAACGGGAGAGTGACCAGCCGGAAGGTCTGCCATTCGTTGGCGCCCAGGTCCTGGGCCGCCTCCTCCAGGGTGAGATCAAAGCCGTCCAGCCGTGCCCGCACCGTGATGACCACAAAGGGTATACTGAAGGCGATGTGGGCGATGGTCATGGTGGAAAGCCCGAGTGGAACCCTCACCAGGGCGAACAAAGCCAGGAGTGAGATGCCCATGACAATCTCCGGGATGATGACAGGGATATACAAAATTCCTTCCAGAAGAGCCTTTCCTCTGAAGCGGTGCCGGTGCATCACCACCGCCGTCATGGTGCCGATCACCGTGGAAACAATCGTGGAAACCGCCGCGATGATCAGCGAGTTTTTGGTAGACTGCAAAATATCGCCGTTTTGAAAGAGTTGCCCGTACCATTTGAATGTAAACCCGGTCCAGACGGCGTTAAGCCTGGAATCGTTAAAAGAAAAAATGATTAAGATGACGATTGGCAAGTAGAGAAAGACATATATCAGACCGCTGTACCCGCCCAGCAAGGCTTGTCCCCAATGAACTCTCTTTGCCGCCATGGTTACACCTCCTTTGCCCTGGGGGTTTCGGAGCCCATTCCGACCCATCTGGCGTACAGAAAGACCATCACCAGGCTGACCACCATAACGATGATCGAGGCGGCAGCGCCAAAGGGCCAGTTGCGCGCCGCCAGAAACTGGTTCTGAATCAGGTTTCCAACCAGCATGGATTTGGCGCCGCCCAAGAGATCCGGCACGACAAACATTCCCAGCGCCGGCACGAAGACAAGGATTGAGCCGGCGGCCACCCCCGGCAGGGTAAGGGGCAAGGTGACCTTCCAGAAAGTCTGGACCGGATTTGCCCCGAGATCTTGTGCAGCCTCGAGCAAGGACTGGTCAAGCTTTTCTATGGAAGCGTACAGGGGCAGGACCATAAACGGCAGATACCCGTAGATCATCCCCAGGAGGACCGCCCCCTGGTTGTAAAGCAAGGATAACGGATCCTGGATGAGGCCCAGGTTTTGCAATACGGTATTGATCACGCCCTCCGTGCGCAGGATCACCATCCAGGCATAGGTACGAATCAAAAAGTTGGTCCAGAACGGGAGCATGACCAGCATCAACAAAAGATTCCGGTACTTCGGGTTGGATCTCGCCACATAATAGGCAAAAGGATACCCAAGACCCAGGCAGGCCAGGGTGGTTAGAAGCGCCACATAGACCGAATCAATCAGCAATTTAAGGTAGATGGGATCAATAAACCGGATGTAATTTTCGAAGGTAAACTTGTAGACGACGCCACCGTAGACGCCACGGGTGGCCAGGCTCACCACCAGCACCAGCGCCAGCGGGATGAGAAGGAACATCAGCATCCAAAACAGCACGGGAGCAAGCCGCAAGACGATACTTGCCGCCGGGTGGTTTCTGAGGTAGGAGAGAAGACTCTCGCCGGCAGACCTGCCGGCCTCCTCCACGGTTGCCGTAGGCAAGGGGGCGCCGAGCCCGGGGATCTTCTTCATGTTCATGACTTCATCAGCACCACCTTTTCGGGCTCCCAGGAGAGGGAGACCACCTGGCCGGGGGAGACGGGCTTGGCCTCCGGGAAAGGATCGGATACAGTTAGAGTTAGATCGTTGGCAAGCTCCACCACGGTTTTCACATATGAACCCACAAACAGCCGGTCGATCACCCTGCCGGAGCAGACATTGCAGGTGGGGCTTTCCAGCCCGGCGGCAACCTCATCGAGGCTGATCATCTCCGGCCGCAGGGAGATATAGATCTCCTCTCCGGCCTTTAAACCGTCAATGCTTGGGCACCTGAAACAGATCCCCCGGATATCCACGGTGGAAGTGGCATGGTTAACATTGACCACCCGCCCGGTTAACAGGTTGGTTTCACCGACGAAATCGGCCACAAACCGTGTTGCAGGCCGTTCGTAGATCTCGGCCGGGGTGCCGAGCTGTTCGATGACCCCGTCACGCATGACCACCACCCGGTCGGACATGGTGAGGGCCTCTTCCTGATCATGGGTCACGAAGATAAAGGTGATCCCCAGTTGCTGCTGGAGGTGCTTCAGTTCAACCTGCATCTGCTTGCGGAGCTTCTGATCCAGGGCGCCCAACGGTTCGTCCAGAAGCAGTACCTGGGGCTGGTTTACCAGCGCCCGGGCCACCGCCACCCGCTGCTGCTGGCCGCCGCTAAGCTGACGGGGCATGCGGGAAGCATATTCGGAAAGCTGTACAAGGCGCAGGGCATCCTTTACCCGTTCGTCGATCTCCTGCGCGGGGCGGTGTTTCATCCGCAACCCGAATGCTACATTATCATAGACCGACATGTGCGGGAAGAGGGCATAATTTTGAAAGACGGTGTTCACGTCCCGTTGAAAGGGTGGACGCCGTCCTTCCATCAACTTGCCGTTAATGATGATGTGTCCTTCATCAGGTTCTTCAAAGCCGGCGATCATTCGGAGCGTGGTGGTCTTGCCACAACCGCTCGGCCCCAGGAGGGTGATGAATTCGCCGCGCTTGATCTCCAGCCACAGGTTGTTGACCGCGACGGTGTCCTCAAAGCGCTTGACGACGCCCTCCAGCCTGACCATGATCTCGTCCATCCACCTGCCCCTTTCACAAGTATATCTATTACGGAAAAATATCTGGATCTATCCCGTCTTTTTCTGGACATAAGATAATTATAATGAGATTTGGCCAGTTGTAAAGTGGAAAAATCAGCGTTTCCCTTAAAAACCCCGTGTGATTGGTGACAGGTAAGAGGACAGATGAAGAATATTGCCGTCTGGGTCTGAAAAGATGGCCATTTTACCGCCCCATGGTTGAGAGACGGGAGGCTGAATGAAGTTGACACCCTTCTCTTTGAGAGTGGCATAAACCTTCTGGATGTCGTCCACAAAAAAGCTCAAGCTTATGCGTCCGGGTTCCTGGCATTGCTCGGTTAAATGACTCCTTTCGGTGATGGTGATCATCAGGCCGGTGAGGTAAAATACCACGGTTCCGGGAAATTGATTACTTTTTTTAAGGCCGAGGATGTCCTGGTAAAAACCAGCCAGTCGCTCAAGGTTTTTGGTGGAGATTCCTATTACGTCTACTTTCTTCAACATCTGCGACACCCCTTGCTGTGTTACGATTGGCGCTAGCCGGAAGCATGCAGCTTCCGGATCTTTGCAATAACCTCTCTGGCAAGATCCACCTGGTTTTTGGCGATCTCGGCCTGGTGTTGAATGACTCCCAGGAGTTTTTCATTGAACTGATTGATCTGGTCGGTTTGAGAATTGACCTCCTCCATTGAGGCGGTGGTCTCCTCAACCTGAGCCGCGATGTGCTGAACCGCGGCCAATACCTGGCTGGTCGCCGCTTTGACTTCCTCGATCCCTTTGACCTGTTCGTTGGCGATGTCCACACCTCTGCCGATATCGCTCTTAATATTGGCAAAGGTCTTATTGATCTGGGAGAAGGCGCTGGCCACGTTGTTGGCGTCGGCAGAAACCGCGGAGATGCCGGTGACCGCCTGGTTCATCGAAGCAATGACCTCTGTCGTGGCGCCCTGGATGCCACTGGTGATCTTTTTGATCTCCTCGGTGGCCTGGGCGCTGGCCACCGCCAGCTTGCGCACCTCGTCCGCCACCACCGCAAACCCCCGGCCGTGCTCGCCGGCACGTGCGGCCTCGATAGCGGCGTTCAGGGCCAGCAGATTGGTCTGATCGGTGATCCCGATGATCTTCTCCAGAATGTCATCGACTTTACTGATCTGAGCCTCGAAGCTTTTAAGTTTTTCGTTGATGCCCGCGGTGATCCTGGTGTAATCCTGAACCGTCCGGACAGTCTTTGTTACGGCTTCGTTGCCTCTAGCCACCTCCTGTTCGGCGGAGGCGATAGCCGCAAAGGTTTCCTTGGCCGATCCCAGAGTTTGATCGGACTGCCTGGTCACTCCTTGGATCAGGTTTGAGACGTTGTCCATGGCCCTGGAGATATTTTCAGCGGCGGAGGAGGAGCTTTCGGAGCCTTTTACCACCTCCGTAATCGCCGTAAGCACGTCCCCAAAAGCCGACTTGATGTTCGCGGCCGAGGCGATCATCTGCTGAGCCGCTTTGGCGGATTCTTCGGCCTGCATTGCCGACGAATCGGCTGCTGCCTTCACCTCTTGATTCACTCTGGCCAGGGAACGCGGAATCAGCACAAGCAAAAAAATCACGAAAACCAGCACAAAAGACGTGAGAATGCCGAAAAACCTCAGCATATTGGTGCTGTCGGCTGCCAGACGCGTCGTCTCCGTCACGGCATTGCCCCACATTACCAGCTTGGCCTTGCTGGCCGCCCGGGCCAAACCATTGCTGAGAAGCAGGGTCTCATCCACCATTTTGGCCAGGCTGGCGGGATCTTCTTGACCTTTAAGTTGCTCCCCCTGCTGGCGAAGTTGAATCAGACTTTTTTCCAGATCTTTAATCTCCTGGGGCAGTTCTCCCTTCAGGGTTTCTTTGAGCGCTGCAATTTGCAAAAATTCGATTGACTCGGCCTGGGACACCAGCTTATCGCCCAGATCGGAAAGAGCTATTTTATCCTGGCCATTTATAGCGTTATTGACATTATTCTGGAGTTTTGTGATCTCTACTAGAACTTCACCTATAGTTTGCGCCGCTGGGGTCAATCTCGTATTCAAATGCTCAACACCAGCGGAAATCCGCTGTGTGCTGTATAGAACTATCCCGCTAAACACGATTAGCAAGAGCAGGATGATCATATATCCCCATCGAACCAGCCTGGCTACCGTGGCCCTGCTGCCCAGGGCGATTATAAACCCAAAAATCTTGCGGAATGGCCATAATGGCCACAGAAGTACTCTGAATAATCGCTTCATAAGACATGCCCCCCAACTACCCAAGTTGTCTTTTCGCTTTTGCGTCAATTTGTTCCCTAAGTATATGCGACATTTTTTAGCAATTTCTTAAGTGAAATTTGCTCATCCTGGGAGGGATTGAGGTATTCTTATGAACAAGATCGTGCTAAAGGTCACACTTTCAGTCGCCGAAAAGACATAAAGGAACCTGACCAAAAGATGACACTCAAAAATTTTGAGCAAGGAGGACAAAAAATTGAGGAGATCTGTTAGTTGTGTTCTTTATGATTTTGGCCGTCTTGGTATCCGTGGTTTTAACAGGTACGGGTATGGCCGTGCAGAGCTCTGTTCAAGCATCGCCAAATGTCTCGGCACAGGATGTTATAGTATTTAAAATTGGCCACGCCATGCCGGATACCCATCATTTCCAAAAGGGGTTGGAGAAATTCGCCGAACTGGTGGCCCAAAAAACCGGCAACAAAGTTAAAGTGGAGATATTTGCCGGCGGCGTGCTTGGGACCACCAAAGAAAGAGCCCAGGGGATTAAAGACGGAACCGCCGATATGGAGTTCATTGG
>JBLNCV010000107.1:0-7518 GCA_050260975.1 Syntrophothermus sp. | reverse complement strand
GACGCCGGATGGAAGAGGCACGCCGGCACTCGTGGGAGGCACGATTTGTTCAGGAAGAACAGGTCATAGAGCAGGTCATGGAGGAGACTCTTCATGCGCATCGGCATTGATACGCTCTCAGTGATCCCTAACCGGATCGGGGGTGGGGAAATCTATCTCAAAAATCTCATCCGGAACCTGGCTGAGATTGACAAAGAGAACGAGTATTTCATCTTTGCTACGTCTGAAAATCGGGATCTGTTTGAAGTGATGCAAAGCAATTTTCACACCGTGCTTTGCAAAGTAGCGCAGCGCCCGAGCATATTCCGCCTTCTATATCAGTATTTCGCCTTGCCGGTTCTGGCCTGGCGGTACCGTTTGGATGTGATTCATTCAGGCAGCATCCTTTCGCCGTTTTTACCGTGCCGGGCGGTGCTGGCCGTGCAGTATCTGACCTATTTTGACCAGCCGCAACTTTTTCCGAGGCTCAGAGGATATCTATTGCGATCTTTGACACGGGTTTCTTGCCGGAAGGCAAGCCGGGTTATTGCCATCTCCGAGTATACGAAACGCGGGGTTTGTAAGTATTGCGACCTTCCGGAAAGCAGGGTGGCGACCATCTACCATGGGGTTGATCACCAACTCTTCAGGCCGCTGACAGGCGCCGGCAGGCCCATCTTACAAAAGTTTGGGATTGACTCGCAGTACCAGTACATTTTGAGTGTGGGAACCTCACATGGCTGGAAGAACATTACTGGTCTGGTGTCGGCCTTTGCCCTTCTCAAATCGCGGCTGCCCGAAGATTTTCCTTTGTATCTTGTACATGTGGGGTTGGCCGGGACCCAGCACGCAGAACTCTTAGGGTTGATCAAGAGCCTGGGATTGGCAGGGCAAGTGGTTCTACCGGGTTATATACCTCATGAGGAGATGCCTGCTTTGTACCGGGGGGCGGCTATACTGGTTTTTCCTTCGTTTGGGGAGAGTTTCGGCCTTCCCATCCTGGAAGCCATGGCTTGCGGCGTGCCGGTGATTACCTCGAACAGAACAGCCATGCCCGAGGTGGCAGGAGAAGCGTCGTTTACTGTAAACCCGGAAGATACCGGGATGTTGGCGGAGGCGATGCGGAAAATTCTCCAGGACGCGACTTTCCGGGAAGAATTAGTGGCCAAAGGACTTAACCGGGCAGCATTCTTTTCGTGGGAGGAGACCGCGCACCAGACCGGCGCGGTCCTGGAAGGGACCGTATTGGTCCCGCGAGATATGGAAACTCGATCTGTGTTAAAAAAGGACGGTGAGGGAAGACATGCCGAAGGTTTTTATCGGTAGAGATGAAGGGAACCTGGAAGATCTATTATCCCA
The DNA here is from genome assembly GCA_050260975.1 of Syntrophothermus sp. Lineage (GTDB taxonomy): Bacteria > Bacillota > UBA5301 > JAMCQP01 > JAMCQP01 > JAMCQP01. The sequence continues at coordinate 6,180 of JBLNCV010000107.1, read as the reverse complement.
ATCGCTGAAATGGTTTGGTTGGTTTGCTTCTATAAAAGATGGCGCTAATATTTTCATCAAGCCGAATTTCACCTGGCCGGAGCATATACCGGGTGTCACTACCTCGCCCAGGCTGTTGGCAGCGCTTTTTAAGGTACTCAGGAGGGAACTGCGGCTTGGCCGGATCATCCTGGGGGAGTCGGACGGCGGCCGGCGATCGTTTACGGCGGACGAGGCCTTCGCCGGCCATGGCATGTATGAATTGTGCCGGGCAAACGGCGTGGAGTTAGTCAATCTCTCCAAAGGGCCGTCAAGGTTGGTCAGCATAGAGGTGGCAGGCCGGCGGATCAAAGTCGAACTACCGCTCCTGCTACTTGAAGAGGTGGAGGCTTTTGTTACCGTGCCGGTGCTGAAGACGCATGTCATGGCCGGTGTGAGCCTGGGTGTCAAGAATCAATGGGGCTGTATTCCGGATGCCATGCGCCTGTTACAACATCCAATCCTGGATCGAGGGATCGTCGGGATCAACAAGATCCTTAAACCCAGACTTTCCATTATCGATGGGTTGGTCGCCCAGGACGGCAACGGGCCTCTTTACGGCGAGCCTGTTCCCATGAATTTGATCATCGTGAGCGACAACGTTTTTGCCGGAGACCGGATAGCGTGCGAGTTGATGCAGGTTAATCCGGACCGGATCAAACATCAGGTCATCGCATTAAAAGATGGGGTGATGCCAGCCAGGAGCGATATTCTCCTTAACGCGGACCTGAAAGATTTTCAAGGCAGGCGGTTTCGAGTCAAACGCAAGCCGATCAACTGGGTGGCCATTGTGGTCGCTAAAACCCGCTTCACCTCGAAACTGCTCTATGATTCACCGCTGACGGGGCCGGTTTACAAGCTGCGGGATTGGTGGCGTGGCATACACGGAGCGCTTAGAAAGGGGCTTGGAACATGAGGGTAATCATTCTGGCGTCGTTATTCTATGAAGATACCGCGGCGACCGCCAAGAGAATGACCCATCTGGCGGAGGATTTGGTTGCTCAGGGGCACGAGGTTGTGGCGATTACCGGTTCTTTACGGGGGGAGGGGAGGTCGGCTTCCGGCCTGCGTCCGCGCGCCTGGATGCAAACAGAAGATTACCACGGGATCAAGGTAATCAGGACCTGGACATACGTTCCGGGGAAGAAAACGTTTATCCGCCGGTTGGTTGGTTTCTTGTCCTTCATGGCATCTTCTCCCTTTGCTGTGGCGCGCCTCAAAGGGAAGTACGATGTTTTGGTCGCGGTTTCGCCGCCATTGTTCAGCGGGATCTCCGCGTTTATCATCAGCCGGTTGAAAAGAGTTCCATTTGTTTTTGACGTGGAGGATATTTACCCGGAGACGGCGATAGTTCTTGGGGTTTTGAAGAACACGTTTTTGATCCGGGTGAATCGGTGGCTGGAGAGGTTTATTTATCGCGTTGCCGCAAAAATCGTGGTTATCTCGGAGGGGTTCAAAGTCGATATAACCATACAGAAAAGGGTAAAAGAGGCCAAGGTACGGGTCATTCCCAATTGGGCGGATTGGTCGGCCTTTAAACCGGTCAATGCTGATGGACTGAGAAATGAACAGGGATGGCAAAACAAATTTGTGGTCATGTTTGCGGGAAATGTCGGCCTGGCTCAGGGGTTGACTACCCTTATTGAAGCGGCCAGGATGCTTGAGGCACATCCCGATATCCAGTTTGTGATTGCCGGGGAAGGGATTGAAAAAGAAAGGTTGATCAAGTTAAGCGAGAGTTACCGGCTATCTAATATGACTTTTTTGCCAGCCAGACCGCATGTGAAAGTACCCGAACTTTTAGCCGCGGCAGATGTCTGCCTAGTACACTTGCGCAGAAATTCGCTTTACCGGATCACCATCCCTTCCAAAACCTATGAATATATGGCGGCGGGAAAGCCCGTTTTAATGGGGGCGCTTGGCGAGGCGCAAGATTTGGTGGAAAAGGCGGGCTGTGGAATCGGCTTTGTCCCTGAAGACGCCGAGGATTTGGCGGCAAGTGTTCTCAAGCTTTACAAGCACCCGGAACAACGAAAGGCCATGGGCGAAAATGGACGCCGGCATGCCGTTGAAAATTACCATCGTCACGATGTGACAGGCAAATATATTCAGGTTTTGCAAGAAGTTGCGCACCAGACAAAAAATCGATAGCCGGGTAAACGACGATGCAAAAATTGATGGAGACTCGGGAGCAGGGGAGGTAACAGGATGCGAATCCTGGTAACAGGTGGCTTGGGAGCGGTCGGCGCACCTCTGGTCAAAGAGTTGCGCAGGCGTGGCCATAAGGTTTGGGTCTGCGATTTAAGGCATGCGGAGGGGCCGGATTATTTCCGTTGTGATGTGAGTCAGTTCAGGCAACTGGAAAGGCTCTTCAACCTGAATGCCTTTGATTATGTATACCACCTTGCAGCTGAGTTCGGCCGCTGGAATGGAGAAGATTATTACGAGACGCTCTGGAATACCAACGTGATCGGTACGAAAAATCTCATCCGCCTTCAAGAAGAGTTGCGTTTCCGGATGATCTTTTTCAGCAGTTCCGAAGTGTACGGGGATTACCAGGGAGTCATGAGCGAAGAGGTGATGGATACCCGGCCAATCCGGCAACTCAATGATTACGCCATCACCAAGTGGGTGAATGAACAACAGATCATGAATTCGGCAGCTCAATCCGGCACCGAAACGGTCCGGGTCAGACTTTTCAACACCTACGGCCCCGGAGAGTACTACAGCGAGTATCGGAGCGCCATCTGCCGCTTTATCTACAGAGCGTTGAAGGATCAACCTTACACGGTTTACCTGGGGCATCATCGGACTTCGTCCTATATTGACGACACAGTGCGCACGCTGGCCAATATCGTGGAGAACTTCAAACCGGGTGAGGCTTACAATATCGGTGGGACGCAGTATCACGACATGAAGTACGTTTCCGATTTAATCCTTAAGTATCTGGGCAAGAGCGATGACAAAGTTATTTACCAGGAGTCCGAACCCTTTACGACCGCGGACAAGCGGATCGACACCGCCAAAGCGGCCCGGGATCTTGGACACTCCCCGCAAGTATCTCTTGAAGAAGGGATCCCGCGGACCATTGAGTGGATGCGACATATTTATCAGTTAGAGGCGCTGGTCTCAGAATGAAACGACAGCGAGTTTATCGCGCGTGGGAAAACCGCAGCAATGAACGGCAAGCGTTGAGGTGAGGAGGGCGGAACAATGAAAAGGGTTTGTGTGGTAGGGCTCGGCTATATCGGATTACCTACGGCATGTATGGCGGCCGTCCATGGATACCGGGTAATCGGTGTAGACATTGATCAGGGGATTGTCGATGCAGTAAACGAGGGAATGGCGGGTTTCCTGGAGCCGGGGTTGTCTGGGCTTGTAGCGTCCAGTGTGCGGGAAGGGCGTTTGGTGGCGCAAAGCATTCCCGAACCTGCCGACATTTTTGTTGTGGCGGTGCCTACTCCGCTGGCAGCCGGCAAAAAGGCTGATTTGAGCTATGTTGAAGCAGCCGCCGGCTCTCTTGTTCCGTATTTGCGTAAAGGTAATCTGGTAATCCTGGAATCCACGGTTCCGCCGGGGACAACGGACGGGCTTTTCCGGCTTATTTTGGAGAAATCCGGACTTTCCGCCGGGAGAGATTTCTTTATAGCCCACTGCCCGGAGAGGGTCTTGCCGGGCGATATTTTACATGAACTCCGCCACAATGATCGGGTGATCGGTGGCGTTACGCCACAGGCGGCCAACCTGGCGAAAGAACTGTATGCCTCTTTTGTGGAAGGAGAGCTCTATCTTACCGACGCCAGAACGGCTGAGATGGTCAAGTTGATGGAGAACACTTACCGGGACGTGAATGTGGCGCTGGCCAACGAGTTTGCCAGGGTGGCGGAAGAAATCGGCATCAATATCTGGGAAGCCGTAGATCTTGCCAACCGTCACCCACGGGTAAATATCCACAAGCCGGGGCCAGGGGTGGGAGGGCATTGCCTGGCGATAGATCCCTGGTTCATCACCGAGGCGGCGCCAGCGGCGACGGAATTGATTGCCGCCGCCCGCCGGATCAACGATGGGATGCCGGCTATTGTCGCAGAGAAGGTGCTTGGGGAATTATGGGACGCCGGCGTGAGGAAACCCAGGATTGCCTTATGGGGAGTGGCTTACAAGGGAAACGTGGACGATGTGAGGGAAAGCCCGGCCTGGGCGGTGATCAAGTATCTGCAAGAGGGAGGAGCCAGCGTCTCTCTGTATGATCCTTACGTCCATCTGCCCGACGCCGATCCTCACCTCGCGGGAACATCGGGATTGACAGGGCTCAGAAAGAGCGTGCGGGGAACCGATTGCATTCTAATAATCACCGATCACCACCAGTTCAAAGAGATTACACCCGAGCGGGTCGGCCTGTTAATGCGCAACCGGATTCTGGTCGATACCCGCAATTGTGTTGATCATGAGGTTTGGCGTAAGGCCGGGTTTGTGGTAAAGGTGCTGGGAAACGCCCAAGAGATGCGGCATGGCCGATCCCAGGCCAGGGCGAGAGCCTTATGAAAAAGATCTGGACAGGCGAACGCGATGAAACTCTGGACAGGATCAAGGGTCTTGCCGGGCTTCTGATGATTTTGGCGCATGCCGGGGTTACCGGGAATGGCCTGGTAAGGGCGCTGGTCTTCCTGGGAGGATTTGCTCCCGTTTTGTTTTTTGCCGTTTCCGGTGTGACAACTGTAATGCAAGCCGGGCGAAAAAGGTTGCCGGTGGTAATCCTCACCTATGGCTTTTTATTCTTTCTTGGTTTGGCCCTGAACGCTCTGTCACCCGACCCGTTTGTATCGAATATTATCCAGTGCGTTTCTTTATCGGTGATCCTGCTTGCTGTCGGGTTGCAATACATGAAGCCTGAACTTTTGGGAATCACCTTCCTGGTCCCGTTCTTGATACATCTGGCGCGGCCGGAGGATCTTCCTTACCCCATCGCGGGCTTCCTCTTCGAGCGGGGGTGGTTTCCCCTCTTTCCATGGCTGTCATTTTTCTTGTTGGGAATGTGGTGGTATTTTGAAAAGAATTTCGCCCGGAAATTCCTTGGGCTGGCGGGGGGGATCGCTCTTCTAACGGTCGCTTACCTGAATGGGGGAAATTTTACCAGCAAATATGATATGAGTGTTGGTTATTTTGCGTTGTCCTACCTCGGCGTAATCATCATATTCACCCTGGCAAAATATTATGGCAAGCATACTGAGAGCGGATTCACCAAACTGGCTAGAGGTGCCAATTTGAGGCGTTTGTGGCGTGGGTCGGCACTTTTGCCTTATATAGGCCGGCATTCTTTACTGTTCCTGTTTGCCCACTACCTGATTATTTTTAGCCTGGGGGCGCTGGATATCGATCTTTCAGCAGGCAATTGGTTCATGATTCTTATATTAGCGCCCCCTGTTATGTATGCCGCCCAGTTTCTGAACAGCCTTACTCTTCAAAAATGGGGCACTCCCCATACCTATTGGTTTTGGGCGATTTTGGCACTCTCCACTTTATTGAACTTGCTTGCGATAAATATCGTGCCGAAAACAGCCACCTTTGGATTTTCGCTCCTCCTGGGGTTTATCATATCATGCAACTATCACAGTCTATCTGTGGTTATCGAAAAAGCTGTTACACGAAAGATCCACAGTCGTAGGATTTTACGTTTCTTCCTCCCTTAGAACCTTCCGGATAAATTCCACAGGCGCAACAACTGCCCGTATTCCCCGAATTTCTAATAATATTTCAACATTTCTTACGCCATTCGACGTATATTCAACAAAACTCGACATTCTTCTAGCAGAATTCCACGGAATTCGACAAAATATTAATATGTTCCCGGAAGCAGGAATTTTAAATGGCATGTCGAAGATTAGGTTATTAGTGGTAAGAGATAAAGCCACCTGCAATGAAGCGATTCTCATAAAACAGTCATTTAGAGGGGATGCCAATGGGCCAGGGAATGGAATTGGGTCAAGAGTTGATCAAGCACAGGCTTATGGGGATGGTGCTATTTTTTTTCACGTTTTTTGCGGTGATTGCCGGAGTGCATAGCATTGGCCATGCCGGGGAATACCTGCTCGGCCCCGGGGATGTTTTACAAATTGGCGTCTGGGGGCACGAAAATCTGACGGCTGTTGTTGAAGTGCGTCCGGA
>JBLNCV010000106.1:0-9255 GCA_050260975.1 Syntrophothermus sp. | reverse complement strand
TCCGGTATGTCCTGGTTTTGGACCGCGCCGGGAATGTCCTGGCGCACACCTTTGCCGGCGGCGTCCCGGCCGGGCTGGTAAAGGCCAATAGCGCCGCGCCGGCTGACAGGTACAGGCTCGAAATTTTCAACAGTGAAGAAGGGTTGATCCGGGACGTGGCGGTGCCCATCTTTGAGGGACGGGCCGGTACGGCCAGAGTCGGGCTTTTGGAACATTCCACGCAAAAAGTGATGGTGGCCACCATCGAGCGGCTGCTTCTGGCCACCCTGGTAGTTTCCATCATTGGCATCTTTGCCGCCTATTTTCTCACTATGGTCCTCACCCGGCCTCTTTTCGAACTGGTGGAGGTGACCAGAGCCGTGGCCAGCGGCAACCTGCGGCGCAAGGCCAATGTTTCCGCCAGGGACGAGATCGGCCAGTTGGCCACGGCCTTTAACGGGATGGTGGACCACCTGCGGGAAGCTGATGTGGAAAATGCCCGCCTCTGGGAGGAGTTGAAGCAAAAGGAGGCGATCCGGGCTCACCTGTTGGAAAAGCTCATTACCGCCCAGGAAGAGGAGCGCAAGCGCCTGGCCCGGGAACTCCACGACGAGACCGGCCAGTCCCTGACCTCCCTGATGGTGGGGCTCAAAGTTTTGGGGAGCGCCGAGACGCCGGAGGAGGTTCGCCGGCAGGTGGCTGGATTGCGGGAAGTTGTGGCCGGGACCCTGGAGGGGGTCCGCCATCTGGCGCTGGAACTGCGGCCCAGCGTCCTGGACGACCTGGGCTTGATTGCCGCTCTGGAGAGGTATGTCAGGGAATACGGGCAAAAGTACGGGTTGGAGGCCGATCTACAGGTGGGAGGATTTGAGGGCAGGCGGCTGCCGCCGGAGGTGGAGATCACCCTCTACCGGATTGTGCAGGAGGCCTTGACCAACATCGCCAGGCATGCCGAGGCCCGGAATGTGAGCGTCCTGTTGGAACATAAGGACAACGCGGTGACGGCGATTGTGGAAGATGACGGGAAGGGCTTTGATGTGGCTGCCGTCCTGGGCTCGCCCCTGGACGAAAAGAAGTTGGGCCTTTACGGGATGCAGGAACGCGCGGCCCTGCTGGGCGGCACTTTGACCCTGGAATCTCGGGAGAAGATGGGGACGACGGTATTTGTCACTCTACCGCTTGAAGAGACGGGGGTGGCCTGAGGCATGGAAAAGATCAAACTTCTGGTGGCGGACGACCACAGTGTGTTGCGGGCGGGGCTTCGCCTCTTGCTCAATGCGCAGCCGGACATGGAGGTGGTGGGAGAGGCGGCCGACGGTGAAGAAGCAGTGGGTAAAACCCTGGAGTTGAAACCGGATGTGGTCCTGCTGGACATCTCCATGCCGGGGATAAACGGCTTTGAAACCCTGGCCCGGATCAGGGACGGCTGGCCCACGGCCAGAATCCTGGTCCTTTCCATGCACGAAGATGAAGGCTATCTTACCAAGGTGCTCAAAGCCGGCGCCGCCGGATATGTCCCCAAAAAGGCCGCTGATACTGAACTATTATCGGCCATCAGGGCCGTGCACCGGGGGGAGATCTTCATCTATCCCTCTTTGACCAGAGCCCTGGTGAAGGGGCTGGTGGAAGCGCCGGATCAAAAGGATGAGCTCAAGGGCGAGACAGACAACCTCACCGAACGGGAACAAGAGGTTCTCAAACTGATCGCCATGGGCTACACCAACCAGCAGATCTCCGAGATGCTTACCGTGAGCGTGAAGACTGTGGAGACCCACAAATCGCGAATCATGGCCAAACTGAACATGTACCGGCGCTCGGAGCTGGTCAGGTACGCGGTTTCCAGGGGGCTGGTATCGTTTTAAAGGGATCAAGGCAAAATTATTGACAAAGGCCAATAAACCAGGCACAATAAAGGGAAGACACCCGTTGGCGCGGGTATCTTCCCCGGAGAGTGTTATGACCCGGGAGTGGGTTCGTTCTTTTCTGAATGTGCTAGGAATCGAACAGATTCCTAGCGTTTTTGTATGTTATCCCGGACTATTCTTATCGCCAGGCTGCATTTGGCATGGATGCCAAGGCACCGCGAAGCACAGGAGGTGCGAGAGCGGTGATGACCGCGAGGGCCACAGCCGGAGCGATAATTATGGAGATGCCAAACATATGTATCTCCACATGTCCCACCTCCCCCCTCATTGGGATTCTCCCAGGCCCAACACTCCAGGCAGGGGGGAGGTTCGATAACTCCCTGGATCAGCAGGCTTAAACCTGTCCAAAACCATTATATACCACAGAACTAGTTTTCGTAAGGCTTTTGAATCGAAACTTTGTTCAAAGAGATCAGGGTTTTTCCTGACAAAGATCAGGTCTTTCCCTGATTTTTTTATGGCTAAAATCAGTCGTATAATCAGGATAGGGGTACTCTTAAAAACATTATTATTGCCATCTGTGAGTAGAGCTATCCCGGTACAACCCAATATGCATCTCCGAACCGTCCGGCCCCATGCGGGACGGGCGGACGACAGGGTTTGGCGAGCAATCGCCGGGCCTGCCCTTATTTGGCGAAGGAGAGCGGCGTGTTTCGTGGGAGTGGTGGATCTATTCCATCCCATGAAATGCGGCTGTTCTCTTTTTTAGTTCCAGTCTCGGTTAAACGCAAGAGATCACAATCGGGGAGGATGATCAAATGGCAGAGGTCAAGTACGGAATGGTCGTCGACCTACGCAAATGCTATGGATGCCATGCCTGCTCTGTAGCCTGCAAGAGCGAAAATGGCGTCCCTCTGGGTGTCTTCAGGACGTGGGTCAAACAGGTCGAGAAAGGGAAGTATCCCGAGGTCAGGAGATACTTCTTGCCCAGGCTGTGCAACCACTGCGACGAGGCGATCTGCGTGAAGGTCTGCCCGGTCCAGGCTACCTACAAGAGAGAGGACGGGACGGTCCTGATCAACTACGACAAGTGCATCGGATGCGGGTATTGCATCGCCGCCTGCCCCTATCAGGCCAGGTACATCGATCCGGTGCGCAAGGTGGCCGACAAGTGCACCTTCTGTGCTCACCGGGTTGATCAAGGGCTGGTGCCCGCCTGCGTGAACACCTGCCCGGCCCAGGCCAGGATCTTTGGGGATCTCAACGATCCTCAGAGCGAGATCGCCAAATTGGTCGCAACCAATGCGGTCCAGGTGCTCCGGCCCGAGACCGGCCTGCGCCCCAACATCTTCTACATCTCGCCTGATGTAAATGCCATGAAAGGGGGAGAACTCGCATGGAGCCGAAGGTAGTTTATGATGTGTTTCATGAAATGCCCTGGGGGATTACCACGGCGAGCTACATGTTTGTAGCGGCGTTGGCGGCCGGGACTTACCTCGCGGTGGTATTGCTCAACCGAGCCCATAAGGCGGAATACGGGCCTGTCGTCCGGACGGGGGCCGTGGTGGCGGCGGTGCTGGGATTGCTTATTCCCGTGCTGCTTGTCTCGGAATTACGCCAGCCGTTGCGGTTTATCACGGTACTGTTCAGGGTCAACCCAACCTCTCCCATGTCCTGGGGAGCCTGGATCATGACCCTCTTTGTGATCGCCGCGGTCTTGTACGCCTGGTTTATCCATAAAAAAGATCTCCAATCCGCCCGGAAGGTGGAACTGCCGGGAGCGGTGTTGGCGGTATTGATCCCGCTGTACACGGGGCTGGAACTCTCCTTTGCCAAGACCAACCCCCTGTGGCAAAGCGGGATGTCGCCGGTCTTTTCTTTGTTAGGCATGCTGCTTGGAGGCGTGGCGGTCACCATTGTGGTGATGAAGCTCGCAGCCGGAGCGACGCTGGTAGCGCCGGAAGGGGCCAGATTCGCCGGGAAAGAGGCTTCCGCCACATCAGAAGGTGTTGCCGGGGGGATCGTGTTCAGCCTTGGCAAATTACTCAGCCTGCTTGTGGTAGTCAACCTCTTGTTGATCTTCACCACTCTTTTAACCTTGTCCAACGCCACGGCGGAAGGGGCGATCATCGCCGGCAATATCCTGGCCGGGATGCCACTCGGCCTCCTCTTCTGGCTCGGTGAACTGGTAATTGGGATCATCCTGCCGCTCTTCTTCCTCTGGTACCCCAAGACCGCCAAAACGATCTCCGGTCCGTTCTGGGCTTCAGTATGCGTACTGGTGGGTTTGTACGTCCAGAAGATTGTGGAAGTCATCGGCGGCCAGAGCGCGATCTTTTGAAAACTTAAAGAGCGGATCTTTTGCGAAGTGCAATCTTTTGCTAGGAGGGACAGCACATGGTTGAATTAAGCAGACGGAGCTTCCTGAAGCTGGGCGCCGCCGGGGCAGCGTTACTGACCTTAAAAGGTTCTTTCGGCAGCCTGACCGCTGCCAAGGAACTCACGGCAGGCGGCAAAAGTGTTTCGCCCAAGACCAAGAAGGAGCGCCAGGGAATTCCCAGCGTCTGCCTGCAATGCGTGAGCGGTTGCGGCATTATCGGCTACGTGGAAGACGGCCGGATCGTGAAGATCGAGGGAAACCCGGAGCATCCCAACAGCCGGGGCCGGCTGTGCGCCAAGGGGCAGGCCGGGATAAACAACGAGTATGATCCGGAGCGGATCCTCTACCCCATGAAGCGCGTGGGCAAAAGAGGCGAAGGGAAATGGAAGAGGATCACCTGGGAGGAGGCTTACAGCGAGGTAGCGGCAAAATTGCGGGAGGTCCGGGCTTCGGGGCGCCCCGAGGAGTTTGCTTTCCACTATGGACGGAACAGGCTGCAGGATCACGAGAAAAGGTTTATGTACGCCTTTGGCTCCCCGACCATTTTAAATCATACCGCCATCTGCGAGGCCAGCAAAAAAGTGGGCCAGGAGCTGACCTGGGGCACGGATATAGATATCAACGATGCGGCCAACTCCCGCTACCTGCTCAACTTCGGGTGCGGTATCTTTGAGGCCCACGTGATCCACAACAGTCTTGCCCAGCGCGTGGTAGAAGGCCAGATGAACGGGGCCAAGCTGGTCACCTTCGATGTGCGGCTTTCAAATACCGCCGCTCGCAGCAATGAATGGTTTCCAATTAAACCAGGTACCGACGGTCTGGTGGCGCTGGCGATGGCCAACGTGATCATGCAGGAAGGCCTGTACGACAAGGAATTCCTTGACACCTGGACCAACTATCCCTCGGACAAGCTGGCTGAGCATCTCAAGCAGTTCACGCCCGAGATGGCCGAAAGAGAAAGCGGCGTGCCGGCCGCGGATATCCGCCGGATCGCCATCGAGTTTGCCACCGCCAAACCGGCGACGACCGTCTCCTACCGCGGGGCCTGTTCGCACGAGAACGGCGCCATGAATGAGCGATGCATCATTCTTCTCAACGCCATCACCGGCAATGTGGATGTCAAGGGAGGCTTCTGCCTGCCGCGGTCCGGCAAGACCAAGGGCGAGCCGGATCCCAAGCCGGAAAAGCCGTCTGTGAAGAGCGTTCTTGCGAGCCCGCCGGATTACCCGCTGGCCAGCCATGCCGCAAACCAACTGGTATTGCCAATGATCAAGGAAGGCAAGGCGAAGGTTCAGGTCTACATGACCTACTGGTACAACCCGGCCTATACGCTGCCGGATACTGATCTGGCCATGGAGATTCTCAAGGACGAGAAGCTGCTCCCCTACTTTGTGGCCATTGATGCCTACATGAGCGAGGCCACGGCGCTGGCGGACATCATCCTGCCCGACTCCACCTATCTGGAGCGCTGGGATCCCGAAACCCACCCGGCGTACTCCATGGTGCCGTATGTCGCGGTGCGCCAGCCGATCGTCCCGCCTCTGGGCGAGGCGGTGCCGGTCCGGGAGATGTTCATTGAGCTGGCCAAACGAATCGGTGGCGGCATGGAGAAGTACTTTGACTTCGGCACCGTCGAGGATTACATCCGGGTGGCCGTCCTGGAGAACAAGGGGCTGGCCGAGGCCGGCGGGCTGGAATACCTGAAGAAGCACGGCGCCTGGTATGACAAGTCCAAGAAGCCGGAGTACAAGTCCTACGCCAAGCAGCTCAAACCCGAGGAACTTGCCGGTACCACGGTGGATGCCAACGGCTACAGTATTGTCAAAACAGATAGCAAGGGCAAGAAGCAGGTCGTAGGCGTCATGGTGGGCGGAAAGCCTTGCAAGGGATTCCCCACCGGTAAGCACGGGATCTCCGGGAAGTTTGAGATCTACTCCAAAAAGATGGAAGAGAAGGGGTTCCCGGCCCTGCCCACTTATGTTCCGATTGCCGCGCACCGGAAGATGAAGGATGACGAACTCATCCTGACTACTTTCAAGGTGAGCACCCAGACCCAGTCCAGAACTGCGAACTGCAAGTGGTTGACGGAGATCTCCCACGAAAACCCGCTCTGGATTCATCCCCAGACCGCGGCGGCCAGAGGCATCAAGGACGGCGACATGATAAAGGTGACTTCCCGGCTCAAGTCGGCGGTCACCAGGGCCCATGTCACCGAGGGGATCCATCCGGGAGTGGTGGCTTTCGCCATGGGATCGGGCCACTGGGAGTACGGACGGGTGGCCCAGGCCAAAAACTTCAAGAGCGCGGACAAGGATACCGAGTTAATCTGGTGGCAGAAGCACGGCAACGGCGTCCACCTGAACAATCTCATTCCCGTGGCCGCTGATCCGTTGGGTGGCGGGCAACCCTACATGGATACGGTGGTTACGGTGACAAAAGCCTGAGGAGGGCGTTTGGGATGGCTAAATCCGAGACCCAGGGCCAGATAACCGCACCGGTGACCGGAGCCGCCGGCAAGGCGGAGTTGGCCGAAGCGGCACGGTGCCGCGGCAATTTATACGGGATCCTGTCAATGATCTTCAGCAAAGAGCCGACCGCGGAATTGCTGGAGCGGCTCAGGGATCCGGCATTTACGCAGGCGCTCGGGGAACTTGGCGTGCAATTCGGCGAGGACTTCCATAACCGGCCTGACGATGAGCTTTTGCTGGAATTGGCGGTGGAGTATGCCCGGCTCTTCTTGGGGCCTGGAAAACATCTCTCGCCACATGAATCGGTGTATGTCGGGAAATTCTCCGATAAGGAAGGCCGGGGGCTGGAGGGACTGTTGTGCGGTCAGGCCACGGTGGAGGTCAAAGAGGCCATTGCCGAAGCTGGGTTTGAATTTCTGCCAGGTTACCGCGGACTCCCGGATCACCTGGGAGTTGAGTTGGAATTCATGCAGCTTCTCACCGGGCGGGAGGCCGAGGCCTGGCAAAAAGGCGACGGGCAGACAGCATTGAACTGTTTGGAACAGGAATATCACTTTGTAAACAATCACTTGGCCAGGTGGATCCCCCTCTTTTGCGAAAAGGTCGTGGAATCGGCCAGGTTGGACTTTTACCGTGAAACGGCCAAACTTACCCGGGCCTTTGTCCAATCCGAGGCGGAAGATTTGCCTGCTTTGCTGGCGGAGGTGCGAGGGGAACGGGAATGCCTGGTATAAGCGATCTGTTCAATACGGAGACGCTTTTGGAACTGTTTACAAGACCGCTTCTTGGGGTCCGGTGGGATCGTTGCCTCCGCGGCAGGTACAAGAATGCCAGTTGTGCCCGCTGTGTTCAGGATTGCCCCATCGGCGCGATTCGCCTGGAAAACGGTCGAGAGCCGGGAGTGGTGGACCACAAGCTGTGCTACGGTTGCGGTCTCTGCGAGGTGTCATGCCCTCAAGGAGTCTTCGGCCTCAGGGCGTATTCCAGGCACGGGTTTCTGCAACGCGCTTTGACCTCCGCTAAAGCGGTGATGGCCTGTACCTGCTTTAACGACGGCGATTGCGCCTTCGGAGGCGATATTATTGAAATACCGTGCCTGGCCTGGTTGGACGAAGGGACCCTCTTGTGGCTAATGGCGGCAAGGCTTCAACGGGGCGGCGCGGTTGGTGATGACCGCCGGGAGCCCCTTGCCGCCAGGGATGGCGGGAAGGCCGGAGGCGCCGGCTTGATCTTTGGAATCGGCAACTGCCGGAACTGCATGTCGTCCGCCGATCCCGCGATAGTCCGCAGGGGGCTGGAGAGAGCGCTGTTTTTGCTCGAACTCTTCGGTGCACGGGAAAAGGTTCCAGTACAAGTTGAGGTCAGGCCTGCCACGGAGGGGCCGCCGGGGAGGATTGCACAAGCGCGGGGCAATTTGCGGGGGTTTATGAAAGAAGGGCGGCGGCGCACGGCGGCGACCCTGTTGGACATATGGGGTACGGTGGAAAGAACGGCTCGCGAGATCGAAGGCCACCAGCACCGTGAAGGTTCCAGATCAGCAGAGGTAATGCGGGAAGACAAGATCCCAGAGGGCAGAAAATTTCTGCTGGAGGCGATTTCCGGTCTGGGGGAGCCGGTGGAGCAGGAATTGGATGCTGCACAATCATCCCTCAAAGAGTTGCAGGTTGCCCCGAGCTGCAATGGTTGCGGGATATGCGCGCGCTTTTGCCCCACGGGCGCCTTGCGGCTGGAGACAGCACCGGCGCGAGATGCGGTGGGTGCGGTGGCGGAGGTCGTATCGGAGGCCGGTGGGGGTGGAGAAGAGGATGGCTATGGAAGCCTTCTTCTCCGGCATAGACTGCTGTTATGCACCGGTTGTGGTTTCTGTCAGGATATCTGCCTGCGTGGTTCCATAAGTTATATGCCCACGGTGCACACTCGTTACCTTTGCATGGATGGTGATAAGGTGTTGATCCAGTTTAGAGAGTTTATCTGTTCCAGGTGTGGCAAGCCCTGGCATGGAGGGGAAAGTACGCAGGAAAGCAGAAATGGGATCTGCTCCGAATGCGCCAGGGAAATCTCTCTGGATGAATCCATCTCCGGGATTCTGGAAGGCGTTTGTGAATAGTCGTCCATGAAAATGAATGTCCAACTACCAGGTTTTTTGGAGGTATAAGTATGTTTGGAATCGGTATCCCGGAACTGATCATCATCCTGGTGCTCGCCCTGATCATCTTTGGGCCAGGCAAACTTCCGGATGTCGGTAAAGCGGTGGGTCGTTCGATCAGCGAATTCAAAAAGGCCTCAAGGGAGATTCACGAAGACTTGACGCAAGTGCGGAGCCGGCGAAGGATAAAAAGTCTTAAGGACGGACAAGCGACCTGGGAGCAGAGGAGGTGAGAGATGTGTTATCGCGCCGGATGGCACTGGGGGGCTTGCTTGCGGTAGCGATAGTTGTCTTCATTGCCCTGGCTTCAGGAGGGCGCGAGGCTGGTCAGCCGCTTCGCGTCGCGGCGGCCGCCGATCTTTATCCGGCGTTCACCGAGATCGGCCGGCTTTTTGAGGCTGAAACCGGGCGAAAGGT
>JBLNCV010000105.1:0-10716 GCA_050260975.1 Syntrophothermus sp. | reverse complement strand
GGGCGAATAAGCGGTTAGTGCCATAGCCATATTTCAAAGAAGCTTGGGGGTAGTGCAGGATGCGTCGAAAGGCAGCAGCGCTTCTTGTATGCGGCGCCTTGATCCTGCTGAGTGTGTGCGCGCTTGGTGCGCTTGGGGCGGCTCCGGCTTCAGCCGGGGTCTTTCCCGATGTCCCGGTGGACAACTGGGCCTATGACGCAATCAAAAAGTTGGCGGCGGTGGGCATCATTCAAGGATACTCCGACGGCACTTTCAGGGGAGATCAGCCGCTGACCCGCTATGAATTTGCGGTCTACACGGGGCGGGTGCTGGAAAAGCTGGAATCGCTGGTTAGAGCTGAGGCCCGGGTGCAGGTTTCGGCCGCGCTGAAGGCCGCCCAAAAAGCGCAGGCTACCGCCAGGGACACGCTCAAGTCCACGAATCCCGACACGCAAAAGATGGCGCAGGATGCTCTCGCCAAAGCCGAGGCGGCGATAAAGGCGGCGGGGGAGGCGCTCCAGGCGGCCGAGGCCTCCGGGGAGACCATTAAAAACACGCAAGAGGCGGCGGACAACGCCGTCCGGCTTGCTCAGCAGGCCATGGCCGCGGCGGAGAAGGCCTCCGGCAAGCCTCAGCAGGCCGAAGGCGGATTATTGGAGGGGGCCGGGGGGTTGGGCTCTTCGCTTCTGGGAAGCGCAATTGAAAAGCTGGTAACAGACAAGCTGGCGGCCGTCCAACTGCCCGCGGCGGAGGTCAGGGCGCAGGTCAACGAAGTTTCCAAAGCGGTTCAGGATCTGGCCAGGGAGTTCAAACCGGAACTGGAACAGATGGGCGTGAAGGTTGCCAACCTGGAAGCCCTCCTGGCAAACCTGGAGGAGAAAGTAGGGGGGCTTGGCGAAAGAGTAGCAGGAATCGATCGGCAGGTAGGCGGACTGAAGGAACAGGTCGACGATGTGGGAAAAAAGGTGGATAACCTGCAAGAAAAGGTCAGGGTCCTGGAAGGCGCCAGTTCCGACGCCCAGGACCGGGCCAGGAGGCTCAAACTCAGCGGAGTGGCGGAGACCACCTTTGAGGATGTGCATATCAACGGTTCGGGCGATCCCTACCGGGATCCCGAGAAGCCCGACTACGACGGAGACATGCGTACCTGGGACGTTGAGCAGGGAGAGTATGATCTCGACGATATCTTTGTGGCCACCTCCAAGTTTCAAACCAGGCTGGGTTTAAATCTCGAGTATAACCCCGCGCCGGGGATCGGCACCAGGGCGGGTCTCACGCTGATTCAGGACCTGCTTGACCCTCTGAGCGGGACCTCCAAAAGCGGGGAGCCGTCACTTGTGGGGGATAACTTGCGTATCGATGTGGATATTACTACTCCAGGCGCACTGCAGTCGCTCCATATCGGCGAGCTGAAGCCCGAGGCCGTGGCGGAAGGATTTTCACGGTATACCCTGGACCGGGACGCGCTTACGGGCAGAAGTATCGAAGAGGTGCGGCGCCAGGGGGCGATCCTGCTGCTTGGCGCCGGGAACGTAAGCACCAAAGCGGTAGTGGGGCGAATCCAGTTTATTCCATCGCCATACACGCTCTCTCCCGCCGGCGTTCTTCCAAAAGACGGGGCGGCCCGCTTTTACGCCTTGCGTTCGGTTGTGGATCTGGGAGAAACATTGAAGCTGGGAAGCGTCTTCGTGGGAGGGGTTGCCGAGCCAACCTCGGATCCTCCAACAGATCCTCCGATTACCCCCGGGCGTGACCGGGTGCACGGCCTGGATCTGAGCGGGAGGTTCACCGACACGGGAGATCCTTCCCTGACCTACCGGCTGGAGTACGCGGCCGATCCGGACAGCGGGGCGGCTGCCCGGGAGGGCATGTTGCAAGGCGACTGGTCCGGCGTGCGGCTTGGCGTGAGTCTGTTCAGAATCGACGCCGGTTTCGAACCCCTTTTCCACAAGGAATGGGATCACCGGCTTGTGGATTGGCAGGCGGGCACATCCGGACGCAAGTATGCCTTTTCGCACCCGTTTATCCTTGGCTCCAGGATGAATTGGCGTTTAAACGAGATCTTTGACGCGGATACCGGCGAGCCGGAAAAGCGGACCTTTTGGGTGGATGGGCAGGGGGAGTTGAAGTTAGGCTCCTTGCCGCTGGGCTCCTTGCCGCTGGAGGGGACCGCGGAATACGGCCGGAGGCTGAAGGGGAACCTGCAGCATGCGGTGGCCAGGGTGGCCGTCCGGGACTGGCGGATGGTGGAAGGGGTCACGGTGAACGCCTCATACGAGAAGACCCGAAACGACATCACGGATAACCTCACCGAAATTGACGACCAGTGGACCACGGACGACAGTGACATTGCGGAATTCCAGGCGGCCTTCCGGCTGCGCCGGTGGTTGAGCGTCCTGGGAGGTTATCGGTATAAGGCGACCGATCGGGATTTCGACAAGGTGGTGAGCGCGACGTCGGCGTTCCCCGGGAAGCAGGATTCTAAAGAGGGGACCACCATCATGGGCGCGGATTTGTATTTTAGCTGGGGGCCGGCGAAGTTAACCATCGGGGCGCGGCAGGAGCAAGTGGCCGACCTTTTTGCCAGGGGACCAGCGTCCACGAGAAGGTACGCGAATTTTAACCTCGTTTACCCGGTAAGCGGGATTGATCTCAAGCTGGATGGGCGCCTGGTGGCCCAAGAATCCACAACCGCCTCGGCGGAGGACTATCTGGCCAGCCAGATCTCCGCTTTGGCGAGTTACCGATTCTAAGGTCATGGGGAAATACAATTGAGATGTCTTTTCGGAAAGAAGGAGGCATTCCGGTGCCTGAAACCAACGAGCCCGAAACCCAAGTAAGCGGGCATATCCTGGCCATCGATCCCGGCAGTGATAAATGCGGGGTTGCCGTGGTTGACGTAGCGGACGGTGGCCTCCGCACCGTCGTCAAGCAAGTGGTGCTTGCGGTAGAGCTGCAAGCCAGGGTCAGGGCCTTGATCGACGAGTATCCAATCAAGACTGTTGTGGTGGGGGATCGCACCGGCGGAAAGGCATTTGCCAGAGCACTGGCGCGATCGGGGGCAATCGCCGGAGACCGGCGGATTGTCCTGGTGGACGAGCACCTCTCCAGCCAGGAGGCTCGCCGCCGCTACCTGAGCGACCACCCGGGCAGGGGCTTGTGGCGTCTCCTTCCCGGTTCCTTGCGCACTCCCGCCGAGCCTTTTGACGATTATGTGGCCGAGATCCTGGCCGAGCGATATGTACAGCGGTATCTGCGTTCCGGCGACACCCCGCGCGAAAACACCCCCGACGCCCCGCCGTCGAATCCTTCCTGAACCCAGCCGGTCCTCAATAAAATATAAGAGATCTTGCTTTTTTGCAGGAGGAAATTGTCCATCCTTGTCGAAACAATTACGATGTGCCGCAGCTTCTCTGCGGTTCACAGTCTTCCTTTTCTCTTCGCACCCGGCGTTTGGCGACGCGCCCTGGGGTGCCTTTTTGCTGGGAGCAACGGGCTTTCCTTCAAGCTCGAGGGCGGTCGTGAATTTTTTTACGCTTGTATATTCACCATAAAAGATTTTTTCGTGAGGCGGGAGATCGACCATGGCAGCTGTAGCGCGCCGGTATGCAACGGCGTTGACCCAGGTGGCGCAGGCGCACAACCTGTTGGACCAGATTGAGAAAGAGCTGGCTGGGCTGGTGGCGAAGATCGAGGCGGATGCCGAGCTCCAGAAAGTACTCATCCATCCCGAGATAACCCCACAGGCCAAGAAAGAGATCCTGATCAAGCTCTTTCAAAAAGAAGTTTCCCCCTATGTCCTCAACCTGTTGCAGTTGCTGGTGGACAAAGACCGTCTGGGACATCTCCGGGAGATCAACGCGGCGTACCGGACATTGGCCAACCGCATCCGGCGTAAGATGCTGGTGGAGGTGACCACGGCGCAACCGCTGGCGCCCGAGGACAAGGCGGCGCTGGTTGAAAAGCTTTCCAGGGCCAGCGGCTGGCAGGTGGAGTTGCAGGCGCAAGTGGATCCGGCGGTGCTGGGAGGAGTGCGGATCCGCGTCGGCGACCGGGTGATTGACGGTACGGTGGCCAGGCAGCTTGAATTGCTAAAGAAACAACTTTCACAAGCACGAGTGCAAAGTTAAGAGTTCAAGTCAGGGGTGAAGGAATCAATGAGTATACGCGCGGAGGAGATCAGCTCCATCATCAGGCAGCAGATCGAAAACTACCAGGGGAAGCTGGAAGCTGTCGATGTGGGCACGGTGATCCAGGTGGGCGACGGCGTCGCCCGGATTCACGGGCTGGAGAGCGCCATGGCGGCGGAGTTGCTGGAGTTTCCAGGCGGGGTGTACGGCATGGCCCTCAACCTGGAGGAAGACAATGTCGCGGCGGTGATCATGGGCTCCACCGAAGGAATCAAGGAAGGCGACCTGGTCAGGAGGACGGGGCGGATTGTCCAGGTGCCGGTGGGCGAGGCTTTGCTCGGTCGGGTGGTGAACCCCCTGGGGCAGCCGCTGGACGGCAAGGGCCCGATTAACGCCACCGAGTTTCGTCCCATCGAGTCGCAGGCGCCGGGGATTGTCGACCGCAAACCCGTGGATGAGCCGCTTCAGACGGGCTTAAAGGCCATTGATTCCCTGATCCCCATCGGCCGCGGGCAGCGCGAGTTGATCATCGGCGACCGGCAGACCGGCAAGACGGCGATTGCCATTGACACGATCATCAACCAGAAGGGTCAGAACGAGGTCTGCATCTACGTGGCCATCGGCCAGAAGGCCTCCACGGTCGCCCAGATCGTCAAGGCCCTGGAAGGTAGCGGCGCCATGGAATATTCCATTGTGGTGGCGGCCACGGCCAGCGAACCGGCCCCGTTGCAGTTTATCGCTCCCTATGCGGGCTGCGCCATGGGAGAATACTTCATGTACAACGGCAAACACGCGGTGATCTTCTACGACGACCTTTCCAAGCACGCGGTGGCCTACCGGGCCATGTCTCTGCTCCTGCGGCGGCCGCCGGGGCGCGAGGCTTATCCCGGCGACGTCTTCTACCTGCACTCCCGCCTTCTGGAACGGGCGGCAAAGTTGAATGACAAGCTCGGCGGCGGCTCATTGACGGCGTTGCCGATTATTGAGACCCAGGCCGGCGATGTATCGGCGTACATTCCCACCAACGTGATCTCCATCACCGACGGCCAGATCTTCCTGGAGACCGATCTCTTCTTTGCGGGCGTCCGCCCGGCGGTAAACGTGGGTATATCGGTTTCCCGGGTCGGCGGCGAAGCCCAGATCAAGGGAATGCGCCAGGTGGCGGGCGGGTTGCGCATGGACCTCGCCCAGTACCGCGAACTTCAGGCCTTCGCCCAGTTTGGATCCGAGCTTGATAAGGTTACCCAGGCCCGGCTGGCTCGCGGCGAGCGGACGACTGAGATCCTCAAACAGCCGCAGTACGCACCCATGCCGGTCGAGGAACAAATCATGTCCATCTATACCGCGGTGAAGGGCCACCTTGACGATCTGCCCGTGGCGCATCTCCAACGGTTTGAACGGGAGTTCCTGCGTTTCATCAAGACCATGCATCCGGAGATTGCGGCTTCCATCCGCGATAAAAAGATGATCTCCGAGGAGACGGAAAACGCGCTGAAATCAGCCATCAAGGAGTTCAAGGAGACCTTCAAGGTCCAGTAAGGGGTGACGGCGGTTGCAAGGCACACGGGAGATTCGGCGCCGGATCAGGAGTGTAAAGAATACGCAGCAGATCACCCGCGCCATGAAGATGGTGGCGGCGGCCAGGCTTCGGAAGGCCCAGGAACGGGTGCTGGCGGCCAGGCCGTTCGCCCGGACCATGCGCGAGGTCTTTTTGGACCTGATGAGCAAGACCGCGATCACGCATCCCCTGATGGCGGAACGCCCACAGGGCAAACGGGTCCTGTATGTGGTAATCGCCGGCGACCGGGGGCTGAGCGGCGGTTATAACGCGAATATCATGCGGAAGGCGCTCAGCCATGCCGGCAAAGCCGAAGAGGCGGCCTATCTTGCGGTGGGGAAGAAGGGGCGCGACTACCTGCGGTTCCGGAAACTGCGGATCGTCGGGGAGTACATCCAGTTGGGCGACGAGCCGAACTTCAGCGTGGCCCGGCAGATCCTGGATCAGGTTTCGCAATTGTTCATGAACAATGAGTTTGACGAGGTCTACCTGGTCTATTCCCAGTTTGTCACGGTCATGACCCAGCGGCCGGTGGTGAGCCGGCTTCTGCCGCTTGTGGCGCCCCGCGCGGAAAAGGCCGAAGGAGCGCCGGGCGCGGAGGAGGCTCCCGTCACGGCGGATGGGAAAGGCACGGCCGCGCATAAAGCCTCCGGCGGTTCAGCCGAGACCGGGGACGGGCCGGGCTATATCCTGCCGGAATACATTTACGAACCGTCGGCCGAGGCGATCCTGGCCAGGTTGATTCCCAGGTACCTGGAGACGTTGATCTACCAGGGGATGCTGGAGGCCAAGGCCGGTGAATTCGGAGCGCGGATGACCGCCATGGATATGGCCACCAATAACGCGGCGGAGATGATCGACCGGCTGACCCTGGAGTACAACAGGGCGCGGCAGGCCTCGATCACCAAGGAGATCAACGAGATCGTGGGCGGCGCCAACGCGCTGCAGCAATAATAAACATGGTTAGACGGGGGAGGAAATTGCGATGAAAGTTGGGCGGGTGACCCAGGTTATCGGGCCTGTGGTGGACGTGAAGTTCGAGGACGGACATCTGCCTGCCATCTTCAATGCGGTGGTCATCAGGGATGAAAACCGCAAGGATAAGGACGGAAAGCCCTACGAGCTCGTTTTGGAGGTGGCCCAGCACCTGGGCGACTACAACGTCCGGTGCATCGCGCTGGCATCCACCGACGGCCTGGTCAGGGGCATGGAAGCCGTCGATCAGGGCGGGCCGATCACCGTTCCGGTGGGGAAAGAGACCCTGGGCCGGATCTTCAACGTGGTGGGCAAGCCGGTGGACGAACTGGGCGAAGTGCACACCCAAAAGAAATACCCGATTCACCGGGAACCGCCGACATTGATCGAGCAGGAGACCACCCCGCAGATCCTGGAGACGGGGATCAAGGTGGTGGACCTGCTGGCTCCTTACGCCAAGGGCGGCAAGATCGGCCTCTTCGGAGGCGCCGGCGTGGGCAAGACGGTGCTCATCATGGAGCTCATCCGCAATATTGCCACCGAGCACGGCGGTTACTCGGTCTTCGCCGGCGTGGGCGAGCGGACCCGCGAGGGCAACGGGCTGTGGCTGGAGATGAAGGAGTCCGGGGTTATTTCGAAGACGGCCCTGGTCTACGGCCAGATGAACGAGCCGCCGGGGGCGCGCCTGCGGGTGGGATTGACCGGCCTGACCATGGCGGAGTACTTCCGTGACGAGGAAGGCCAGGACGTGCTGCTATTCATCGACAACATCTTCAGGTTCATCCAGGCCGGTTCGGAGGTGTCGGCGCTTCTGGGCCGCATGCCGTCGGCGGTGGGTTACCAGCCCACTTTAGCCAACGAGGTGGGCAACCTCCAGGAACGGATTACCTCCACGAAGAAGGGGTCCGTTACCTCCATTCAGGCCATCTATGTGCCGGCGGACGACTACACCGACCCGGCGCCGGCCACGACCTTCGCCCACCTGGACGCGACCACCAACCTGGAACGCAAGATCGTGGAGAAGGGAATCTACCCGGCGGTGGATCCGCTGGCTTCCACTTCCCGGCTGCTTGATCCACGGGTGGTGGGGGAGGAGCACTACCGGGTGGCCCGCGGCGTACAGGAGATCCTCCAGCGCTACAAGGATTTGCAGGATATCATCGCGATTCTGGGAATGGACGAACTCTCCGACGAGGACAAACTCACCGTCGCCCGCGCCAGGAAGATCGAGAAGTTCCTGTCGCAGCCGTTCTTTGTCGCCGAGGCCTTCACGGGGCATAAAGGAAAATATGTCCCGGTGAAAGATACGGTGCGCAGCTTCAAGGAGATCCTGGAGGGCAAGCACGACGAGCTGCCGGAGGATGCCTTCTATATGGTGGGGACCATCGAAGAGGCCGTGGAGAAGGGCAAGGCGCTTTTAGCCCAGCAAGCATGAGTATGTCTATCCAGCAGGAATGAGTATATCTATATAAGAATTGTAGGTAGTGCCCCCCTGGAAAAGTCGAATACGTCGTGACTACTCCGAGCCGGTACCAAAGCAAGCGAGATCGAGGGAGAAATTGGCCCGGAGCGCACGATGCGCTGAGCCAGCCTCATGCCACGGATGACATGTGGCTGGGTAGGCCAATTTCGACCGAAGAGCGAGCGCAGCTTTGGTCGGTGAGGAGTTTGGAGCAAGGAGGCGACTTTTCCAGGGGGGCACTATAGACGGGAGCGTGGGTGAGATGACCGAAAAGGCAGCAGCCAAAAGGACAATGCGGCTGGAAGTGGTTACCCCCCGGGAAGTGGTCTTCGCCGCCGATGCGGACATGATTGTCGCGCCGGCCACGGAGGGTTCGTTGGGCATCCTGCCGTTGCACGCCCCGCTGGTATCGGCGCTGGATCCAGGGGTTTTGCGCGTGCAACAGGACGGCATGGAGGTCAAGATGGCCGTAAGCGGCGGCTTTATCGTCGTAAAACCGCACAAGACCGTGGTTCTGGCGGATACCGCCGAACGGGCCGAAAATATAGACGTGGAGAGGGCAATGGCGGCCCGGGAACGGGCGATAAAGCGGCTCACCTCCAAAGGGGAAGGGATCGACCTGATCCGGGCCGAAGCCGCGCTGCGGCGCGCCACCGCGCGGCTGAAGGCGGCGGGGCATGGCGGCGGCAACGGACTGCATTGATTCCGCCGGAAGATGCGGGCGCAACCGGCGTAATATAACAAAATGTGGAATTTTACAGGTGGGCGAAACGACCCACCTTTTTTGCCGCCCGGAGACGAATTATTTTTTTGCAGGTTTTTCCGGGATCGGCAGAGAATAACGTAACTGGTGATCTTTATGCGGCGGCTTTTGAAAACGGGAATTGCGTTGCGCATTGTCCGGGCGGAGGTGCTTGCTCCAGGGGCTCTTGTTCCTGGCATGCTTCTTTTCCTGTGGCTCCCCGCCATCTTATTTCCCCTGCCGCCGGGTTTTATGTCGCCCGGCCTTCTTGTGACGGGCGCCGCGCATGCCGCGTCGACATCCGCCACATCCGGCGCCATTGCCAACCCGTTTGAAGAGGTCCCGGCCGGGCACTGGTCGTACCGCGCGCTGGAGACCCTTTCCGCCGCCGAAATCCTGCCCGAGCTGGTCCCGGGCACTTATGTGCCGCCGGGGGCTTCCGTTGGCCACCGGGCCATCACGCGGCTGGAGATGGCGATCCTGACCGCCCGGTTTGTGGCCAGGCTCAGCGAACTCGGGCAGTTCCGGGCCGGCGAGGTGTTCGTGCGCCCCACCGGAACGGCGGCCGAGGGCGAACTAACGAAGATTATCACAAGTTTCAACGCCGCCAACCCCGGCAAGAGGCCATTGACCCTCCAGCAAATTTCCGCTCTGGAGCGCCTGGTGCATGAATATGCCAGAGAACTGTCCATCCTGGGGGTAAGATTTCCCCTGATCGCCGGCGCGGAGTTTGGGAAGGCAGGAGCCGGCACAGCGGACGCGGCGGTCCGGGAGAGTCATGCAATAACGCCCGCGGCACAATCTGCGGGTATTGACGTTTTCAAAGATTTGGACGAGGTAAGCGACGAGATGACCGGAATGCCCGGAATGCCCAGAAAGCCCAGAAAGCTTGAGATCCAGCCGCCGGTCGTGTTGGAGTTGCCGCTGTTGCTTCCAAGCGAAAACCCCGGGCTGGAAAGGTTGGCGTCCGTGATCGGCCTGTCGCCCGGGGTGGGGCTTGCCGGCGGAGCCTTAGGCTCCCCGGAAGCACAGGCGGGTGCGCCCGGGGAGGTCCTTTTGGATACGACCCTGGCCATTCCGGCCGGCTCCTTTGGGCGGCAGGTGGCATTGGTGCAGGGGCGGTACCGGTTGGGTGAAAAGGTGACGTTGACCGGCGAATTTTCAGGAGACGCCAAAGCGGCTTCCCCCAACAACGGAGCCGTGAAGGTTGGCGCTTCCGTGAAAGTCGGCGAGGTGGAGGTGGGCGCCGGCCTCCAAAACACCCCGGTTGTACCTTCGGTGACCGGCAATGCGGGGTCCGCCCTTCTCCCGGCGGACAACCCGGGAAGCCTCAACCCAAGCTTCAAAGGGTACAATATTTCGTTTAAATTTGGGAAGGTTGCGGTGTCTACCGGCTTTGACAGCCTGCAAACCGGGCAGGATCCCAGGGCCGCCACAATGGAAAAGGCCAAGGGTGTGGATCTTGGATATAACCTCACGGAAGCGGCCACGGTGAAAGCCGGTTATGCTCTGGTGGACAGCGACGCCGTAGGGGCCGCGGGCAAGGAAGGGATTTCCGGCCAAGCCAAGACCAAAGCCTCGCTGGCGCTGGATCTGCGCCTGCCCAACGAGCAGAAACTGCGGGCCGGGGTCAGTGTGGAAAGGCCGGCTCTTAATGCAAATTCAGCAAATACCACAAATACCACGACCAATTCAACACCTACCGCGCCGCCGGGCACAACCAGCGAGACAGAACCTGCCAATACCGGCGCTCCTCCAACACCGGCGCCGACCACCACGACCTTTGGACTGGGCTATGACTTTTCCCCGAACAGTTCCCTGCTGCTCTATTACAAGATGATTACCATTCCAGGGGTTGCCGAGTTGGAGA
>JBLNCV010000104.1:0-16501 GCA_050260975.1 Syntrophothermus sp. | reverse complement strand
TCGAAGATGTAGCCACCACCGGAGGTTCGGTGCGGGAGGTCATGGAAATAGTCCAGGAACAGGAGGGCAACCTGGTGGGAATAGGGCTCCTGGTGGATCGCAGCGGCGGCAAGCTGGACTTAGGCGGCGTGCGTACCGAATCCTTGCTCACCATTGAGGCGCGTACTTATACCGAGGCCGAGTGCCCTTTGTGCAAACAGGGGGTTCCCATTGTAAAGCGGGGGAGTCGCGAGCTGGCCATCACCCCGCCATAACCGGATGGTCACCTCACCATGGTGATAAATTCCACCAAGGTGAGCCAGGTGTGGTCGGTGATCAGGATCCTTCTCAAGGCCAGCGGGTTCCGCACAGAGCTGACCAGCCCCAGGCTGCTGGCAAAAGCGGCCTTGAACCCGGCTTTCTGGACCAAATGCCGGATCTTCTCGTTGTACGCGCCATCCCCGTAAGGGTACGCGAAGAAATCCACCGGTCGTCCCAGATGGACCTCAATGGCCCTTTTGGATTCGGCGATCTCCCAGGCGGCTTGCCCGGCCTCCAACTGGCTCAGGCGTGGGTGGGTCATGGTGTGAGCTCCGAAGGTGATCCCGTAATTGCTCATCTCCCGGATCTGTTTCCAGTTGAGCAGTTGTCCGGTTCCGATCTTGCCGGCGACCAGGAAGATTGTGGCCTGATAGCCGAACTTGCGCAGGATCGGGAAGGCGGTGGTGTAGTTGTCCCCCCACCCGTCGTCAAAGGTGATGAGGACAGGTTTATCGGGCAGACCGGCTTTGCCCTGATAATAGGCTAAAAGCTGTTCCGGGCTGATGGTCCGGTAACCGTGCCTGGCCAGGTAAGCCATCTGGCGTTCAAAAACCGCGGGTAAAACGGTGGGAACCGGGTAATCGGCCCGTGGTTTGGCCGTAATCCGGTGGTAGGTCAATACCGGGATCCTTTTCAGCCTGGGCGTGGCGGCGATGGGCAGGGTGGCCAGGACAGTGATCGCGGCTGTCGCCAGGATAAATATTACTTTCACTTTGGGCGTGATATTGTTGGACGTGATCTTTGTCATTGGCTTCACCCTTTTTCATCGTTGAAGTTCGAAGTCGAAGTAGAAGTCGAGATCAAACGCTAACCGGGAAACCTTTGAGCAAGCTCATATTGATATTGAACCGGGAGGAAAATCACATGGAGAAGCCAGCAAATGCCCCGCAGATCGGGATCGTGATGGGCAGCGATTCCGATCTTCCCGTGATGCAAGATGCGGCAAAGATTTTGGACCTATTTGATATCGCTTACGAAATTACGGTGATCTCCGCGCACCGGACCCCGGATCGGGCGGCGGAGTACGCTCGCGGAGCCGCCCGGCGCGGCTTGAAGGTGATTATCGCCGGTGCGGGAGGAGCGGCGCACCTGCCCGGCGTGCTGGCGGCCTACACGCCTTTGCCGGTGGTTGGCGTGCCCATCAAGACTGCAACCTTAAACGGCGTGGACTCTCTGTACTCTATTGTGCAGATGCCGTCTGGCATTCCGGTGGCCACGGTAGGCATCAACGGGGCCAAAAACGCCGGGCTCCTGGCGGTTCAGATCCTCTCGGTGGCGGAGCCGGCCTTGCGTCAAAAGATGGTCGCTTACAAGGAGACCCTCGCCGCGGAAGTGGAACAAAAGGCCCAAGCATTATCTTCCCAGGGCTACGAGGAGTACTTGAAAAGGATGTAGCCAGGCGATACATCTGTTGCCGTGGCATGGCAATACCTGCTTTCCCATGGAATTGCCTAGAGTTACTTATATGACTCCCGCCTGCCTGGCTTTATTATACCCGACCTCCTTGCCCATCTCAATAGCTTTCTCGGTTATTCTGCGCCCTGCCTGTTTTCTTCCGCATTGCTGCTGAATTTCGGCAAAATTTTCTGCCACGGCATATTTTTCAATTTCAACCTGCTTTTAGGGAAGGAAACCACAATAGCCTGCTTGAATATATCTTTTGTGCCACAAAAAGAAGGGGGATCAAGATGAGCGGGGATCGCGGAGAGTCTTTAAGAAGTATTCAGGAAGTTCCCTTGCCGGAAAGACCCTGGGTAAAACATTATCCCGCCGGTGTGCGCCTCAATCTGGAGTATCCCGACGTCACACTGCAACATTACCTGGATGCCTCGGCTGCCCAGTACCCTGATTCGGTGGCGGTTATCTTTCGGGGGATTCGGATGAGCTACCGGGAACTGGCGGATCAGGTGAACCGCCTGGCCAATGCCCTGGATAAGCTGGGGATCGTAAAAGGGGATCGGGTTTCCCTGATGATGCCCAACTGCCCGCAGGCGGTGGTGAGTTACTTTGCCGTCCTGAAGGTCGGCGCGATAGTCGTTCAGACCAACCCGCTTTATACCGAACGGGAGCTGGATTATCAGATTAACGATTCCGGCTCGACCGCGATGATCATGCTCGATGCCTTATACACACGGTTGGCCGGTATCCGGCACAAGACGCCTCTGCAACAGGTAATTGTGACTAGCCTGGGAGCCAGGGTGGAAACAGGGCCGGGTGTGCTCCGCCTGGAAGAGCTGATCGCCGGCCATCCACCGGCGCCGCCCCGGGTCGCCATTGATCCTGCCGAAGATCTGGCGCTTCTACAATACACCGGCGGGACCACCGGCGTGTCCAAGGGAGTCATGCTCACCCATCGCAATCTGGTGGCGAACGCCTTGCAGATCAAGGAGTGGTTTTTTGGGGCTAAAATGGCTCAGGAACGGATCTTTACGGCATTGCCGTTATTTCACGTGTATGGGATGACTGTCGCCATGAACTACGCCATGACTATCGCAGCCGCCCTGATCCTGGTGCCCAAATTTGACATTGACGAGGTCCTGCGCACCATCAATGAGCACCGGCCCACCATGTTTCCTGGCGCTCCCACCATGTACGTGGCGGTCAACCACCATCCCCGGGTGGCGGAATATGACATTTCTTCAATACGGTTTTGCTTGAGCGGCTCCGCGCCGTTGCCGGTGGAGGTTCAGCAGGAGTTTGAACGCCTTACCGGCGGTCGGTTGGTGGAAGGTTACGGCCTCTCCGAGGCGTCGCCGGTGACGCATTGCAACCCGCTGGACGGGAATTCGCGCATCGGGACCATCGGGCTTTCCTTCCCCGATACCGACGCGGCGATTGTGGACCTGGAAACGGGGGAGAAGGTGCTTCCGCCCGGCGAAGTCGGCGAGCTCGTTGTCCGGGGGCCGCAGGTGATGAAAGGTTACTGGAACAAGCCGGACGAGACGGCCCACGCCCTGCGCAACGGGTGGCTGTACACCGGAGACATCGCCCGGATGGATCCGGACGGCTATTTTTCCATTGTGGACCGCAAGAAGGACATGATCATCGCCGGCGGGTTCAACGTCTATCCGCGGGATGTGGAAGAGGTTCTCTACGAGAACCCGAAGATCAAGGAGGCGGTGGTGGCCGGGGTGCCGGATCCCTACCTGGGCGAGACGGTGAAGGCCTACCTGGTGCTCAAGGAAGGCCAGACCGCCACGGAGGAGGAGATCATCGAGTTTTGCCGCGAGCGGATGGCCAAATACAAGGCGCCGCGCCTGGTGGAATTCCGCGAATCGTTGCCCAAGTCAATCGTGGGCAAGATCCTCCGGCGGGTGCTGGTGGAAGAGGAAAGGCAGAAGCAGCAGCGGAGCGCCGTATAGGGCGAGTGCCGTACAGAGCGAACTGCCAATAAAACTATTGGATACCAAGGGTGATCTCTTTGCCAGGGGTTTTAAAAGGTTTTGTGCACCGGCCGGGCGGGCATTGCGGTTCCTCGGCCATGCGGGACATCTTTGAGTTTTACGGGCACCGGTTTACCGAGGAGATGATCTTCGGGCTGGGGGCGGGACTGGACTTCATGTATCTGACCGCTCCGGAGATGAACCCGCCTGTCTACTTCAGCGGGCGGTCCGATACCATGGAGAAGGATCTCTGCACCCACCTGGGGGTCTGGGTGGAGCAGCGTTTCGGGCTCTCCGACGAGGAGGCGTGGGCGGTGGCCAAAGCCAGGCTGGACGCGGGCGAGCCGGTGATGGTCACGGCGGACGTGCATTACCTGGACTACCTGCATGTGGCTCGCCGGTTCAGCGGCCACCGGATCGTGATCGCCGGCTATGACGAAGAAGCGGGTGTGGCGTATATCGCCGACAACGACCGGGACGCCATCCAGGCCTGTTCTCTGGCGAGCCTCCGGCGGGCCAGGGCTTCCGATGCTTTGCCGTTTCCGTCGCAAAACTCGTATTTTGAATTTCGTTTTCCGGAGCGGCTCAATAACGTGGAGGAGGCAATAAGACGCGCCATCCGGCTGGCGGTGCGGCACATGCTGAAGCCCTTGCCGGGCGCCGGCGGGGAGAGCCTGAAATACCCGGCGGATGCTGTTTTGGGGTTGCCGGCGATCAAATATCTGGCGGAGGAGATCCGACGCTGGCCGGAGCAGCTTTCCGCAGTGCAACTGGTGGAGCTGATGTGGACCACTTACGTGTACGTGGAAAAAGGCGGGACGGGATACGGCGGGAATTTCCGGCGGATCTACGGGCGTTTTCTGGCGGAGGCGGGGGAGTTGTTGCGAGACCGGCAGCTTTCTGCGCTGGCGCCGGAATTTGTGGCCATCGGTGACGGCTGGTCCCGGCTGGCAAAGGAGTTGAAGGAGGCCGCGCGGGAACGGATTGCTGACGGCCGGAGTGGCCCGGATAGCTCGGGTGGCCTGGATGGTCCGGATGGTCCGAGCAGCCTGCTGAGTGGCCCAGGTGGCCTGGATGGTCTGATGCCGGCCCTCCGCCGCGCGCAGCAGCAATTGCGGGAGCTGTATTCCCGGGAAGAGGCCGCCATTGCCCGTCTGGCCAATTGGCTGGAGAGCTAGAAACTCAGAAATCCAGAATCAAGAACCTAGAACCCAGAATTAGAACTAGAGAACCCAGAGAACCCAGAGCCCCGTGGGGTTCCCTTGATTTGGGAAACCACAGGGTTTTTTGTCTTAAAAACGAGCCAGGTCTATAGGAGTCGCTGGCCTGCAAGGTGGTGTCGCTGACCCGCAAAATCCACCAAAATAATAAACTATAAATTTGTTCATGCCGATAACTAAAAAGAGTTTATATCTAGAATGGGATTTTATCCAGTTACTAAGCGATAAACGGAGGCTTAAAACGGCATGAACGGGAATCTTGCGAGGTATAACCGGTCCGGGCTGGCGGTCAAGAGTCTCCTGGCAATTTTGATCCTTTTCATATTGGCGCTGGCCATGTTTGGCCTTTCCCAGGTGGCCCTGCATGAGGACTCCAATAGGGCGGGGGATTCCATAAAGAAAGTGGCCGCAAACAAAGAGGATTCCGTAAAGCAATCCGCGGCGTCCGGGGAAGCTGTGGTGGTCGATGCCCACACGGAAAACGCCTTCCCCGATCAAGCGACCGTTGTCAGTTTCGGCCAGGTGAAGCTGGAACTGCCGGCCGGGGCTGTGAAAGAACCGGTGCAAATCACGGTGGAAAAACTTCAGAAGGTCAACGAGCTGAACCCCGGTTTGAGCAACTCTACCGGCGGCGCGGTGGGATACCGGTTCAAACCGGATGGGCTGAAGTTCCTCAAGGCGGTCAGGGTGACCATTCCCTACAACAGAGCCGCAGTCAAAGACGATTATGACCTCAACAATCTCTACACCTATTTCTACAACAAGGATTCCAGGCACTGGGAGCAACTGCAGAGAGCCGGCGTGGACCCGAAGAACGGCCTGGTCACAAGCTTAACCACGCACTTTACGGACATGATCAACGGGGTGCTCAAACTCCCCGAGAGTCCCAAGCCGCTCAGCTTCAACCCGACCAGCATCAAGGAGATCAAGGCGGCGGACCCCAGCGCGAAGATCAATCTGATGGCCCCACCCGAAGGCAACGCGCAGGGCGCGGCCGGGCTGAGCTATCCCATTGAGGCGCCTCCAGGCCGGAATGGGATGCAAGCCCAGGTTTCCATGCAGTACAATTCCGATGCCGAAAACGGTTGGATGGGCCTCGGCTGGGACATCTCATACCCATCCATCTCCATCGACACCCGTTGGGGCGTCCCCCGGTACAGCCCGGTCGAAGAGACGGAAACCTACATCCTGAACGGAATGCAACTGACTCCCCTGGCGCATCGCGGCGCTTTACAGCCGCGCAGCGCGGAGAAGGTCTTTCATGCCCGGGTGGAGGGCGGTTTCGACAAGATCGTCCGGCATGGGGACAAGCCGGCCAACTACTGGTGGGAAACCACCGACAAGAAGGGGACCCGTTCGTTCTACGGCGGGACACCGGAAAACGGCCTGATCAAGGGAGCGGTTCTGTACGACAGGACCAGCGGCAACGTCTTCAAGTGGGCTCTGGTGCAGATTCGCGACGCCAACGGCAACACCGTGGACTACGAGTACAGCCAGATCGAGGACATCGGAGTGGGAGACGGAACCGTTGTAGGTGGAACAGCTGACTACGGGGCGGAAAGGGTACCCGGCGTCCAGCTCTACCTGAAGGCCATCCGGTACACCGGTACGGCCGGCCACCCGGGTGCTTACTCGGTGAATTTCCTGCGGGATCGGGACCTCAAAGAGCCGCGCCGTCCCGACGTCACCATCGACGCCAGGGCCGGCTTCAAGGTGGTAACCTCCGATCTCCTGCGCAAGATTGAGGTCAAGTTCGGCGATCAGATGATCCGGAGTTACGAGTTCAAGTACAGGGAAGGCGCTTTCCAGAAGACTCTCCTGGAGACGGTTGTCCAGTACGGCCAGGACGGCCGGGAATTTAACCGCCACAGCTTCACCTATTACGATGAAGTCAGCAGTGGCGGCGCTTACAACGGATTCAGCTCTCCGGCCGGGGTGAATACCGGCGATGACCGGATTTCGGCGACACTCCTGGGCTTCAAGTCGGTGAACGCCACCGCCCTGGGCGGCACGTCCACCCGCGGCACGGGCGGCCATCTGTACGTGGGAGTCGGGGGCCCCATCAAAGACCTCACCGGTGGTTATAAGACTGGATTCAGCAATTCCGACAGTGAAGATTTGCTCGCACTGATTGATTTGAACGGCGACGGCTTGCCGGACAAGGTGTTCAAGGAAGGTGGAAACTTCTATTATCGTCCGGGCCGGCTGAGTTCGGGTAAAGTGGCAGCCCTGGGGGACAAGGTGCCCTTGCCAACGCTCCCGGGGATATCCAGGGAAAGTTCGTCCACCGGCACCGGCGGGCCGGAAGGATACTACGGTGGGTGGAGCCTGGTCATCAACCACAGCGGCACGACCACCACCGGCACGACCTATTTCAGCGACGTCAACGGCGACGGATTGCCCGACCTGGTGGACGGCGGCCAGGTTTATTTCAACCACCTCGAAAATGGCGTGCCGACGTTTGTGTTCAACGACAGCAGCCAGACCCCCGCGCCCATCGCGGCGGGAAGAGTGGACACCAACGGCCTGGCGGTGAGCTTGACCACCATCTATGAACGGATGATCGACAACTCGCCGCTGATCGACGCGGTGCGTTCCTGGAAAGCGCCATTTGACGGCCGAATCGCGATTAACGCGCCGGTCCGGCTGCTCCCATATGATCAAAACAACAACCGGGGCGCTGACGGGGTACGCGTGGCCATCCAGCAGAACGACCGGGAGTTGTGGTCGGACCG
This sequence comes from Syntrophothermus sp., assembly GCA_050260975.1. Taxonomy (GTDB): domain Bacteria; phylum Bacillota; class UBA5301; order JAMCQP01; family JAMCQP01; genus JAMCQP01. Next base: position 8,863 of record JBLNCV010000104.1, on the reverse strand, counting down.
GATTGCCGCCGGTGACTTTGTCGAGCACGTTCCGGCCGGCCTGGAGTCCCTCGATGTCAGGAGGGGCGACCGGATTTACTTCCGGGTTCAGTCCGTCTTCAACGGCGCCGCCGACCAGGTGGAGTGGGATCCGGAGATCACCTATCTCAACGTGCCCTTGGGCACCAGAGATGCCAATGGGCAAACCCCGTACCGTTATAAAGCCTCGGAAGACTTCGTCTACGCCGGCCGGGGCGGGGAGATGGTGGCGCCGATCACCGGCACTATCCGGCTGAGGGGCGCCCTCAAGAAGAAGGGTGTCACCACCGACGAGATCCGGCTCATGGTCTACCAAAACGGCAACCCGGTCATCACCCGTTCCCTGGGATGGGAGGCTACCGGCGAGATCAACCTGGATGAGGAGTTCAACGTCAATGCCCAGGATCGGCTGAGATTGGCGGCGGCGGTGGACTCGCCCATCGATCTGACGCGGATCGAGTGGGCGGCGGAAGCCTACTACACGTCCGTGGCGGATCCGACCATTCCGGTCTATAACGAGGACGGCCAACCCGCCATCAGGGTGAATGCCGCTTATGACATCGACTTCTACCCGGTGAACAACTTAAACGGCGCCCAGGAGTACTGGGAAGCCCCACGGGATGGGAAGGTGGTGGTCACCTCCAGTTTAACCATCTCCGAAGGGCTCTCCGACAACCAAGTGACCTTTACGGTGAAGAAGTCCGGGGCTCTCCTGGGGAAGACCGTGCTGGATTTCGACGGAGGGACCTCCAGCAAGCCGGCCATCCTCGTTGTTCCCGTGATGAAAGGGGATCGGCTCTACTTCGACTTCACCGGCCGGGATCCCTATCTGGTCGAGCAGGCGAAGAGCAGGAGTGTTACGCTGATCTACGACGACGCCCGGTCCACCAGGGAACGGGTGACGGTTGGCAGCGCGGTTCACAGCCCGGCCATCGCCAATCTGCTGCCCGCCCCCTATCGCGGCTGGAGTTATTTTGGGTATAACGGCAACCGGGAACGGGCCGGCGAGCCAATCCACGAGAGCGATCTGGTGGTGGATGAGGATTATGCCAAGAAGGAGCAACCAAAAGCCTTCTTGATGTTCCCCATGCCGGAGAAGGGGTACTGGGGAAGCGAAGTGGGGCTCTGCTGGGTGGGCGCCGGCAAGGCCAGCAGTTCGCGGGTGGGGAACGCGGCCATCTCTGTTCCTACCATCGGCGATTTGAGCGGGGCGCGCGGGGTTTCGCGGCTCAGTACGGCGTACCAGGACTCCGTGGGCGGCGGATGGGCATTTGCTTCTTACTCGCGGTCCAGCGGAAGCAGTTCCGGAGTAGTGGATTTCCTCGACCTGAACGGAGATCGCTTCCCCGACATCTTAAGCGCCAGCAAGGTGCAGTATTCCACCATGACCGGCGGGCTGGAGGAGAGCGCCCGGGCGGTCTTGCCGGGAGAAGTCCGGAGGAACTCCAATACCGCCGAAAATGGCGGCATCGGCGGCAACGTGCCCCTGATCGTCCAGAGTGCCCGAGGGGACACCACCGGGAGCACCAAAGGCAACTCCAAATGGCTGATGGCGCCTTTGGGTCTGCAATTGAACGTGAACATCGTGGATAAGGGCGATTCCCAGGCGGTGCGTGACCTGATCGACATGAACGGCGATGGGTTGCCGGACCAGGTCAGCCAGGACGGAGAAGAGATCCGGGTGGCCCTGAACCTCGGGTATGGTTTCGCGCCGCCGGAGACCTGGGGCAGCGGCGCTCTCAATGTGGGAAGGACCAAGAACCCGCCGGTGGGGGCCTCGCTGGGCTGGAACACCGGAAACTATGGTTTTGCCGGGGGATTCTCCACAACAGCAGCCAGTCGCGGGAGGAGAAGGGGCTGGCCGATCTCAACGGCGACGGGCTGATCGATCTGGTCATCAAGGAAAACGAGCAGCTGTATGTGGCGTTCAACACGGGCAGCGGGTTCGCGCCCGCCGTGGAATGGCGCGGCGCCCTGCCGGAGAAGCACTTAAACGATACCGCCAACTACAACTTGGGTGGCGGGGTCTATTGGTCACACGCGTTCTACATTCCTTTTACCGTCTTGTTCGTGGTCGTCAATCCGGGCGGCGATTACAGTGAATCCGCCGGCCGCCGGGAAGCGGCGCTGATGGACATCGACGGCGACGGCCTGGCGGATCATGTGCGGTCGGACAGCGACAGCCGGATCGAAGCGGCTCTGAACCGGACGGGCCTGACCAACAAGCTGAAGGGCGTTGTCCGGCCGCTGGGGGCTAGCTTTACCCTCGGCTACCAGCGCGACGGCAACACCTACGACCTGCCGCAACGCAAATGGGTGTTGAGCCGGGTAGAGATCAACGACGGCCATGAGGGCGACGGCGTGGACAAGCAGGTAGTCACCTACCGGTACAGTGGCGGGAAGCAGGACCGTTATGAACGGGACTTCTACGGTTACCGGGCGGTGGTGGCCGAGTACCGGGACGCTGCGGATCACGAGGCGGTGAAGAAGACCGTCACCCGGACCTACCGAAATGACTCCTACTACACCAAGGGCCTGCTGGAGAGCGAGGAGGTCCGCGACGGCGGCGGCCGGCTCTTCACAAAAACGGTCAACCAGTACCGGCTGTGGGACGTGACCACGCGGAGCGAGTTCATTGACATCGACCCGAACAGGGCCGTGGCCACCGTCTTCCCGCAGCTGGTGAGGACCGAAAAGTACTTCTACGAGGGCCAGACCAGCGGGGCGCTCTACACGTACGTCACTTACGATTATGACCAGTACGGCAACGTCACCCGCTACTTCGACGCCGGGGACGCCGGCGCGGGCGATGATGTGACGTTGGTGATCACCTATTATGAAGACCTGCAGCGCTACATCGTGGAGAAGCCGGCCAGCGTCAAGGTCTACGGCAACGACCGGCTGATGCGCCACCGGGAAGGAACCTACGATGCGGCCGGGAACCTGACCGAGCTGTGCCAGTACCTGGAGGACGGGCAAGCGGCCGTGACCAACCTGGCGTACTACTCCAACGGGAACCTGAAGCAGGTGACCGGGCCGCCGAACCTCAACGGCCAGCGGTACAGCGTGGCCTTCGAGTACGACCCGGTGGTCAGCACGTACATCACCAGGATTACCGACAGCTTCAGGTACACGTCCACCGCCCAGTACAACTACCTGTACGGCCAGGAGAGCCAGTCGGTGGACATCAACGGCCATACCATGCGGTGGGAGTACGATGCCTTCGGCCGGCCGACGCAAATCTTCGGGCCGTACGACGAGGCAATCCCGGCGGTGGAGTTTAAGTATTACTCCGAGGAGACGCCGGCGCGGGCGGTGACCCACAACAAGGTCTCCTTCGAGCCGGACAATGAGGAGACCCTGGACACGGTGATCTTCATCGACGGTTTGACCAGGGTGATCCAGACCAAGAAGGAGGGCGAGGTGCTTCTGGCCGGAGCCGCAACGGGAGTGGCCACCCCCGCCTACGGCATGAACGTCACCGGCCGGATCCGCTTTGACGCCTTAAACCGGGTGGCGCAGCAGGGTCAGCCAGTCTTCCAGGCGGGATACGACACCGGCTTTTACGCCGGCGTGCCGCTCAAGAACCCGACGACTAACCAGTACGATGTGCTGGACCGCAAGACGCTGGTGACTTTGCCCGACGGCAGCACCATCAAGACCGCCTACACCATCGAGAACGGCCGGTTCAAGACTACCGTCACCGATCCGGAGGGCAAGGTCAAGCACAGCTACCAGGATGTCGGGGGGCAGACGGTAAAGACGGAGCAGTTCAACCAGGGTCAGACCATCACCACCGCTTACGAATATGATCCGTTGAAGGAGATCGTCCGGATCGTCGATGACCGGGGAAACGCCACCCGGATGGCCTACGACTTCCTGGGCCGGCGGACGAGCATCGAAAACCCGGATCGGGGGCTGGTGGAGTTCTTCTACGACCTGGCCGGGAACCTGGTCAGGAAGGTGGATGGCAACCTGCGCAACCAGGGCCAAGCCATCACCTACGTCTACGAGTACAACCGGCTGCAGAAGATCGACTACCCGGTAAGCGCCGACGTGGAGTACTTCTACGGCGGGCCGGGCGAAAACTTTAACCGGGCAGGCAGGGTGACGAAGATCGCCGACGCCTCGGGGACCACCGAGTTCTTCTACGGCAAGCTGGGCGAAGAGGTGAAGCAGGTCCGGACGATCACCGCGCTGGTGCCTGATTCGCAGATTACTTCCTTCACCACTGAGACCGGGTACGATTACCTGGGCCGGGTAACCTGGCTGAAGTACCCGGACGGCGAGAAAGCTGATCTACGTCTACGACCGGGGCGGGCAGATTAAGGCCGCCTATGGCGAAAAGCAGGGCGACCGGTACGACTATGTCAAAGAGATCGCCTACGACGAGTTCGGGCAAAGGGTGTACATAAGGTACGGCAACGACGTGGAGACCCGGTACAGCTACAATCCGTACCGGAGGTGGCTGGCAGCCATCAATACGGCGGACACCCAGGGGTCTGCCTTCCAGGACCTAGCGGTACACCTTCGACCGGGTGGGGAATGTCCTGGGGATCGAGAACAAGGCTCAGGGGGTCAGCCAGAGCTTCCAGTACGACGACCTCTACCAGCTGGTGGGGGCGGAAGGCACCGCGGCCATCAAGAAGGGCAAGAGCCAGAACCATTACGCGCAGACTTTTGAATACGGCACCATCGGAAACATTTTGCGCAAGACCAGCGCTAACCGGCTCACGCCGGGAAACAACACGCCGAAGGATCTGAACTACGATTTCGCGTATAAGTATGACGGGACGCGGCCGCACGCCCCGACGCAGATCGGCGCCTGGACCTACCAGTACGATGACAACGGGAACGTGGTGCGGAAAGACCGGATCACCGGCCCGGCCTCCAGCGGGAACGTCAACGACGGGGATAGCCAGGGCGGGACCTACCGGCTCTATATGTGGGATATCGAGCACTTCCGTACCTTTACCGATGAAGCGCTGGAGCGCTGGACCACGGTGGACATGGCAGCCCGTGAGCTGCAGGCTGCTGGCCGGCCGGTCACGGTGGAGACTGTGCTACGTTACCTGGACGAAACGCCGGCATGGCGTGGCAAACTCATGCGCGAGGAATTCCGGCCCGAACTTGTGGAGGGCACCCTGAAGGGCTTGAGGAAGTTTTTTGGGGGGAGCGAGGAATGAGTCAGACAACTACAGTTTGCTACAAAGTCAAGGCGCTGACGCCGATTTGGACAGGAGACGCCAATCAAAGAGGCGGTCGCTTCATTACCACGGGGCTCCTCGGCTCTATCCGCTGGTGGTTTGAGGTGCTGGTGCGGGGGCTTGGCGGTGCAGCATGTGACCCTTCGGATGCACCGGGCCGGTGTCCCGACCGCCAAGGCAAGCGCTGTGTCGTCTGCGAGCTCTTCGGTTGTACCGGTTGGGCGCGCAAGTTCCGCTTTGAAGCTGTAGACGACGACGGCCAACCTTTATACGATGCGATTCGGAGGGATCAAGAATTTATACTGCGCTTTGTCCCACTTCGGCCGGTTCGTGATGAAGAATGGGCATTGCTCGACGTCACGTTGCGGCTTATCGCCAATTATGGCGCAATCGGTGGCAAGACAGTGCTCAAGCCATCGGATGAGCAGAACCGGGCGAATCAGTTGCACCATCGGGATTATGGTCTGATCGAGATTCTCGAGGCTAGTTGCAATGTCCGGTTATCAAAAGAGAAGCTCCGAGCGTATGTGAGGACCGGATGGCGGGAGGCAAACCATGACGGCTTTGCCTGGGCGTCCCTTACGAATTTCTGGTGTGTGAGAGGGCGATATTTGGCGCGGCAAAATGCGGACACCAGCTCCTTTAATCGAATAATCGCGCGCCCTGAACAGAAAAGGCAAGCATCTGCTTCCCAATGCGACTCCTGGATTGCAGGTCGAAGACCAGATCCGCGGACCCAAACCCAGCCAGAAAGCAAAAAGGTTTTTAGTTTCAAAGATCCTCCCCGCACCTTTGGGTTCGTTCAGAACGTTAGGGATTTCGAAAGACTAGTTGATCAACTGAAAAAGCAACTTGCCACAGAATGGCCCGGGTTCCAGGGCGACGAAATCGAAAAAGGTGATCAGATTCTCAAACTATTATTCTCAAAAGGAGGCTCGTCATGACGATCGCGCCTGCCGACTATTTTATGGAGTTGTACCATTGTGTTCGAGCTTTGTCAGACTGGTATAATCAAGAAATGGCTGAACTTGAAAATCAGAGAAGAGAAGCTGGGGCGGACGAGCGACAGCAGATTCAACAGCGCATTGATGATGTCCATAGGCAGCTTGTTCAGCGACTCAAAGATGGTGCAACCACCGCTTCACAGATCCTCGCGTCAGGTGTGGTTAACGCTGTAACTGTGTGGTTTCTTGCCGATCTGCCCAGAAAAAAGGAGGCACGGGACGCTTATCAGGGGATTGTGCGAGAAGTATCCTCGGTGGGATTGCAGTTACCACTGGAGCTCAAGTCCAAACTTGAACCAAGGTTCACTACCCTTCCTGATCCTTCGTGGCTTGCTCTCGAGATCGATTTTGTACTCCAAACGCCCTGGTATTCAAAGGACGATCGCTCGTTTCACGTGCTGGACAATCCGGTGCGTAAAGATCGCGTGTTCGGCGTGCCGTATATGTCGGCAGCGAGCTGGAAAGGGCTTTTGCGCTGGGCTTGCCGGATGAAGGGCGGTGGGCAAGATCCCCCGTGGATACTTCATCTCTTTGGCAATGAGAAGGGCGAAGAGGAAGCTTTTCAGCGCGGAGCCCTGGCCTTTTATCCCACCTGGTTTTCAAAGATTGATTTCGAGGTGATTAACCCGCACAGTCGCAAAACCCGTGCAGGTACCCTGCCGATTTACTACGAGGTTGTACCTACTGGAACTTACGGGATGCTTCGCTTGCTTTATGCACCACTGCCGGGAGCGGCTGCGCGCAATAAAGTCAAGCCGGAAGAAGCCATCGAGCACTTGCTTGACGCCATCCAAGAGTTGCTGAAGACTTACGGCATTTCAGCCAAACGCACGGTGGGTTGGGGAACTGCAGAGATTACTCAGTGGCGCGCTTATAAGAAAGACTGCACTGAGATCCGGGAGGACTCATTGGATAAGTTTAAAAAATTAGTTCGATCCTGGTTGAGCTCAAAAGGAGGGCGACCATGAACCAATTCGAGCCAGCGGAGAAGTTACGTGAGTGTCGGTCGCTGTTTCTGGCCGTGGAGGCCATTGGCTGGCTCCACATGGTCGGTAAAGCGAAGGCCGATTTTCTGCGTGGGAAAGGGGGCGTTTCCGAGGATAATAAGTACGAGTATACCCAGTGGTTCAAATACGAGAATCCGCCGTTTCCGTGGGACGACTTGCTTAGGTGGGTAAAGGACACGCTTACACTCGACCAAAAAGCGTGGCCTGCTGCGCTTACCGATTTCGTCAGTAAACATACCAAGATGGATCCTGGACTCCTTGGGCTATTACAGGCCGGGCATGGGATGGCCTCAGGCATAGAGAAGAATCTACCGAAGCCCACTTCGGAATATCTTGGGCAAGACCTTGCACACATGTGGCTCTCTTCTGCCTTTGGTTATCCAGTACGCAATCTGCTCGCGGACCCGCCCGAGGTCCTGACCGATGCGGGCTGGAAGCGACTGGTGGAGGAGATCCGACAGATTTTGAAGGGGTTGGAGAATCTGGGGCGGAGCGGCTGTAAGGATGTACAGCAGTGGTGGTACTGGAGGGAGAAAGCCATTGGCGCTGAGAGTTTCCTTCGACAGGCGTTCATGTCTACCCTCGCCGAAACACGCCTACCTAACAACGACGTGACGCTGTGGGACCAATCCTACGTGGCTGCAGCACTGTTCAAGAGCGCCGTCGCGGGAGCCATTCTCGAAGAGCTTGACGGGCAGTCTTTCCCGTGGGGTAACAACGACCTTAAGCAAAAGACGCAGTGGCGGCTGCTTACCATCGGTATGGGCATCTGCCACTACGAAGCCCGTGCAGTGAAAATCGGCGACTGGACTGGTACCCAGCGAGCGATTGAAGACTTTTTCACCCGCGTGCGAAAACTCGTCGAAGTAGATCTTACACTCGGGTCGCTGCTGTATCGGGACACGGAAGTCGCAGTATTCTCCTTCCCCGGGGAACGAGACGGTGCGAACAGGGACCTAAAGATTGACCAATGGAAAGAGTATTTACAGGCATGTATTGATAAACTCGCTCAGGACTTAAAGCTGGAAACTCCACCCTATTGCAATATCAGCAGTGGAGCAAGCCGGTCGCTAATTCTACTGACCAAGGAGGTCCGGAGGGCACGAGAGACGATGGCAGTGCCCGTCTACCGGAGATGGAATATTCCAGAGACAAATGGCTCCGCTCAAAGTGGCCATGTTTGCTCCGTGTGCCTGGTGCGACTGAACGGGAGGCCTGACGATAAACAACGACCCTGCGAGGTTTGTGATGCGCGGCGTCGACATCGACTGGATGATTGGTTGCGGGGTAGAATGGGCAACAACACGATCTGGATCGACGAAGTGGCCGATGGCAATGACCGTGTGGCCTTGCTCACCTTGAGTCTCGATATCGAGCCCTGGCTGGATGGCTCACGAGTGGATTCGCTGCGTGCGCAGTCGATTGCAGAGTGGCGACGGTATAATCCGGTGCTCACAGAGTACTGGCAACAGAAAGAAGAAAAGAGAAAGGGAATTGACAATCCTATGAGGCATTTGCGTTGCCCTGAAATAAAGGCTGCGACAGGGGAATGAAATGGGGGTAGAATCTTTTTACCCCAAGGAAAAGGCCAATTAAGGGGGGAGTAGGGTAGTTGGCTGGGATAATC
>JBLNCV010000103.1:0-4481 GCA_050260975.1 Syntrophothermus sp. | reverse complement strand
GATCATCTTTATAAGCGTCATAGGTGGAGATCCGGCCGGGGAAGAAGTTGACCTGTTTGCTCCACTCGATCAGGTTCTTCGGCTGGAGCAAGAACTTCACATATTCCGCCGCCAGTTCCTTGTTCTTGGACTGCTTGAAGATTACCAGGTTGCTACCGCCAGCAAAGGCGGAATTATCCTTTTTGCCCCTGGGCATCATGGCAAAGCCAATCTTGTTTTGAAGTTCCGGATCCGGGTTGTATTTCAGGATCGCGGGCAGACCCCAGGACCCTTCGACGATCATCGCCACCTTACCCAGCGCAAATGCTTGCCGGGCATCAATGGCGCTCCAGGTGACACTGGCTTCCGGTGCCACTTTGTACTTGGTCAAAAGCTCCGCATACCATTTCAAAGCCTCGATGGCCGCCGGCTGATCCAGGGCGGAGACCCATTTACCGTCCTTCTTTACCGCAATTTCACCGCCGTTTTCCCAGATCAGGGGCAGCCAGGTATGCGGCCCTTTGCCTTGTATGGCGAAACCATATCGGTCGATCTTGCCGTCTTTGTCGGTATCCTTGGTCAGAACTTTTGCAGCCTGCAAAAACTCCTCCCAGGTCTTTGGAGCCTCCAGACCAGCCTCCTTGAACCAATCCTTGCGGTACATCAAACCCCGGGCGCCGGCGTACCAGGGTGCGCCATAGAGCTTGCCGTCCAGGGTGGCGCTTTCCACAAGCCCCGGTGTGAAGTCGTCCCGGTATCCCCACTGGTCAACGTACTTGTCCATCTCTTCCAGGGCGCCCATCTCGGCGAACTGGGCGTTCCAGGTGGTCCCCATCTCGGCTATGTCAGGAGCCACGCCGCCGGCGATGGAGGTGATAAACTTTTGCTGCCCGGATAGCCAGGGTATGTACTGGATCTCCACCTTGACCCCGGGGTGGGATTTTTCAAAGTCGCTGTTCACATCGTTAAAGTACTTGGCGATTGCTTCGCGGTTTCCCGGTTCCATGATCCAGACATTGAGGGCCTTGCCCTCGGCCAGGACACCGGTGGCCGCCAGCCCCACTACCAGCAACACCGCGATTAGCAGACCTAACGCCTTTCTCATCGGTTTACGCCCCCTTCAAAATTTGTGACAAGGCACCTTTGGTGGCTGAGTGACCAAGGTTTAATGAGTGCCTGTCATCTAGACCACCAAGATACTTCGACTCGGGGAAAGAAATTCCTCTCGAAAGAGTGGAATCCAGCCTTTTAAATGTTTCCAGCCTCCAGGGCATAAACCATTGCCCCCGCCTCATAAACATAAAAGATGAATATAGGTATATGCCCAGATCTCCAAACAAGGCGGTGATCTCATGAGGTCCCTGGCAATTGTTCTGGGATTGTTGCTGACGGGGCTTTTTGCTATTACTGAAACTTATCTCGGCTTTACCCGGCAACAAGGATTCATCGCTGCCCTTCCGGCGGCTTTTTTAGCGGCGGCCCTTTTGAAAGGCTTGCCCGGCCGTCCCGGAAACGGCGACGCCGGCTTAAACGCCAATCTGGTGCAAAGCATGGCCTCTACCGCCTTTTCCGTCGCCATGGCAGCCACTGTGTTTCTTCCGGCAATGTGGACGTGGGGGTGGAAACCTTCCGTGCCGGTCTTGTTCACTTTTTTACTGGGCGGCGCGGCATTGGGGTTTTGGGCGGTGATCGTCACCTTTCAGCCATCCGTTTCCCCTTCAAAAAGGCTGGCCATCTTCCCCGAAGCCAGGGCCGTCTCAGTGCTTTTGTCGTCTGTGCCGCGGGAGATCGGGGAACGCTGGAGGTCTGCCGTACTGCTGGTGGTTGGTCTGACCTGCCGCGTCTTTCAACAAGGGTTGGGCTGGTGGTCATCAGCGGCACACCTGTCTCTGCCGGTTGTGGCCGGGACGCCATGGAAGTTGCAGATGGGAGTTCAGGTATCTCCTACCCTTTTGGGATTTGGTTACCTGGCCGGCCCGCAGATCACCAGACAGATGCTGGCTGGCAGCTTCTTTGCCTGGCTGGGACTACCACTGATAGCCGGTTATTTTGCTGGCCGCGACGCGATTCTATTTCCCTCTTCCCTGCCCGTGGCCGGTCTGTCCATCCCCCAGGTCTGGAACAACTTCGGCCAGTACCTGGGCATCGGCGTCCTGGCTGGCGCCCTGGCCATGAGGGCCGCCGGCGAACTTCCGAAGGTGTTTTCCCGGGCACTGGCGGGTATGGGGTTCTCCCGCCCGCCTGCGGCTTCGCCCGACCATCCCACAGCCTTGTCCGACCGTCCCGCGGCCTTGCCCATCGATTCACCAGCCAGTCAACCAGCGGGGGAGCCGGTACCGGCGCCGGATCGCGCTCCGTCCCTCCTCTTTCCCGGGTTGACTATCATAATAATAGGGCTGCTTTCCTTGAATCTCCTGGCGGGCCTGCCTTCACCGGGTTATATTGGAGTGCTTGCGGGATTGGCCACGGCTATCCCCATGATTTGGGTATCTGTGAGAGGGAGCGGTTTTATGGGGCTTTCCGCCCTGCCCCATATCACGCTGGCTGGCGCCGGCCTGATCCTGGCTGCCATCCTGGGACATGGAGAGGCGGGAACAGACCGGGGTGCATACCTTGTGCTGCTTTCAGCGGCGTTCCTGGCCACTCTGGCGGCTATGGTGGGTGGAGATTTTGTGCAGAACCTTCACATCTGGCGCCTTCTCAATCCCCTGACAGGGCGGGAACCCCGGAAACAGGAACCTCGGAAACAGGCGGCGCCCGAAGGGCGAAAAATGTCCTGGCAGAACCTTCCCTGGCTTATTACCGCCAAATTTTCCAGCATAATTGTGGCCGCTCTGCTTGTTTCAGCCGCCGCCGAAGCCTTTGCCCGGAATTCGATGCTCGGTTCTGTTCAATTTCCCGCGCCGCAAGCTGCCCAATTCAGCCTGATTCTCAAAGGGATTGTGGAAGGAGGTTTTCCCTGGGCTTTACTCCTCTCAGGTTTCCTGGCCGGTATCGGCGCCCACCTGCTCACCGGAAATGGTTTGCTCTTCGCGCTGGGAGCACTGATTCCTTTGGAGGCAAGTTTCGCTTTGAGCCTGGGAGGTATCTTGCGCTGGGTGTCTGACGTAAATGCCCGCTCCAAACCCAACTTAGCCAGCATCCGGCAATCTTATTTCAGGCAGGTGCTTACCCTTGGGGCGCCAGGCAACAGCCTTGCCGCGGCGCTGGCGACCGGCGATACCCTGGCGGGGGCATTGCTGGCTTTTGCCGCATATTTTGGCATCGCGGGCGCGATTGGGACAAATGGGATAGGCCAGGGGCCCGGGGCGGGAATGACCGGGAAAGGGTTCCGGATTGGCTTTGTTTCCTTGACCTGTGAAGTAGCTGCCTGGGTGGCCTTGCTGCTCGTCGCGGGCGCCTTCGGGTATTTTATCCTCCGCGGTTCCCGCGGCGGGTCCAAACCTGCCGAAACAGCCGGAACGCTCAAAGCACCAGAACCCGAAGAAACCAGCAAAGATCAGTAGATCAGATATTTGGCCCTGACCGCCAGGAAATCATTTAACTTCTCCTGCCAGGCCGCGATGATCCTTTCAGGCTTTTCACCATGCTGGATAGCCAGCCGGACCGCATCGGTCCCCATCGCCAGATCAAACATATTTCTCTTGCCGGGCGCCACCTTTGGCCAGTAGGATCCGGAGGGATTGAGGTCGCGGATGGCCGTAAGAATGTAAATCGCGGTTTCCACCGGATGAAAAGCTCTGGGGTCGGTAATCTCCAGCAAAACGCCGCCGCTGGCCTTCCCAGCGAAACTACCTCTGGCCGGGGTAAACGAGATAGGTTTAAACCTCACCCCTGCCAGGCCGCGGCTGTTCAGGCCGTCCGCCAGCGCCGTCCCGTCAATTCCGGGGGCTCCCACATACTCGAAAGGCCGGTCCGTCCCCGCCCCCTCCACAAACCCCGCCTCGCCGAGGAGGCCGGTACCGGGATAAAAGATGGCGGTCTCCATCTTCGGGATATTGGGAGAGGTGGCTACCCAAGGCAAGCCGGTATCAGCGAAGAACATCTCCCGGCGCCAACCTTCCATGGGAATAACCGTCAAATCAGCGCCGATGCCAAACTCGGCATTGAAAAGGCCGGCCAGTTCCCCAATGGTCATGCCATGCCGCACCGGAATCGGGTACATGCCGATAAAGGACTGAAAGCCATCCTCAAGCACCGGCCCCTCCACCGCCACCCCGCCGATGGGATTGGGCCGGTCGAGGACCATCACAGGAAGATGACTTTCTTTAGCCGCGATCATCACATTGGCCATGGTCGAAATGTAGGTATAGGCCCGGGCGCCCACATCCTGGATATCGAAGATAAGAAGATCAATTCCGGCGAGCATCTCCGGCGTTGGTTTCCTGGTCTTGCCGTAAAGGCTGTAGACCGGCAGATTTGTCTCGGAATCGATATAGGATGGGACGTACTCCCCCGCCGGCCGGTCCCCGCGCAGGCCGTGCTCCGGCGCGAAAAGCGCC
>JBLNCV010000102.1:0-16571 GCA_050260975.1 Syntrophothermus sp. | reverse complement strand
CAAGCGTCACGCCGGCGCCAGCCTTTCTGGCCGCACAAGCCGCGGCACAACCAGCCCAACCTCCTCCGACAACCACAACCCTCACCATCGCCACCCTCCCAATTCCATCGGGTATTGTTAGCAGGTTTGTATATTATATGTCGAAGGCGAAAAAAAAGCGTGACACCCGTCCACGGTGGATCATGGGCCACCCGGCTTTGCAGACCTGGGTGGGGCGTGCATGGAGTCACCTAGAACATGCAAATGGGGGGCTTGCCGCCCCCCATTTGCCTCGTGTTTTGTCCAGGTTGATCTAAAGCCCGTCATGGATGAGGTGCAAAAGTGGGGAGAGGAGTGGGTCAAGTGACGGGAAAAGCCTCAAGCCACATCCGAAGCGGCTTGAGGCCGTTACGTCAGGTTCAGCAAGGAAGAAACTCTTTTTCGTAGGGACCAATATACTATTGAACCGGCTCGGGTGGCGGAGTTTGCCCACCCTGTTGCCTTTTGAAGCGCCACCCGCCTGCCTTTCCGGCGCCGCCGGCGTTACCGGCGCCGTAGGCCTGGAATTGGCCGGGCTGTTCCTGCCCTCCTCCTTGATAAGAAGCGCCAACCTTGACTTGCCCGGCCTGGCCGTGGGTCCTGCCAGTGGTCTTGGACATCATGGACTGCAATTGGTCAATAATCCCCGGCGCCATGTCCAGCAAGCGGTCGTAGATCGCCCGCCCGTCTACCGGGAGTAAACGAACCTGCTGGTGGCCGACAACCAAAAAGGCCACCGGTTGAATGGAGATCCCGGCGCCGCTGCCGCCGCCAAAGGGCAAGGCATTTTCCTGGCCCTCCGCGGATCTCTTCTGCCCGCCGTTACCGCCGCCTCCGGTGCTACCGTCGCCGCGCCCGTCTTTGTCTTTTTCACCAGCCATCTCGGATTCAAACTCCGTTCCCCCCGCGGCAAACCCGAAGGTCACCCGGGAGATGGGCACAATCACGTTCCCGTCCGGTGTCTCCACGGGATCCCCCAGAATGGTGTTCACATCCACCATGTTTTTGATGCTCTCCATGGCGGTCTTCATCAAACCTTCAATAGGATGCTCCATCTGCCATTTACCCCCTTTGAAATGCCAAAAGGCGGGCACTCTTGATGCCAGCAACCATAATATCACCAAGCTTTACCCGGAGTATGCATTTGAAGGCCACGCTGAAGTCAAAACCGCCAAAATTTGGGACAACCGCCAGCCGGGGGGTCTGGGCGAATTTAACATGCCCGGTAAGCCGACCAAAGAGGAGGCTCTTTCCCACCCAGGCCAGACCTACCAAAACGCCGGTCATCGCCGGGTCGCTGCCGCCGACACGGGTGGTCCAATATAGCTCTTCAGCAATTAAGGGAACTTCGTCCATAAGGTCGATGGCAAAACGGATCGGCGCGCTTACCGGCAAATCGAAGATCCCTGCGGAAAGCCTGCCGTGGAGAACCGATGAGATGAGATCGATAATTTGCCTGATCTCGGCAAGTTTTTTTTGGATCTCTTCCGTGGCATCGGCCAGTTTTTCAAAGACGTCATCTTCTCTATGAGGTTTGTCTGCAAAGTTTACTGCCGGGTCTTCTATTTGGGAAACAGGCTCAGGGGGAGGCTCCTCGGGTTTTGGCTCAAGCTTGTAGATCCAGAAAGGGGGAATCTTTATCTCGAGGAAAATCTGGCTGTTTCCGGGCCGGCGTTGGTAGCGGCACTCCAGCCGAAGCCACATCTGGGAAAGAACGAGAAGCAGGATGCCGACAATAAGAAGAAGAACGAGTAGGAGGGCCGCCAGAATCAGGATCATGATCACACCCCGCTTTCGCGGGGTAGTCTTTCCTGGCGCTAATTATCATATTCTTCCTCTACTGCTGCCAATTGGAGGGCAAATTCCTCCGGCAGGGGAGGCAAGTCCTTCAAATCTCGCAATCCAAAGCTTTGAAGAAACGCCTCGGTGGTGCCATATAATATTGGCCTGCCCACCGCATCTTTGCGGCCTACCTCACAGATCAACTGGCGTTCTTCAAGAGTGGCCAGCGCGCTGTCCACCCTCACCCCCCTGATCGCCTCAATTTCCGCTCGGGTAATGGGTTGCCGGTAGGCAATGATCGCCAGGGTTTCCAAAGCGGCCTGGGATAAAGGGGTGTTCCGGGGCGGGCGCCCCAGTTGGGCTACATAGGGAGCAAACGCGGGGTTGGTGCAAAATTGCCAGCCTCCAGCTACCTCTTGCAGGATCATCCCGCCTTTTTTGGCATGATAGTCGTCCCGGAGTTGTTGCACCAGAACCTTAACGGTATTTTCGTGCAACTCGAGGACACCCGCCAATTCCCGGAGGGTGACCGGCGCGGGTGCTGCGAAGATCAGCGCCTCCAGAACGGATTTGGCTTCATGGATGTTCATTGGCCGCCACGCCTCCCTCGTTACGGGCCCGCTCAACGTTCCGGGTTCGTTCAATGTAGAAAAGCTCGATAAGGCCAAATGGCAGGCTTTGCCTGGCTCTGGCCATCCCTAACCGGATCAGTTCCAGTAAGGCTAGAAAGGAGATGACGACCTCGGCCCGGCTTTTTTGCGAAGCGAAAAGCTGTTGAAAGGAAAGACGTTTATGCTGGCGCAGAAGCCTGGCGATCTCCCGCATCTTCTGGCGAATCGAAAACCGTTCTTTGGGGATCCGGTAAGAAGATTCCTCGGTTTCCGCCAGACCGGCAAGGACATTCTGCAAGGCTTTGAAGAGGTCGTCCAAAGAAACCCCTTCCAGAGGTGGGAAGCTATCCACCGGGAGCAAAAACTGATCCGCCTCTTGCGCCGGGCAACGTGTCCATACCAGGTTTTGACCCTCTTCCAGAGTGCGAAGCAGGTTGCTGGCTTCCTTGAACTTTTTGTATTCGATAAGCCGCCGGGTAAGCTCTTCCCGGGGGTCGATCTCCTCGTCCTCGGATTCCTCGCCTTCCGTTTGAGGGGCTTTGGGTAATAGCAAGCGCGCCTTCATATGGATCAGGGTGGCCGCCATGACCAAAAAGTCGCTGGCGATGTCCACGTCGAGTTCTTGCAAAGTCGCCAGATATTCCAGGTACTGTTCGGTAATTTTGGCAATGGGAATATCGTAGATGCTTACCTCGTTCTTTTGAATGAGGTGCAGCAAAAGATCCATGGGCCCTGCAAAGATCTCCAGTTGCACATTGTAGCTCACATTCCACCATACCTTTTGCTTTAGGCGCCTAATCGACGCGCATCGCTTCCCTGACCTCCGCCAGAACCCGGGCGGACACGGCCCTGGCACGTTGGGCGCCCTGTGCCAGAATTTCATCCACCTTTTCCGGCTGTCTCTCCAGTTCCTGCCTTCTTTGGCGGATCGGTGCCAGAAACTGGTTCATTGTCTGGGACAGGTTCTTTTTGCAAGCGACACAACCGATCCCGCCGGCGCGGCATTCTTCCTCGGTCCGGGTAACCTGCTCGGGGCTGAAGATACGATGGTAGGCAAAGACCGTACAGACCTCCGGATGCCCCGGATCGTTGCGCCGGATCCGGGCCGGATCCGTGATCATCCGGGTGACGGCGTCCGCCAGCTCCTGCTCAGACGCAGCCATCGCAATGTAGTTACCGTAGCTCTTACTCATCTTCCGGTTGTCAAGACCCGGGAGAAGGGTTACTTTGTTCATCTTGGCCTGCGGTTCCGGGAAGACGGGTTTGTACAGGAAATTGAACCGCCGGGCGATCTCCCTGGTAAGTTCCAGATGCGGCAGTTGATCTTCGCCCACCGGGACGGTATCCGCCTTGTAAGCCAGGATATCCGCCGCCTGAAGCACCGGGTAGCCCAAAAAGCCGTAGGTGGAGATCTCCCGGGTGGCCAGTTGCTGCAGTTGTTCCTTGTAGGTGGGATTCCGTTCCAGCCAGGAGAGCGGGGTAATCATGGAAAGGAGCAAATGTAGCTCTGCATGCTCTTTGGCGTCGGACTGCCGGAAGACCACGCTCTTTTCCGGATCGATCCCCGCGCTCAACCAGTCGATGACCATCTCCCGCACATTCCCTTTTAGCTCGGTGGTATCCTCATAGCCGGTGGTCAGGGCATGCCAGTCCACCACGCAAAAGAAGCATTCATAATCATCCTGCAACCGTACCCAGTTTTCCAAAGCACCGAGGTAATTGCCGAGGTGCAATTGGCCGGTGGGCCGCATCCCGCTAAAGACTCTCCCTTTTTTCTGTTGTGACATGAGTTTCTCCTTCCATTGCCAAGATCAGCTTATTCCTAATAACCGTCCCAAAAGTGTCAGAACCGGCCGTAAAAACGCGGCGCCAGCCCCACTCATGAGAAAGAGCAGCAGCAGGATTGGACCATAGGCCTCCAGCCGCAAAAACTGGTATGCTTGACGCGGGGGTAGAAGCCCGGCCAGGATCTTGGATCCATCCAGCGGGGGCAACGGTATAAGATTAAAGACGGCCAGCGTCAGGTTGATCCAGATATTCAGAGCCAGAAACTCGCCGGCAATCTCCCCCCAGTAAGAGCCCATGAAGAAGCCGGGAAATACTCGCAACACCAGCGTCAACACTATAGCCAGGGTAAGGTTGGAGAGCGGTCCCGCCAGCCCCACATACATCATCCCCCGCCGTTGGTCTTTAAAATAGCGGGGATCAACCGGAACCGGCTTGGCCCAGCCGAAGCCCACCCTCTGGGTCGCGCTGATGATGAAAGCCAACGTTCCCAGTGGATCCAGATGGGCCAGAGGATTTAAAGTCAGACGCCCGGCGTAACGGGCTGTCGGATCACCGAAAAGATTGGCCACCGCGCCATGAGAAAACTCGTGAAGAGAAAGAGCAAACAAGAAAGCGAAGATGTAAAATGTATAGTATATGATTGTCCCCAAATCCACTGTCGCTACTCCTTTCACCGGCCACCACGGCCTTTGCGATATCAGACCATTCCTGGCCCGGGCATCCGTTCCGCGCAAAAAACAGGTCTATCCGCAAAAGCCAGGGGTTTGCGAATAAAACCTGTTCCTGAAACCGACCGTATCCTCGATTAGAGCGCAACTCCCATGGACTTGGGTCGGGTTTGCCTCTCAAGATGTTTCGGAATAATATCGTTACGCAACAGATCGTCGTAGGTCTCCCGTTTGACGATCAGGTGTGCCTCACCGTCTTGGACTAAAACCATGGCCGGCCGTAACAGCCGGTTGTAGTTACTGGACATGGAGTAGTTGTAAGCTCCGGTGCAAAAGACCGCCAAAAGATCTCCCCTTCGCATGGACGGAAGGGCGATATCCCAGATCAACATATCCCCCGACTCACAGCACTTGCCGGCAATGTTTACAACCTCTGTTGCATCGGCGGCGGCCCGGTTGGCGAGAACTGCCTCGTATACCGCGCCGTAGAGGGCTACCCGGGGATTGTCGGTCATTCCCCCATCGATAGCCACGTATTTTCGGATCCCGGGTTCGGCTTTGATGCTCCCGACGGTGTACAGAGTGGTCCCAGCCTCTCCCATTAGCGAACGGCCTGGTTCCACAAGGAGTTTCGGCAACTTTAATCCTCTGGTCCGGCAACCTTCCTCTACCGCACCCCAGAGCGCAGTGGCATAATCTTCTATGCTGGCTGGCGTATCCTGATCGTTATAGCGAATACCCAGGCCTCCGCCCAGATCCAATTCCCGGCAAATAAACCCGGTTTCTCGTGCCACCTCGGCCACAAAATCAAGCATCAGGCCCACCGCGGCCCGGTAGGAATCCAGGTTGAAGATCTGCGAGCCAATATGGCATTGAAATCCGGCCAGCGTCACCCCTGTCTTGCCCAATGCTTCTTTGGCGGCGGCCAATGCCTGCCCGTTGGCGAGCCCAATGCCGAACTTGCTGTCAAGCTGGCCGGTTTGGATGTATTCGTGGGTGTGCGCTTCCACCCCCGGGGTAATCCGTAAGAGAATCTTCACGTTGCTATGCAATTCCCTGGCCACTTCATCCAGAAGTTGCAATTCCGAACGGTTATCGACGATTACCCGCCGGATTCCGGCCTTGATCGCCATCCGGAGTTCTTCGCGTGATTTGTTGTTGCCGTTGAAATAGATCCTTTCTCCCGGAAATCCAGCGGCCAGGGCGGTGTACAATTCTCCACCCGACACCACATCCAGGCTTAATCCTTCTTCGTCTATAATGCGGGCGACAGCCATGGTCATCAAGGTCTTCCCGGCATAGATGATCTCCGATTCTCCCGGTCCTATTTCAAAGCTGGACCGGTACAGCCGGCACTTTTTACGAATCTCGGCCTCATCCAAAATGTAAAGCGGCGTGCCAAAATCTCTGGCGAGATCGACAGTGTCACACCCGCCAATCTCCAGATGTCCCTTGGAGTTGATACGCATGGTGCCGTATAAATGCATTGACCTGGTCGCCCTTTCCTGGTGAGGTAAATCGTAGGGTGCTGGCAAAATAGTAAAGCGCCTTTACTTTTTCCCATAGTATCATATTTTAGGCACTACGTCAATGAAAATGCGGCGGGTTCAACGGTGGCTTCCCCGGGTGGCGCAAGGTTGCGGCGGCGCAAGAGATCGACAAAAGCCTCCAACCTGGTGAGCAACCCGGCCTCGCCAGAGTGTTCGTCCAGATAGAGGGTCAGGGACGGGATCCCGTGATCCTGGCTGACACGAGGCAAGATGGACTCAGCGACAATCTCTGGCATGCAGGTGAAGGGAGCTATCTGGATTACCCCATCCACCCCCTCATCAGCCATCTCAATGGTGTTGGCGATGGTCTCCAAGCCGTGCCCGCCTACAAAATGGCCAAGGTAAGGCCGGGCCAGCTCAAGCAATTTGGCCCGCTCACGCCGGAGGCGGAAGGGGTTCAAAAAGAGGTGAGCCCGGACCCATTCGCCCAGGAAGATCTTGCGCACCACCTCAACCCCCATGGCTTCAAGGTGTTTTTCAATCTCCAGATTGGCAAAGGGCTCCAATACCATATAGATTTCGCCGATGATCCCGATCCGCAGGGTTTTCTGGGAGGCGGGGCGTAATTTTAACCCTCGCAGGTTTGCAAGAGACTCTTCTACCGCTTGACGAATCGCTGTGAAGCTATTGGCCCGGTCAACGCCGTCAAGGCCGGCTTCAAATTCCCGGTTTACGCTTCCCTTCTCTACTTCTCTCCCGGCCAGGCGATGTACCTCCGCTTGAAGCCGGTCAATAGCCAGGACCTTTTCCCAGGCCAGCTGTATGGCGTATTTTAGTCCACGCAGGGAGAGCGGCCCCACCAATTCCCGGATCTTGCGATACAGTTCAAGTACATGGCCTTGGGGGGGTTCCAGGACGATCATTTCAAATTTGTACCCCAAATCCTTGAGGATCTCGTTCTGTACCTGGGCATAGTAGCCGAACCGGCATGGCCCGCCGCCTCCACCCATGATGATCACTTCGGCGCCGGCTTCCAGAGCCTCTATGTAGTTGCCGATATTCAGCTTCATGGGCAAGCAGGCGAATTCTGGAGCGTACCGGCTGCCCAGCGCCATGGTACGCTTGCTGGGTGGGGGTGGCACCACCACGGAAAGGCCCAGATTTTCAAAGAGAGCCTTAATGGGGATGTACAAAGTTCCCATGTGTGGAAAAGTGACCTTTTTGGTTCCCAATGTAATCCTTCTTTCTGTGACTCTCCCTGCAAAAGTCCTCCTTTTGTTGCAGGGAGAGCCATTGAAGTATGGAGGACTTACCTCGTAAGTACCGGCTTGCCTTGCGCTTCTAGCCGCGCCCGGTGGCGAAGCATGTCGACAAAGGCTTCCAGCCGCGTGACAACGCCGCTTTCCCCGGTATGCTCATCCAGGGTCAGCAGCATGAAAGGAACGGTCTTGCCGCGCCAGGCTTCCCTTTGAACCAGTTCGCCCACCAGGGAATCGGGGCCGCAACCGAAGGAGACCAGATGGACAATACCGTCCACCTCGCCGCTGTACTGCCAGTGAAAAGCCGCGCCAGCGATCTTCTTGCCAAACGTCCAAAACAACGCCTTGGGCAGTCTCTTGGTCCCGGCCCGGATCAACGGGTCGGGGAGCATATCCGCGGTTACAACCCGGATGCCCATTGCCCGCAGCCGGCCAATCACGTTTTGGCTAGCGAGTTGGTCATAGATATTATAGGAGTGGCCCAGGACGGCCACTTTCAGTCGTTTGGCCTCGCGGCCGGTTTGGTTGTCCCGCCGAATCGGGCCATTTTTCAGCCCGGCCGGGCCGGCTGATCCATCCATCATCGCCAGGGCTTCGGGGGGAGTAAGCTGTTTTGCCAAAAGACCTTTAAATCTGGCCTGTCTCCTTTGGGCGCACAGGACGGCCCATAGTACCCGAAGCGGCCCGGCTCCCATCTGCGCTCCCGCTTGCCGGGCCGCTTTCCACAATTGCTTTCCGGGCCGGCGCCGCATATCCACGGTCACATCGATGAGCGGCGGCAGATCTTCAAACGCATGGCGGATCATATCCGGCAGGCCCATAAATTTCGGGCAGATAAAGGCTTTTCGCTCCACGCTCACAATCCGGGGCACAAAGATGAGATCGACTTTTTTCCGGCTGAGTTCCAGGACATGCCCGAAGAAGACCTTCACGGGAAGGCAGGCTTCATCCACCGCCAGGCGCACTCCCTGATCCAGGGTCTGCTTGGTGGTTTCTCCGGAGACCACCACCCGGGCCCCAAGGCCTTCGAAGAATCCTTTCCACCAGGGAAAGTAGTTGTAGTACACAAGGGCCCGGGGAATCCCGACCTTGTGCAACATAAAGTCAACCTCCCGAACTATTCTCTCGGCCATCCACCACCGGGCTGTTTTCCAGAATGTAGCGCACCGCCCTGGTGGTAATCGGAGCCCCCTTCGTCACCGCATCGGCGTCACCCATCTTGCCTGGATCTCCCATACCGACTACTATCGGGATATCCAGGCGGTTAAGGATATCAACCGTGTCGCCCTCCACCTTGGCCCTCCCCGGTTTTTCCGGTTTGCCCCACTTATCCACCGGCCTGGGCACGATCCTCCCCTCGCGGTCGATGGAAACATCCACCGGTACCCCTTCCACCTTTTTGGTGTTCGAAGCCACGGCGATTACACCCAGGATCTGGATGCCGGGGCTTTTGGCGATCTCTTCCAGGGCACGCTCGCCGGCGCCTTTATTACGTGTGCCTTTGTCATCCACCATCACCAATACCGGATCATCAGAGGCTTTCTGGATCTCCTGCACGATCTCCCGGCCGGAAAGAGGAGTGGGATTCCCGGCAGAAAGGGAGATTGTTCTGCCGCCAACATTTTTGGCCGCGCGCTCTACCGCCGCCTGGGCGATCCCGTCACCGTCGGTGACGAGAATTACCCGCTTTTTTTGACCCATTTTTTCACCCCGTCAACTTTTTGGCTTGAAGAGCGCGGAAAAGATGAAACCAAAGAAGATGGAGGCGGCAACCACCCCTCCCGCCAGTTCAAATACCCCGGTCAGAGCGCCGAAGGCTCCTTGCATCTTGAGCTCGCGTGTAACCCCTTCGGCAATTACGTACCCAAAGTTGGAGACCGGCATGGTAGCGCCCGCCCCGGCGAACTTCACCAGGGGCTTATAAAGACCCAAACCTCCCAGTATCGCTCCCGAAACCACAAATGCGACCATTACATGGCCAGGAGTGAGTTTGGTCTTGTCCAGGAAAATCTGACCGATGGCGCAAATCAGCCCGCCGACCACAAAAGCTATCAGGTAACTCATCTTTGCGCTCCTTATGCTACATTTCTACTGATACTGCATGGGCGATGGAGGGAATGGACTCACCTTGCTGGTAGGACACCGGGCTTAACAGGGCTCCCGTTCCTACCAGGAGGAGCCTCTTATACCTTCCGGCCTTGATTTCCTTGACCAGGTGCCCGCAAAAAACCGCCGCGGAACATCCAGCGCCGCTTGCGCCAGCCTGAACATCCTGGTTCCGGTCAAAGATCATCAGGCCTGTATCGTAAAACCGATCCGAGATCTCGATCTTTTGTTTCTGCAACAGTTCCTTGGTGATCGACAATCCAACCTCGCCCAGATCTCCGGAAACGATCAGGTCATAATCCTGAGGGCTTTTTCCAAAGTCCTGAAGGTGCGTGGCAATGGTATCTGCCGCTGCGGGCGCCATGGCCGTGCCCATATTGTTGGGGTCTTTAACCCCCATGTCCACCACCTTTCCAATGGTGGCTCCCACGACCCGCGGGCCTTGCCCCTCCGCGGCCAACAGAGCCGCCCCGCTGCCGGTGACAGTCCACTGGGAGGTCGGTTTCCGCTGGACCCCCAGTTCGATCGGGTAGCGATACTGGCGTTCGGCGGAATTATAATGGCTGGAGGCGGTGGCGATCACCCTTGTGGCATACCCTCCATCCACCAGGATAGATCCCATGGCCAGGGCCTCCGCCATGGTGGAACAGGCTCCATAGAGGCCGAAGAAGGGAATGCCTATATCGCGGATCCCAAAATTGGTGGAAATGATCTGATCGAGTAGATCGCCGGCCAGCACATAGTCAATATCCGACGGCTGCAAATTGGCCCTTTTGATGACGTTTTGGACGGCCTCCTGGACGATCTTGGCTTCGCTCTTCTCCCAGCTTGTTTCGCCGTAATAACTGTCGTCTAAAACGGTGTCAAACTCCTTTCCCAATGGACCTTGTCCCTCCTTGGGTCCAACGATGGTAAAGGTTGAGACAATCCTGGGGGGGGTTTGAAAGGTAATCGACTGTTTCCCGACCTTCTTGGCGGCTGTTTGTACGGCCTGCATGGCCTCCTCCTTTGTCCTTTTCAATGCTGTCTATCAACTATTTAACTATTGCTAACTATTGCACCCCTACCAGAAACCAACGGATGATCCCCACCACGACACCGCTAACCACGGCATAGACAATCACCGGCCCGGCTACTTGGAACATCCGGGCGGACATGCCCATGATCCAGCCTTCACGCTTGAATTCCATCGCGGTGGCCACAATGGAGTTGGCGTAACCGGTGATGGGAACGGCGGCTCCGGCGCCACCCACTTTGGCGATGGAATCATAGACCCCCAGCCCGGTCAGTAACGCCCCAAGAAAAACCATAACCACCGCCGCCGGGGCGCCGGCTTGATCGGGAGGCATTCCCCTGGCGACAAAGTAATTGGTGAAGGCTTGCCCGATAGCGGAGATGGTTCCGCCCACCAAAAAGGCCATGATCAGGTTCTTGAGGAGTGGTGGCTTGGGTAGGTGCTTTTGGGCAAGCTTTTGATAGGCCGCTTGCTCTTGTTGTTTTTTGGCCTGGGACTGGCTCAACCTGATCTCCTCCAGATTCCTAAAGAGTGACAAAGGACGCAGTGCCTGTACCTTCGCACTACGTCCCAGGCTTCCGTCCCTCCTTGGGCTCCGCGGCGCCTTGACCTCCTATTAAATGCAAACGCCAGAGGTTGATCAACCCCAAATTTCAATCAGATCCGTCAACCGCAAAGGCAATCTGCACATCTGCTTTATATTCCACGATCCGGTCCCTGTTCACGTTGGCGGTAAGGTTGAGAACTTCCACCCCGCTCATGTTGCGGACTGTCTTGGCGGCTTCCTGGACGGCGTTTTCCACCGCCTCCTGCCATCCTTGAGTCGATTCGCCGACTACCTCGATCACCTTGACGACAGTCATCTTACTCCTCCTTCTCTCTTGGGTTTGCGGCTTTGTAAAGATATGCTGCTTTACCTGCTTTCTTTTCCGTCGATATTATGCGCGGCCGCCCCTGGTTTCATACCAGCCTCCAGCACTCGTAGAAAGTTTCCGCCCAGGATGGCCAGAATGTCATCTTCATCGTAACCCCGCCGGAGAAGTCCTTCGGTGATCGAAGGCAGTTTGGCCACGTCTTCCAGGCCCGCCGGTGTATGTGTGATGCCGTCAAAATCGGACCCCAGCCCGACATGCTCTACTCCCGCCAGCCTGACCAGGTAATCAATCTGGGAAAGGACGTCTTCCAGAGAGGCCTCATTTTTATTGGTGAGGAAGAGTGGGCAAAAATTGACGCCGATGATACCATCTCTAGCGGCGATGGCTTTAATTTGTTGATCCGTCAGGTTGCGAGGGTGATCGCACAAGGATCGGGCATTGGAATGCGAGGCAATATACGGCCTGGTCGCCATGGCGTCCACATCCCAGAATCCGGCCTCGGATAGATGGGAGACATCCACCACCATGCCAAGGGATTCCATCTCGGAAACAACCTGTGCCCCAAACTCCGACAGGCCTCCCTTGCTTCGCGCATCAAAAACTCCATCCGCGAGTTCGTTCCGGCGATTCCAGGTCAGGCCCATCGCCCGGACCCCGAGACGATAGAAATTGCGCAGGTTGCCGAGGCGCCCGCCGAGGGGTTCTCCACCCTCCAAAGAGAGCACTACGCCAATCTTGTTCTGGTTGCGGATTTCCAAAAGATCTTCGGGTTTGGTGATCAAAGCCAGATCATCCGGAAAGCCGGCAACCTGTCTGTGTGCAAAGTCGACGAGTTCCAGGGCGCGTGGCAGAGCCATATATGGAGGAAATTCCGACCCCCCGCAGGTGAAAAACTGCACCTTTACGTTTCCCCGCTTGGCACGGGGAATATCCCAGTGACCGGCCTGGTTCTCCTGGTCTAGTTGGAATGTTTTGTGCACAATCTCTCCGAGGGTGTCGGCATGCGCGTCAACGACGGCGGCTTTGCGATGGATTTCCAGGGCGCGGCTTGCGAGTGTTTTTTTGCCGGTCAACTCAACCACCTCACATTTAAATTTATAAGAAATTCAGCCCGTCCCCTTTAGGGAGACAGGCTGCGCAGAAAACGGAAGAGGCCGATTAGTACCAGACCTACCTTGGCTGGACGATCAACTTGATGGCTGTTCGTTCCTCACCATCGATCATGATGTCGGTAAAGGCTGGGATGCAGATCAGGTCTACCCCACTGGGCGCTACAAACCCTCGGGCGATCGCTACTGCTTTCACTGCCTGGTTTATTGCACCGGCCCCAATTGCCTGAATTTCTGCTCCCCCCCGCTCTCTGAGGACGCCAGCCAAAGCTCCTGCCACAGAATTTGGGTTTGATTTTGCTGAAACCTTCAGTACCTCCATGATGCAAGCTATCCCCCTTCTTTTCATTGATGCTCCAATACTTCATTTCATTCGTGCTTTGCATCCCACACCATAATGTATTATCTGGGTTTACTAAAATTCCTCTTTTTCAAGAGGACTAGTTTTCCAATAAATGTTCGCTGATCCTCTCAATATGTATGGCCTTTCCGGTAATCAGATCGATCTCCAGGATAGCCCCCTGTAAAACCAGATTATGCTTTGCCACCTCAAATTTTGCCGGCAACTGGGTCAGGAAGTGATTGAGGACAATCCCGGTATCCATACCGAGCACGGAATCCATCGGCCCGGTCATGCCGAGATCCGAAATATAAGCGGTTCCTCCGGGCAGCACACGTTCATCGGCGGTCTGGACATGGGTATGGGTGCCTACCACGGCGCTGATCTTACCATCCACAAACCACCCCATTGCCACTTTCTCCGAGGTGGCTTCCGCATGAAAATCCATGATAATCACTGCGGTTTCCCTGGCCAGGGGCTGGAGCAACTGCTCAACCATCCGAAATGGGCAATCCAGGTTTTTGAGAAAAACCCTTCCCGAGAGGTTGATGACGCCTACCCGAACTGTATCGCTTAATCTATAGAGGCAGCTTCCCTTACCTGGCGTGCCAGGTGGGTAGTTGGCGGGTCGCAGGAGATCCGGAGCACGGTCGATGAAGTCAAAGATCTCTTTCTTGTCCCAGACATGGTTTCCGGTGGTAAAAAGGTCTATTCCCGATGGCCGCAACTCCCGCAGAACCTCTTCCGTGACGCCGAGCCCTCCGGCGGCGTTTTCTGCATTGGCAATGGTCATATCGACACGATACCGCTCTTTGATGCCCGGGAGAAGGCTTTTGACCGCCCGGCGCCCTGGTTTTCCGACGATATCTCCAATACAAAGGATGCGCAGAGAATTCTTCAATTCCGTGGGTTCCTCCAGATCTTTTTATTAAAGGCTGCCCGATCTCCCTCCAAAAATACGGCCTAGCGTAGGAGAATCCCTATTAAACGACAACCGCAGAAAGATCTGCGGTTGTAATTCTCCATCGTTTAAAGATGTCCTGCCAAATTGAAAGCGTTCCGTTAAAAATTCTTAATTTTTAGGATCGCGCCAGGCGTTGGTTTTGTTAAAGACAAAAACCCGCCCCTCTTCGCGAAAGCCTATCAGATCTTTTTCCACCAGGTTTTCCTTGATATCCTCAAGCATGTGATCGATAAGCTCTTCTTGTAAAAGCTGGTCCTCTTCCTGGATGAGTTCGTTGCCCTCCATGACCAGGCTGTTTCCGAAATAGTCGCGGGCCAGGTTGCTCAAAAGAGAGATCTCCTCCTGAGAGAGGCTTTCCACGTCGCGTTTTACCTCAATGAGGGTAAACTGCTTGTAATCAAACCTTTCCACGGCAAGCACCGCTAGAACACGCTGGGTAACTACAGCCAGCGCACTCAGGCTTTCCTCAAGTTTTTTGGTGAAGCTCTTAAAGCGTTCGGAAGCCAGGCGTTTGTTTAAAATAAAGGTAAACTTCAGAGCCTTTTGTTCTGGCTCGTATTTGATGGTGCCGACCTCGGGGTACCGCACAAGGATTGAAATCAGAAGGCCGATACTGTTCTGTGTCTTGTCGCTTTCCATGATTTCTGGCGAATGTATATATGCTGTCTTCTTCTTCATGGCGGGTTCACCCCTTCTTTCGTCTTCAATTTCTCCATCGGCATCGGTTTTCCTGCCGATAATACGCTAAATTTGCGGGAGACCAGCAGTTTCCACCTAAAAAACCGGGCGCCATCGCTGATGGCGCCCGGTTTTCCAAACTACTTGGCGTAGTCTACTGCTCGCGTCTCGCGGATAACCGTAACCTTGATCTGGCCAGGATACTCTAATTCACTTTCAATCTTCTTTACTATATCCCGTGCCACTCGCACAGCCATCAGATCGTCTATCTTATCGGGTTTAACCATAATCCGGATCTCGCGGCCGGCTTGAATGGCATAAGCCTTCTCCACTCCTTCGAAGGAGTCGGCGATCTCTTCCAGTTTTTCCAATCGCTTGATATAGGCTTCCAGAGTTTCGCGCCTGGCACCGGGTCTTGCCGCCGAGATCGCATCCGCGGCGGCGACAAGTACGGCCTCCACGCTCTTAGTCTCTTCGTCGCCGTGGTGGGCGGCTACCGCATGGACTACAGCCGGCGCTTCGCGATAGCGGCGCAATATTTCGACGCCGATTTGAACATGGGATCCCTCAATCTGATGATCCACTGCCTTACCGATGTCATGCAACAGTCCGGCCCGTTTGGCAAGGACGGCATCCACACCCAGTTCAGCCGCCATTACCCCCGCCAGATAGGCAACCTCCAAAGAGTGTTTGAGTACGTTCTGACCATAGCTGGTACGGTAACGAAGCCTCCCCAACAGTTTGATCAATTCGGGATGCAGGCCGTGCACTCCTGTGTCAAAGGTTGCCTGTTCACCGGCTTCGCGAATTGCGTTTTCCACCTCTTTTTCGGCTTTGGCCACCATCTCTTCAATCCGGGCGGGATGGATCCGGCCGTCGATAATGAGTTTCTCCAGCGCAATCCTCGCGACTTCCCTGCGCACCGGATCAAAACCGGATAGAATCACTGCCTCCGGGGTATCATCGATAATTAAATCAATACCGGTCAAGGTTTCCAGGGTACGGATATTTCGCCCCTCGCGCCCAATAATGCGCCCCTTCATTTCGTCATTGGGCAAAGCCACCACCGAAACAGTCGTTTCAGCCACATGATCCGCGGCAAAACGCTGGATGGCCAGAGAGATGACATCTCGGGCTCGTTTTTCCGCTTCTTCCTTGGCCTGAGTCTCAACCTCTTTGATCATCATTGCGGCATCATATTTTACTTCATTTTCGATGTCCTTGAGGAGAAGTTGCCGGGCTTCTTCCGAAGTTAAACCCGACACACGCTCAAGTTCCGCCCGCTCTTGAGCATGGAGTTGCGCCAATTGCTCTTGCATCCTGGTGATCTCATCTTCACGGCGTTGCAGACCAAGTTCCTTCTTCTCAAGGGCGTCGCTTTTTCGGTCCAGAGACTCTTCTTTCTGCATGAGCCGCTTTTCCATCTTTTGCAGTTCATTGCGTCTGTCGCGAACTTCACGCTCCAATTCGTTTCTGCCCCGAAGCAGCTCCTCTTTAGCCTCCAGCAAGGCTTCGCGTTTTTTGCTCTCAGCCTCGCGGGCGGCTTCATCAATAATCTTCCGGGCCGCTTCTTCAGCCGAGGCCAACTTTTCCCGCGCAACTCGGTGGCGCCAGGCTTGTCCAAGACTGAACAGCAGGCCGGTTCCTACAGCAATTACCACATAAAGTAGCCAGCTAATCATATTCACCCCCTTATTCAGTTTTCAAGCTACAGACTTGCTTAGTTACAGAATAAGCCGAGTCAATGCTCGGCTCTCAAGGCGACTCAAGTGCATCACATACCTTTGCACATCGTCGACCCACAGGTGGCGAAAGCCCACGAACATGGCAAAACCCATGTCCTTTCTTATTTTATTCCTTTTCCCCGG
>JBLNCV010000101.1:0-5278 GCA_050260975.1 Syntrophothermus sp. | reverse complement strand
TGTTTAATGCCAGATTGAAGCCCATTCGTCCCAGACCGATCAGACCGATTTCCATAATCTCTCCTCCTTGTTCTGGTGCCATTACTACCTTACCATAAAATACCTGTGGTATACAACCCCGAGTTGACACTATTTTGTCCCTTGCAGGTGAGAGCATACCGAAAACTCCAAACCGCAAAGCAACCGACCGGACGGCAGCATCATGACATGAAATTAACACCAAAATTGCTTTACAACAAAAATAACCTTATCCCTGACATGCTCATAATAGCAGACGGGGGGCATATAATGAGGCATCTTTAGAAGAAAAGGAGACCGGATCAGATGTGCGGAATCGTGGGTTGGATAGACTGGGAGCGGAATCTTACCCAGGAGAGCCCGGTGATCATGAAGATGGCCGAGACGCTCTCCAAACGCGGGCCGGATGCCTCGGGAGTCTGGATCTCGCCGCGGGCGCTGCTGGGCCATCGCCGTCTGGTTGTGGTGGATCCCGAGGGCGGCGGGCAGCCCATGGTCCGACGCCGCGGGGATGAGACGTTCGTAATCGTCTATAACGGGGAGCTATACAATACGCCCGAGTTGCGCCAGGCACTGGAGGCGCGCGGGCATCTCTTCCACTCCCACTCCGACACCGAGGTGCTCCTGGTTTCTTTTATAGAATGGGGTCCTTACTGTGTGGAGCATCTTAATGGCATCTTCGCCTTTGGCATCTGGAAAGAAAGAGATCAGAGCCTGTTTCTGGCCCGCGACCGGATGGGAGTCAAGCCCCTGTTTTACGCGCAACGGAGTAACACTTTCCTTTTCGGCTCGGAATTGAAGGCACTTCTCGCCCACCCGGCGGTTGAACCGGCAGTAGACGCCGAGGGCCTGGCGGAGATCTTCGCCCTCGGGCCCTCACGCACGCCGGGACACGGCGTTTTCCGCGGGGTCTCGGAGGTGAGACCGGGATACTCCCTGGTTTACGACCGCAACGGGATCCATTCGTATCGCTACTGGGCTTTGGAGAGCCGGCCCCATGAGGACGATTTTGAAACCACCGCGGCCAAGGTCCGCGAACTCGTGCAGGATTCGATTGAAAGACAGCTCGTTTCCGATGTGCCCGTGTGCACCCTGCTTTCCGGAGGCCTGGATTCCAGCGCGATTACGGCCTTCGCGGCCAACGCATACCATCGGGACGGCAAGGGGTTGCTTCACACCTTTTCGGTGGACTATGCCGGCAACGACCGCTACTTCCGGTCGAATACATTTCAGCCTGACTCCGATGCTCCCTGGGTGGCGCGCATGTCGCAATTTCTCGGCACCAACCACCATTACGTGTCCGTTGACACACCTCAACTGGTGGACGCGCTTACGGACGCCGTCCGGGCCCGCGATCTGCCCGGCATGGCCGATGTGGACGCCTCGCTCCTGCTCTTCTGCCGCAAGATAAAAAAGGAAGCCACGGTGGCCCTCTCCGGCGAATGCGCCGACGAAGTCTTCGGCGGTTACCCGTGGTTTCACAGCGAGGAAGCCTTAAACGCCGGGACCTTCCCCTGGGCGCGGGCCACACGCGGGCGGGAGCGCCTGCTCACCTGGGATCTGCATAACCGCATCCGCCCGGAGGAGTACATGGCCTGGCGGTACGGCGAGACCCTGGCGGAGGTGCCCCGCCTGCCGGGCGAAGATGCCCTCGAAAGCCGCCGACGTGAGATGTCATACCTGAACATCACCTGGTTCATGACCACACTCCTGGATCGGAAGGACCGGATGAGCATGGCCACCGGCCTGGAAGTCCGGGTGCCGTTCTGCGATCACCGTCTGGTCGAATACGTCTGGAATATCCCGTGGGCAATGAAAGCCTGCAACGGCCGGGAAAAGGGCATACTGCGCCGGGCGCTCGCGGGCGTGCTGCCCGATGACGTGCTGGCCCGGCGCAAGAGCCCGTATCCCAAGACGCACACCCCCACTTACCTGGCCGCCGTGCGAGATTGGTTAAAGCGCATCCTTGACGATCCCGCCTCGCCCCTTTTGCCGTTGATCGACATCACCGCGGTGCGCGCCCTGGTGGAATCAAATGCGGCGGCCTTCGACAGAAAGCCCTGGTTCGGCCAGCTCATGACCGGCGCCCAGCTCTTTGCGTACCTGGTGCAGGTCGATACCTGGCTGCGGGATACCGGGTGTCAATCCGCTGACCATGACCTCCCCAGGGGGTCTGGTGGTACCCCTTGAGTTCAACGGCGATCCTATCCCAATTCACCTTGTCAATCCACCTTCAAGAACTTTTATTTGGCTCGCCGTCAGGGCTTGATCCAGGTCGGCGATAATGTCGTTTACGTTCTCAAGGCCTATGGACAGCCGCACGAAATCGTCCGTCACCCCGGTGGAGATCTGTTCCTCGGGAGTAAGCTGCTGATGCGTCGTGGAGGCCGGGTGGATGATCAGGCTCTTGGCGTCTCCGATGTTGGCCAGATTGGAGAAGAGTTTGACCGAGTTTATCAGCTTGATGCCGGCCTCGCGCCCTCCCTTGATGCCAAACCCGATGATCGCGCCCTGACCCTCGGGAAGGTAGCGTTTCGCGCGTTCGTAGTCGGGATGGCTTGGAAGCCCCGGGTAGTTCACCCAGGCAATCGCGGGATGAGACTCGAGCCACCGGGCCACCTGGAGCGCATTTTCGGAATGCTTTTTAACGCGCAGAGGCAGGGTTTCCAGCCCCTGAAGGAACAGGAATGAGTTAAACGGTGAGAGCGCCGGGCCAATGTCCCTGAGCAGCGTGACCCTGGCTTTCAAGATGTAGGCTATTCCGGGAACCACCGCCTTCTTGTGCAGTCCGAAGGAGCCCCAGTAACTTACTCCGTGGTAAGACGGATCCGGCTCGGTGAGTTCCGGGAACTTCCCGCTATCCCAGTTGAATTTGCCGGAATCCACAATGGCCCCCCCGATGGATGTGCCATGGCCACCGATGAACTTGGTGAGGGAATGCACCACCACATCCGCCCCATGTTCAAAGGGCCGGAAGAGGTAGGGCGTAGTCACCGTGTTATCCACGAAGAAGGGTATGCCGTGGCTATGAGCGATACGGGCGATCTCCTCAAAATCATCCACATTATTCTTGGGATTGCCAAGGGATTCGGTGTAGAGAAGGCGCGTGTTCTCGTCGATAGCTTTTTCAAAGTTCTTCGGGTTCGATGAATCCACAAACCGGACCTCGATTCCAAGTTTAGCCAGGGTATAGTGGAACAGATTATATGTACCTCCGTAGAGATAGCTGGTGGAGACGATGTTCTGCCCCGCCCTCGTGATGTTTAGAACCGCCAGGGTGATGGCGGACTGGCCGGAGGCAACCGCAAGCGCGCCGGTACCGCCTTCAAGCTCGGCGAGCCGCTTCTCCAGCACATCTGTCGTGGGGTTCATAATCCGGGTGTAGATGTTTCCGAACTCCCGCAATCCAAACAGGTTGGCGGCATGTTCAGCGGAATTGAAGACATATGAAGTTGTCTGGTAGATAGGTACCGCCCTCGCGTTCGTGGCAGGGTCCGGTATCTGGCCCCCGTGAAGCGCTATGGTCTCAAAGCCTTTTTTCGTAGGTTTGCTCATCTTTCAGTCCCCCTTTAGTTTTCACAAACTTTCTTCCAACAGGCTGGAGTTCCCCGGCCGTGTTAAAAAAGCCTCTTCCGATGGAAGAGGCTCTGTGATGCGTTCGCACACCTCCTCTCATCTCTCAGGGCTTCCCCTGCAGGAATTGGCACCTGGCAGCCCTAAAAAGAACTGCTGGTTGCCGGGTTTCATCGGGCCAGTCCCTCCACCTCTCGCGATAAGAGAACGCATTGTATGAAGTTGTTAGGGCTTATTCTACCAGGTGTAGTAGTGAATGTCAAGATAGATTTCTACTACCTGCTGGTTATTTTTGCAGGGACCTTTATACAAAATACTGTTTATGTCAAGTAGGCCCCGGAAGAAGGACTCCATACCAAATTATGGCAGGAAATTCTAGCCATCCCGTCGAAATCCGACAAGGATTGACACGCCGTATAAATTTTCGCAGCAAAGGAGTGAACCAATTGATCACGCACCTCGCAATTGAACTAGTGGACACAGTAGCCACCGCTGGCGTAGCATTGGTGTTTTACTTTCTGTACCGCCGCCGTTCCGAAGCCAGGCTCAAGCTGGTGGCGGCCGCTTTCGCGATTCTCTTTGCAGGCGGCGGCGCGCACATCCTCTTAAACGATCAAACGGTTCGCTCCTTCTGGGTGGCGGTGCTGATTCGCCTTCTGGGCGGCTTCGTTTTGATGGTGGCAGCAGCGGCTCCTCCCGAATTTTTCCGAGGTTCAGCCTGGGTAAACACCTTCCTGATTACCTCTCTGCTATCCCTGGCTGGAGGACTGGCCGCTATTTTGTCGCTGCCATACCTGGGAACACAGGCGGACACCACCCTCCGGAGAGTGGTGGATATCCTGCAACTTGTGACATACGCCGCAACCGGAATAATGCTCTTACTTCGCCCGGTGGTCGGCCAGCGCCGGATGAATCTCCTGGTGGTGGGGGCCATTGCGGCCTTTGCTTTTTCACGCGTTCCTTTTCTGTGGCGTTCCAACACCCTGGACCTGTTTTCTTACGCCGGGCACTTCTTGCGTTTGGTAGCGGACCTGTTGTTGTCAACATACGCTTATCTTTTTGCACTTGGTTCGGAGAAGGCTTTGAATCAGGCGCTCGAGGAAGCCGTGGACCGATACAAGAACCTCTTGTCCCTGATTACTACCGCGGAACTGGCGGCTTCCAGCCTCGATCTTTCCACCATCCTCAACCGCATCTGCCGTGAATTGGCCTTGGATCTCCGTTTTGACCGCTGTTGCGTCATACTCAGGAGCAAACCCCAAAAAAGTCCAACTATTGTGGCTCTCTACCACCGGGATCAGGACCTTTTCGTTCCACCCACGACTCTCACGCTTGCCGAATGCCCTCATTTACATCATGTGGTGGAAAAGGGCATCGTGGAGGAGATCTCCGATTTGAAGCAGTTTCCGCTGGCGGAATGCGAAAAGAAGCTCCTGGGAGATTCTGGTTCTATGCTGCTCATCCCTCTCCAGGTGGAGAAAAAATCCCTGGGAGCTCTCTACTTCTGGCGACAGCAGGCGGGCGGGTTTGCCCCGAATCTTGTCCGGCTTTGCCAGACGGCAGCTCTGGTAGCCGCCCTGGCTATCCGTAAAGCCTTTGATTACGAGAACCTCAGGACGGCCTATCTTGGAACGGTCAACGCCCTGGTAAAGAGTATCGAAGCGAATAGCCCCTACACCAAGGGACA
>JBLNCV010000100.1:0-2663 GCA_050260975.1 Syntrophothermus sp. | reverse complement strand
CGCCGGATTGCTCACGGCTCTGGAGTTCATTGAGATACTCCATCAGCGCCGCAATGGAAGTGTTGTACTTTAGCGCTTCCATGCCCCGGGTGACCTTCGCGATGGTCCGGTGGAGCATTCGGGCATTCTCCTCCGGCAGATCCGAACCCCCGGTCGCTGCCGCTCGA
Organism: Syntrophothermus sp.; assembly: GCA_050260975.1. Classification (GTDB taxonomy): domain Bacteria; phylum Bacillota; class UBA5301; order JAMCQP01; family JAMCQP01; genus JAMCQP01. The sequence continues at coordinate 2,496 of JBLNCV010000100.1, read as the reverse complement.
TCCCCCGTGCTTTCTCTGCTCGGAACTGATTGATCCGCCGCGCCTTCTTTAAACCGTTGCACCAGTCCCCAGACCCGCTGCAGGAACCTGCGCACCCCGCGAATACCCGCGTCGGAGAAGTCGCCGCCATCTTCGTACGACCCCATAAACATCAAGTAGGTCCGAAATGTGTCGGCGCCGTACCGGTCGAAATACTCATCCGGATTTACAACATTGCCCCTGGATTTGCTCATCTTGGCGCCGTCTCGGGTGATCACGCCGTGGGCGCGAAAACGCCGGAACGGCTCGCCAAATGGAATTAACCCGAGATCATGCAGCGCCAGGCAGATAAATCGGGTGTACATCAGATGAAGCACCGCGTGTTCCCTGCCACCGATGTACATATCCACGGGCAACCACTTCTGGATCAATTCCGGATCCCAGGCCCGGCCTGGATCATTGGCGGAAGGATAGCGCAAAAAGTACCAGGCGGAGTCCAAAAAGTTGTCCGAGACGTCGGTTTCGCGCCTGGCCTCACGCCCGCATCTCGGGCAGGAGACCTTTACCCATTCCGCACCGACGCCAGGGGGGACTGGCCGGTGCCCAAAGGTTTGAAGTCTTCCACATCCGGCAGAAGCACCGGCAGATCCTCTTCAGGCACGGGCACCGTTCCACAGGTATTGCAGTGAATGATCGGAATCGGCGGGCCCCAGTATCGCTGCCGGGAGATCAACCAGTCCCGCAGGCGATAGGTGACCTTGCGCTCCCCAAGGCCCCTCTCCTCGATCCGGTCTGCGATCAGCCGCCAGGCTTCCGTGCTGTCCAGCCCGGTAAAATCGCCGGAGTTGACCAAACGGCCTGGACCGGTGTAGGCCTCCGCTATCTCCCGGCCCCCGTCCCCATTTCCGTTCTTCTCAGCGGCCTTGCCATGGCTGTCAACCTTGCTCTGGCTGTCGCCCTTGCCGTCACCATTGTCCCCGCCCGGCGGGGCCACCACCACCCGTACCGGCAGGCCCATGGCACGCGCAAAGGCAAAGTCCCGTTCGTCGTGAGCGGGGACGCCCATCACCGCGCCCGATCCGTAGCCCGCCAGGACATAGTCCGCAACCCAGATGGGGATGCGTTCCCCACTCAACGGGTTAACAGCGTGGGAGCCGGTAAAGACGCCGGTCTTTTCGCGTTCGCCGGATAAACGATCCATAGCGGCTCTCTCTATAGCCTGCGCGGCATAAGCTTCCACACCAGCCCGCTCTGCCGGGGTGGTCAGACGCCCAAGCATAGGGTGCTCCGGCGCCAGCGCCAGGTAGGTCACCCCAAAGATGGTATCGGGCCGCGTGGTAAAGCAGTCAATCTTTTCACCCTCAAGCCCTTCCACCGGAAAATGGATCTCTACCCCAGCGCTCCGGCCAATCCAGTTGCGCTGGGCGGTCTTGACGACCTCCGACCAGTCCAGGTCGTCCAGTTGATCGAGCAATTGCCCGGCATACCGGATGATACGGAGGAACCACTGCGTGAGATCCCGCTGCGTCACAGGGGTTTCACAGCGCTCGCACCTGCCGTCCACCACCTGCTCGTCGGCCAGAACCGTCTTGCAGGAAGGGCACCAGTTGACCGGCGCGCGATCCTGGTAGGCCAGGCCGCCCTTGTACAACTGCAAAAAGAGCCACTGCGTCCATTTGTAATAGGAGGGATCCGTGGTGTACACGGCATGAGACCAGTCGAACCGCCCGCCCATTCTCCGCAGTTGCTCCGTGAACCGCCGGGTGTTGCGTTCGATCAACCGCGCCGGGTGTTCGTTGATCTTCAGAGCGTAGTTTTCGCTGTGAATGCCGAACGCGTCAAAGCCCATGGGCTCAAAAACGTCGTATCCCCGCATGGCCATGAACCGGCCGTGAATATCCGCCCCGGTGAAGGCAAATACGTTGCCAACATGCAGCCCTTCCGCCGAAGGATACGGAAACATCATCAGATTGTAGTAGGGGTGCGGCGCGGCATGGAGGTCCGTCTCCCAGATCCGTTCCCTCTTCCAGGCCTCCCGCCATTTAGCCTCGATGGCATGGTGATCGTATCCCGGCACGTTCACTCCCCCTATACCCGGTTACGTCGGGGTCCAGGAACTTCTTCTTCAACCCTGGCCCGTACTCTCCTCTTCGAGACCCGGATCTCGGGCTACTTCTTCTTCGGCACCTTGGCCCAGTCGGCCAGGAACCGCTCGATCCCGATATCGGTCAGGGGGTGTTTAACCATCTGCTCAATGACCTTGTAAGGTATCGTGGCGATATCCGCGCCCGCTTTGGCGGCCTCGATCACGTGCAAGGGATGGCGGATGCTGGCGGCGATGATCTGCGTCTCGATGCCGTAAATCGCGTAGATCTCCGCGATATCCCGCACCAGCTGCATCCCGTCGTGGCTTGCATCATCCAGCCGGCCTACATACGGGCTCACGTAAGTCGCACCAGCTCGGGCGGCTAGCAGAGCCTGGTTTGGGGAGAAGATGAGGGTCACATTGGTCTTGAT
>JBLNCV010000099.1:0-3831 GCA_050260975.1 Syntrophothermus sp. | reverse complement strand
ACGGTATTGTAGAGCGGGCTTTCCTCCAGATCCAGCGCAAGATAATACAGGAACTGGAACTGGGTGGGGAGCAAACGCCGGTTGGTAATGGAAAAGGAGCGCACCAGGACATCCTTTTCCGGCAGAACGTAGTCGTCAATCTCCACTTCCAGGCCCAGGCCCTCGTGTTGCGCCACGGTTCGAATAATATTGGTGTCGGGCAGATAAGCCTGCCGGGTGGCCCAGCCGGCGCCTCCCACCCACAAAGTGCCGTCGGTGTTCCCGGGAGAATATATCCCCGCCAGGGTGCGCCCCATATTTTGCGCGTAATCGATATTCGGCCAGAACAGGTGGTGGATGGCGCCATCCTTGCTCATTGTGGCCAGCATCCGCGAGTTTCCGAGAATCCCGTCTATCAGAAACGGCTTTTTGAATGAATTTTGCTCCATGAGTTGCTCCAATCTTGGCTCCACATGAACCAGCCGAAACGAGGTGCGACTGGTTCATGTGGAACTAATAATACTAGTAATACTAGCCCTTTACGCTGCCGAGGGTGAGGCCGGAGATGAGGAATTTGGATAAGGACAGGAACAGGGCCATCACCGGCACCATGATCAGTACAGCCGCCGCCGAATAGTTCCCCCACTCGGTGGAAAACTGCCCTTGCAAGTTGACCAGCCCCAGCGGCAGCGTGAACAGACCCGGCTGGGTAAGAACGACCCGCGCCACGATATACTCCGACCAGCCGGTCATAAAAGAGAAGAGCCCCGTGACAGCCAGCGCGGGCAGCGAAAGCGGCAGGATCACCCGGTAAAAAGCGCCCAACGGGCTTGCGCCGTCAATCGAGGCGCTCTCTTCCAGCTCCCGGGGGATGGTGTCATAGTAGCCCTTGAGCATCCAGATGGAAAACGGCAGCGTCAAAGCCACATACGGGGCCGTCAACCCCAGCAAGGTATCCGTCAACCCATAACGCCCCAAAAGGATGTACAAGGGCAGCAAAAACATTGGAATCGGGAACATCTGCGCCACCAAAAACAAGGTCATCCCCGCTTTATGCCCCCTGAACCGAAAACGGGAGAAGGCATAGGCCGTGGTGGAAGCCAGCGCCACCCCGAAGACGCTGGTGGCCAGCGAGACGATCAGGCTGTTCTTGAGCCACTGCAAAAACGGCTTTTCAAACATAACCGCTTTATAAGCCTGCAAGGTGGCATCATCCGGAATAATCGCCAGTGACGTGGAGTACAACCGGTTGTTGGGCCGCAACGAGACGCTAAACACGTTCAGGATCGGATAGACGGTGATGATCGTGAAGATGATCAGCACCAGGTAGATGAAGAAAAGCTTTGCGGGGCTATCCCCCTGGGCTCTCCGGTAGATCGAACGACGCATCAGTAGACCGCCTCCGTTCCTTTCAGATGTTTAACGAAGTTCACTGTAAAGAGTAATAGAATTGCAAACATGACCACCGCAAAGGCCGCCGCATACCCGTACCGGTAATAATCAAAGGCCGCGCGGTAGACCGTGGTCACCAGGATATGCGTCTTTTCTCCGGGCCCGCCCAGGGTGATCAGATAGATGACATTCAACTTGTTAAAGGTCCAGATGGTGCCCAGGACCACCGAAGGAACCAGAACCGGCTTCAAAAGCGGCAGGGTCACGTTCCGGAACTTCCGCCAACCGCTGGCGCCGTCGATATCCGCCGCTTCATACAATTCATGCGGGATGGACTGGAGCCCGCCAAGGGAGATCGCCATCATAAAGGGGAACCCCATCCAGATGTTGGCGATGATCACCGCGGCAAAGGCCCAGTTTGGATCGGACAGCCAGCTGACGGGCCCCAGGTGCCAGCCTTTTGCCAACCCGACCAGGCTGTAAGCGGAGTTGATCAGGTTATCCACCTGCCCAAGAAAAAGGTTTACCGCACCGTACCGGTAATTGAAGAGACCTTTCCAGGTCAAAGCGGAAATATATTCCGGCACCGCCCAGGGCAAAAGCAAGAGCAACCTAAAGATCGCCTTGCCGGGAAGCCTCCGGTGGAGCAGGACCGCCAGCCATAGCCCGATGGCCACGTGAAAAAAGACGTTGACCACCGTCCAGATCACCGTCCGGAGAAAGACCTCCCAGAACTGCCGGTCAGTCAAGATCGTTAAAAAGTTGCGGATCCCGATGAACTGGTAATTGAAGATCCGCTGCATGCTCATGTTGGTCATGGACAGGTAAAATTCGAATAAGAGCGGGTACAGCAAAACCAGGGCAATGACCAACGCCGATGGCAGGATCAACATATAGGCCAGTCTTGTCCGTCGCCTGTGCAGCCCTCCCGAAAAACGCCGCGCCGCCTTCCGCGCCAAAGGTGCTTCCATCCCGATCCCCTCCAGGGTAAGGGAGGGTGGAAGGATTCCCCCACCCTCCTTGCTGCTGTTCCAAAGCTGTGTTGGGTCCGCTTTTTGGAAAAGCTTCGTCTTCTACTGCTTCATCTCTTTGATCTTTTGAACGGCGACCTTCTGCATCTCCTTGGCGGCGTCCTCGGGGCTCATCTTGCCGCCCATCACCAGTTCCAGCGACGGCCGGATGGCGTCCCAGATCGCCCGCATCTCCGGAGCGATGGGCATCGCCTTGCCAACCAGCATCTGGTCAACAGACGCCTTCAGGATGGGATCGTTCTTCACCTCGGCGGAATCGGCCACCTTCTTGTTGGACGGCAGGTCGCCGATCGCCCGCGCCTTGAGAAATTCGGCCTGGGCATGCTCGCCCGTCAGGAACATGAGCACCTTGATGGTGGCATCCTTCAACTCTTTATCCTTGACGTTCACCGAGACGCTGTAGCTCTTCATGCCGGTCATCGGCACAGGCCACTTGCCGGTGCTGTCGATCTTCGGAATCCGGGCCAGCCCGATGTCAATCTTGGCGTCCTGATAAGCCTTCCAGGACCACGGGCCGTTGATAATCATGGCCGCCTTGCCTTCCTTGAAGAGGGTATCGGCCACCTGGTAGTCGGCTTCCTCCGGCACAATCTTGTGTTTGAACTTCAGGTCGCGCACAAACTGGAGCGCCTCCACGGTGGCCCTGGTATCCAGGGTCGGCTGGTTCTTGCCATCCATCACCCATCCGCCGAACCCGCCCTGGAAGACCACGAACCAGAAGGGCTCGTTGAGGTTGTAAACCAGGCCGTACTGGTCGATCTTGCCGTCGCCGTTGGTGTCCTTGGTGAGTTCCTTGGCCTTCGCAATCAGTTCTTCCATGGTCTTGGGCGCCTCGGCAATCAGCTTCTTGTTGTAGACCAACGTGAGATGGTTCCCGACCCGGTCGGGGATTCCCCAAAGCTTGCCGTTAAACCGGTTCCCATCGAGAGCGGACTGGTTGAAACTGTCCAGGAACGACCTGGGAAGCAAGTTGTCCAGCGGCTGGATAATCCCCATGGTGCTGAAAGGTCCGATGTTATCGTACGGCGCCAGAATCAGCTGGGGACCCTTGCGGGCGATCACCGCGTTCTGGAAATTGCTGCGCAGTTCCTCGGTCCCCCAGTGCACGCGGGTAATCTTGATGCCGGGGTTCTTTTCCATAAATTCCTTGTACAGTCTGTCCATGACCGCTTCCGCCGGCGGGTCGTCCTGATCCCAGATGGCCACCTCCACGGGCTTCTTGGCGGCAAAGGCTGCGGGCCCCACCAGGCCCACCAGTAAAGCCATAGCCAACAAAGATACCAAAAGCTTCTTCATGATAATCCTCCTTTTACCTTTTTGCCTCTTTGCCTCTCTACCTCGTTACGTTTCTTTATAAGGCCAACCGCTCTCTTTTGTAAGGCCAACCGCCCGTCCCTGGATGAGGCCTGGCTCCTCTCACCTCCCGCCG
>JBLNCV010000098.1:0-3080 GCA_050260975.1 Syntrophothermus sp. | reverse complement strand
AGTTTTCACGCCATATGGCAAAATAAACCGGGAAAAGGTTTCTAAGCTGCCTGAACCCCATTGCTTGGCGGCTGACGCCCGTAGTTACCCGAAGGATTTGGGGGACAACGCAAATGCCTCTTGAAGACATCGCCTTGACCATGCGCTATCGCTCAAGACGAGGTACAGACGGGTCTCCGGCCAGCGTCGGGGTGCTTCTTTTTGATATCGCCATCATCGGCCATATGGTCTTTAATACTGGAAAAATCGAGAGCGTCTTCTATATATTCTATCCCCTGATCATCATCATTGCCTACGGTTACCTGGGGTTGGGCAAGAAATTGCTGGTTTTTTTCGCCCTGATTGTGTCGTATGGCTCCATACTGTTCTTTGATCTCCGCAACCACGCTCCCAGCAAGTTGGAAATAGAACTCCTCAAAAGCTACGCCTTGTTTTTCGTGGTGTCCACACTTTCTGCAAAAGTCATGGTTGATGCCTGGTTGAAACAAGGCCGGACAATTATGCGACTACAGAAAACCCTTGTTAAATCCAGGATCTGAACAAACTGCTCTCCGAGGGCCAGGAGGTCGAGGCCAGGAGACACCTTGGATTGACCAAAGAGTTGGCCACGGCGCAGAAGGCCGGTTTGTCAATGTCTCCCAAGATAATGCCAACGATTCCAGGCCTTCAGATCGCAGCCACTATATGCCCAGCAAGGAAGGTAAGTGGTGATTATTTTGACTTCACAACCACCGCTTCGGGGAAGCATGGGTTCGTTATTGCGGACGTGATGGGCAAGGGGTTGTCCGCAGCCATGGTGGTACCTGTTACCAGGAGCATCATGAGGTTGGTTGCAAAGCATGCCGACTCGCCAAAGGCAGTGCTCTCGCACGTTAACAATATACTCTTGGACGACTTGGGGGATTTGCATACATTTGTTACGGTCTTTTATGGCGTTTATGATCCTGATTCAAAAATATTGTCTTTCTCAAACGCAGGTCATACACCGCCACTACTTTGGCACAACCGCGAAAAGAGAGTAAAACCCATGCATGTGCCTGGCGTTCTGGCCGGTGTCAAGCCAAATGCCCAATTTGAGGAAAAAACCTTGAAGCTGGCGCCCGGCGATGTGATTATTTTATATACCGACGGTGTAAAGGATGTTCGAAACGATGAGGGAAAAATGATCGGAATCACCTTTCTCGAAGATACACTTGCCGAATACCACGACTTTGACGCCGCCAGCATTTCAGAGGTGATACTGCACAAGATTTCAGAATATATCAAAGGGGATTTTGAACACCTGAAAGACGATATCACCCTGGTGGTAATCAAGTCGGTGGCTAAAAATGATCATATCCGGCTGCAGGAAACGGAGTCGTCTCCCCGCCGGGCAGGGCAAGCATAAGCCCTTCCCCGGAGGGCCGGATCTCTCCGATCCGGGTCACTCTGGTGCCGCTTTCCGGCAAGGATTCCGGCAAATCTTCCGCCCCCGATGTAAAGAGCAACTCGTAGTCCTCACCGCCGATCAAAGCAAGTTCATAGGCTTCTTTCCCCAGAAAACCGGCCACCTGCTTCACCCCCGTGGAAACCGGCAGCTTTTCCGCGTAGACTAACGCCCCTACCCCGCTGGCTTCGCAGATCCGGCGCAGGTCGCCCGCAATCCCGTCACTTACATCGGCCATGGCGGTGGCCCAGCTTTTCTGGCCGATTTCCCTGGCCTCCGGCACCCGCGGTGTGGGCAGGTAGTGGCGCCGGATCAGATATTCCCGCATCCTGGGCAAAAGAGGCATCCCTGGATTCAGAACCGCCGTGAGACCCGCCGCCGATTCGCCCACCACATTGGTGACATAGATGGCATCGCCCGCTCTGGCGGTGCTGCGCAGGATCTGGCGTCCGGTTTCCACCTCCCCCAGCAGGGCCACGTTGATCACCAGCCCTCCTTTGCTTTCCACCGTGTCGCCCCCGACGATGGCCGCGCCCCACCGGCCAGCCTCTTCCGCTAATCCTCGGTAAAACTCCTCCACAAATTCCACCGGCAAGTTTGCAGGCAACCCAAGCGAAACCACCGCAAAGGTGGGGTAACCACCCATAGCCGCGATATCACTCACATTGCAGGCCATGGATTTGCGGCCGAGCTGGTAGGGTGAAACCTTGTCCAGGAGAAAGTGCACCTTCTCGGTGAGCATATCGGTGGTTAAAAGCGTCACATACCCTTCCCTGCCCTCCAGCACCGCCGCATCATCACCGATTCCGGCAAGCATCCCGCCGCGGCCGCCGGCAAACTTTTTAAGCCGCTCGATGAGCCCAAACTCCCCGATACTCTTCAAATTGGTCCCGGTTCTGGTAGTCCTGGCGCTCATATTACCCTCTCCTTGCGCAACGCTCAGTTATATGGTTGCGGTCTTCTGTGTCACCATCGGCATCGTCACCGGTACCGGCTCCGGCCGCACCAGTCTTTACAATGGCCGCCAGCCCGGCGGCTGCCCGGCGAATGTCCTCCCGGCCGAAGATGGCCGAGACCACCGCCACGCCGTCCACTCCTGTTTCCCGGACCTGACGCAGATTACCGGCGTTAATACCGCCAATGGCCACCACCGGGATCCCCACGGCATCTTTAATCCGCCGCAGCCCGTCCAGGCCGATGGGTTGGCCCGCGTCTGCCTTGGTCGGCGTGACAAAAACGGCCCCCGCGCCCAGGTAATCCGCTCCTGCAACCACCGCCGCCCGCGCCTCCGCGACAGTCTCCACGGAGACGCCCAGAATCTTCTCCGGCCCGATAAGCTTTCGGGCCAGGGCCGACGGCATGTCATCCTGGCCCACATGGACGCCGTCCGCGTCCACCGCCAGCATCACATCAATCCGGTCGTTGATAATCAATGGTACCCTGTACCGCCTCACAACCGCCAGCACCTCCTGGGCCAGCTTCACAAATTCGCGGGTGGACACCGTCTTTTCCCGCAACTGCACCACCGTGGCCCCGCCCAAGATGGCCTGTTCAACCGCCTGGACAAGAGGCCGCCCTCGCAGCAGCCCCCGGTCGCTGACCGCGTATAATGAGTAGTCTATGCTTTTCATCGCCCGGCCACCGCCCATTGTAA
>JBLNCV010000097.1:0-15233 GCA_050260975.1 Syntrophothermus sp. | reverse complement strand
CTCGGCCTCCCAGCGGTACGCCCGCGCCAGCCGCCACAGGGCTTCATAAGTGGATGAATCAGTACCCGTGTTGGTGTTGGTGTTGGTGTCGCTGACGGAAGCCAGGAGCTTGTTTAAGATGTCGATGCTCTTTTGCAGGTTGGCTGGATCGGATCTTGTGGCATAAAGCTCATCCGCGGTCTTTAACAAAGCCGCAAGGTCCTGCGCCTCAGAAGCGGACCCTATCTCCGAAACACCTGCTCCCAGTACGACTACGAAAATTAACCATAACCATCTGTTGATAAGCAACCGCCTGAACCGCATTCTTTCCCCTCCCCTAAGATGTCCAGATTATTTTTAGACTTATTCTGCATTTCTTGGGAAATTCCTCTTCTAAGGGGAGTGAGGATTCCAATCCGAGTCCAAAAATGCGTGGGCGGTCAGGACCATGGTCTGCGATTGCCCTCTGGCCCAATCTTCCCCGGAGGCATAGACCACCGTAAGTTTATATTCTCCGCCCAAGACCGGCCCTGGATGGGGCTTAAGGTCAACCTTATCGTGGGTCTGCGGCGCAAAGACCACCGCCATGCGCGGGCGGGCGACAAAGTTATCGTCCCCGTAGCTGCCGGCGAAGTCCCGGTAATCGTCCTCGGTCTCCAGAAGGTCCTGCACCTGTTCGTCATTGGGTCCGCTCACGGAGGCATCGAGCAGGTAGTAGGCATCGCTGCCGCCGTTGGCCACCCCCACCTCGCCGAACAGCTTCAGGCTGCCAGTCCGATCCACATTGGCAAAGACATGAAAATCCACCCGGAAATCGTTCGGCCAGAGACCGGTGTCGTACTTCATGTCCACGATGTTCCGGCCGTTATCAACCGGAATTTTTCGGATCAGGGGCTGGTAACCCGCCGCTTTGACCACCAGTTCTTGCGGCCCTAAAGGAACCTCCTCCAAAAGAAAATAGCCGCGTGTATCAGTCATGGCCTGAACCTGTCCAATCCTGACCTGCGCGCCGGCCACCGGATCCCCAAAGATGTTGCAGACAAAAGCGGTCACCGAGGCTTTTTCTCCCTTGTCCTGATCGGGCATGGTGAGATCTACCGGCAAGGCCGGCCCGATAAAGATTGTGGATTTGACGATCGCGTATATCCATATCCCGATCACGAGTATGACAAGAGCAACCGCTATACGGAATGCCACGAATAGAGGAGATAAATTGGGGTAAAAAGCGGCTCTACGGCGTAAACCCAAACCTGATCCCCACAGCCGCTTCATCAGAACCAGTCTCCTTCGAATCCGAACCATTTCCCATTTCTTGCACTGCTTAATATCTAGTTCCACACGTATCGGTTTATGCTCTTGTTCGTGGAGAACCTCATATTGATGAAATTACCATGCAGATCAAAAAAGAGGCCCGCCATCCATGCAACAGCCAACCTGGCCGCCGGACGGAAAGGCCTCCGCTTTTTACATCACTAAGATTCTCCTTAAAGTTACTTTTTAGGACTCCGCTCTAAAGAGTCGTCGTCCACCCTGGTTTTAGAACTTCGCACTTACACCCAACTGGATCTCTCGAGTGCTATAACTGGTCTTCATCCCTGTGCTTTCGGAATTACTAGTGTAGAACATCGGAATCAGTAGGTCCACTTGATAGTTCCCAAAGCTGCAACCCAGGCCGAGGCTGCCCATGATCGAAGACCAACCGGACTTCTCCGTACTGTTATCAGCCCGGACAAGCTTCGATGTGGAACTAAAGGTGTCCCAAATACCAGCGCGGCCCACAAGCCCTTTCATGATAGCCATCTCGGCACCCACACCGATGGTAAATTCACTTTCGGATTTGGATTTGTAGGTTCCCGCATAAATAGGTTCATCGCTAAACTTAGAACTATCCAAATTGTAGGTAGCTTTGGCCGCCACCAGCGCCGAATTGAACTTCTTTACCACGCCGGCACCTAAATTAAAGTTCGAGGTTTTCGTCTCATCTTTAACGGTAATACCTGACGGAGTATATCGTTCGGATCCAGATCCAAAGCCAATGAACCCTACACCGGTAAGGTCATCGCCAAGTACTCTTTTGACTTTGGCCTGGATGTCCATATCCGAGCCATCTTGTTTTTCTTTATAGAACGTACCGTCAGTAAAGGTATAGACAAAGTCGCCCGAATAGGTAAGGTATGATCCATTAGCACTGATCTGTGTCTTCTCATCAAGTTTGAAGGTGCTTCCTGCAATAAACTCACTTTCCGGATATTTCCATTCCAAAGTTTCAGTAGTTGATGAGCCGCTACTAGGAGTTACAGTTTTTTGTTTCTTAACCGGCATATCCATATTCAACCCAAAGCCGACCGCAAGCGATTCGTTGAGGCGCAACCCGTCGAAAACTCCCCAACTAATCCTTGATCTCTTGTACTCCGTGGTTGAAGCTGGTGTAACACTTTTGCTGGCAGTTGTTTTATATTCGTCATCACTCAGACCCGATACATACTTAAATTTTCCAGCAACAGTGTCTTTCGAGAAACTTAAGGGAAATTTGTATGCAAGCAGGTTGGGGCAAAAAGATTTTGTACCGGACGATCAGCCGGGGCAATGAGACCTTGAATTTTGTTGGCCTCTTTACAAGTGTCCTGATCTTTTCTTCGTGGGTTTCGTCCAGGAAGCTGTCCGTACCGGTCCAGTTTTTGGCAAAAAAATAAGCTGCCCAAAAGCAGCTATTAGCAGCCACAAAATGTTTAAAGTTGGCGACAACCCTGAAAATCCCGAACCCATAAAAGAATCTCTTTCGATTCTTTTGCCCTTGTACCTGCCTCGATTACTATGCCGGCATCTACGCCTGCTTCTCCAGCATGATCGGCGAGAGCAAGTGGGATTGTTTGAGTTTGTATTTGTCCAGTTCGGTCAGGATGTGTTCGTTGAGAACCTTGATGTAGGTGCCCTTCATCCCCAGAGACCGCGAACGGATGAGGTTGGCGGACTCCAGCTTGCGCAACGCGTTGACGATCACCGAGCGGGTGATGCGGGACTCATCCGCCACGCGGCTGGCCACCAGGAAACCTTCCTTGCCGCCAAGCTGGGAGAAGACCCCGTTGAGCGCCACCAGCTCCGAATAAGAAAGCGAAGAGATCGCCATCTGGGCCATCGCCTTTTCCCGGGCCTCTTCGCCGCGCTTTTTGTCCTTGGCGTTGAAGATGGCCATCCCCATCAGGGTGGACGCATACTCGGCAATCACCAGGTCTTCGACGGTCGCCTCGGACGGCCCGAGAAGAAGCAGCGTGCCCAGGCGCTGGCCCCGGGCGATTACCGGCACCGCGGTCAGGATCAGTTTCCCGAAGACCTTCCCGTGGTCGACGACGCCTGTCGCGGACAGCGCCAGAAGTTTGGCATTCAGTTCTTCAGGTAGCGTTGAAGGCTCTGCGGATCCTTTTATGGATACATGGCCTTTGACAACTCCGCTGCAGCCCAGGATCCTCCCCTCACGATCCGCCAGGCAGACCCCTGAGGAGCCCAAAAACTCCTGTAGCTTTTCAGCCAGTTCAGACCAATCGATGGACTCTTCGATGTTCTGAATGTACTGCGTCACTTTCCTTGTCCGATGCAAAAGATCCATCATACCTTCCCTTCCTTTTTCCCACACCGGCGTTTTGTGATTGTGAGCTCTTTCACGATGCTCGGTGTGCAGGTAATCAAATATGTTTTTCGCTAACATTATACTAAAACGCTATAATGATGTCAACAAATATTACGTTTTTTTAATATAAATTTTTCGTTGGGGTTGCACCGCTCTCACCCCTCCTGCGCTTCGCGCCGTCTCGACATCCCTGCCGGGCGCAGACCCGCATCAGGCCGGTCCAGAAGCTCCGCCACCAGGATGCCGAGGATGATCAACGCCCCGCCGATCAAAGTACGCAGGTTCTGCACCTCGCCCAGAAAGAAATAGGCGAAGATCGCGGCAAAGACCGGCTCCAGGGTGAAGATGATCGCCGTGTGGGTGGGCGTGGTATGACGTTGCGCCCAGGTCTGGGCCAGGGTCGTCCCCAGAGTCGCGAAGACGGCCAAAAAGGCCAGGCCGCCCCAAACCGGCGGAGGAATCGACGCAGGCACCGGCTCGGTCAACAACCCCAGCACCCCGTTCGCCACGCCAGCCACCCCGACCTGGACTGTGGTAAAGGCCACCGGATCCACCGACGGCGCGTACTTGCCGGTCAGGACGATATGCGTCGCAAAGGCAATGGCGCACAAGAAGACCAGAGAGTCCCCCCAGGAAGGCAGATACGACACCGTTGGATCTACCGAGAGGGCCGCCATGCCCGCGAAGGCCAGGACGGAGCCGGCCAGCGTCCAGCCGGAAGGTTTTTTCCGCAAGAAAGCAATAGACAGAAACGGCACCAGAATTACCGAGAGCCCGGTGATAAACGCCGCCTTGGAAGCGGTAGTGTAGCGGATGCCCATGGTCTGGGTGGCAAAGCCCGCAAACAGCACAAACCCGACCAGCAGGCTGGTCTTCAGCAAATCCTTCCCCAGCGCCAGCACCCGCCGGTAAAAAACCGCCATCAGGATGGCAAAAGCCAGCATAAACCGGATGGAAAGAAAAAGCAGAGGCGGCACCACCGCCAATCCCTGCTTGGTCACCGAAAAGGTTACCCCCCAGACCACCGTGATCAGTACCAGCACCAGGTCGCTCTCCAGACGCCGCGGGTTGTGGAAGTTCATCATCATCCCTCGCAAGTCCAAATTCTAAAGCCAATGATTCCCGGTAAAAAGCTCAGACCCGCACCAGCCGCCGCATTAGCCAGCTTTTCTGCATTTCCACCGCATCCTCCTGGCAAAGCTCCTGGCAACAGTAGCACCGGATGCACTTCGTTTCGTCGATATGCGCCTTGCCGCCGTCAATAGTAATCGCCCAGGGCGGGCAACTGCGCTGGCAGACGCCGCAGCCCACGCATTTGTCCGCCTGGATGACCGGCCTGGCGGTAAGCTGTTTCTGCAAGAGCGGGGTGAGCCTGGCAAGCCAGCGCCGCCTGGACACGCTGGCGCCAGCGCTTTGCACAAAGCCCGGAACCACTGCCGCCGCCAGAGGCTCCCCAAGTATATCAACCCGTTCCAGGTTACCCTGCCCCACGCCCCGCGTATGCGCAATCCGGGTCGTGGGTACCGCCAGCGGATCCAACCCAATAATTGCCGCTCCCACCGCGTCAACCGCCACCGCATCCGCGCCGGCCAGGATCGCTCCAATCGGCCTTGGACGCCCATTACGGGGGCCTTCTCCTTCCATGCCCACCACGCCGTCCACGATGGACAGCACCGGCTTCACAAAGGAGTAAAGATCCACCAGCATCCCGGCAAAGTCGTCCCGCTGTTGAAATCGCAGATGCATCTGAGATTTGTTCAAACCGGAGACGCAGCCGAAGAGGTTCTTCATGGCGCCGGTGTAAAGAGTAAGCCCGTGGGTCTTAAGCTTGGCCAGGGAGATAATCACATCCGCCTCTCGGACGGGCCTGGCCAGGGTGAAGCGCTTGCAGAACACCCCGTCGGCAAAAGCGGCTTCCACAGCTTCATCAAAGCCCTTGAGAACCGCCCCCGTCTCCCGACAGACCTGCGCGATCCCGGATTTTTCGGCCACCCTTTCGGTACTGCCAAATCCCGGGCTATCCCCGACCCATACGGTACCCCCGGCCTCCTGCGCCAGTTCGATTACCGCCCGGAGCACCTCCGGGTGGGTGGTCACCGCCGCCTCCGGAAGCGATGCGATAAGAAGATTGGGCTTGATCAGCACCTTATTCCCTGCCCGGACATAACGGCGCATCCCTCCCAGGGCGTCCACAGCCCGGCGCACCGCCCGCCGGACCTGCTCCCGTTCGTAACTTGCACATCTGGCGATGTATACCTGGCTTACCTGATCCAATTGGCTCGTCTGGCTCACGGCCTCTCCCCCTTTTGCGCGGTCCGTGCTACCTCTAACCGCCTGAAAAGCTCTCTTTCAATCGCCTGCCAGGACCTCTTTCAAAACCCGCCCGTCGACTGTAGCCGGAATAGGCAGGCGGAACAAGTGCAACAGAGTGGGAACCAGGTCTATAGTCTGAACCCGCAGGCTGGCGCCCGGATCGTCCATATTGCCCTGTTCACCCGCGCCCTTCGAGTTTGAGCCTGGTACGGGAACCGCCCGGTAGATCCCGGACAATCTCAGTTCTTTCCTGATCCCCGGCCCTTCGATCAAGATCGGCACCTCTTGCTCATAGAGGCCTCCATGCCCACCCCGGCTCCGCGCAAAACCATAACCCGGCGCCGCCACCACCACCAGATCCCCCAGCTTCGGATGCCCGTGCCTGGCCCGGATCTGGTCCCTGTTCAGGACTTCGGCGACCCCGGGAATCTCCCTCAACCTGTTGCTGAACCTCGCCTCCTGCTCCGGCGTCAACGGGTGGCGAAAGGTGATCTGGGCAATAGTAAAGAGCCGCAACCACACCACGTCTGGGTCTTCCACAAACCCCACCAGTTCCAGGCCGTTGGGAAGCGGCACATCCCTGGGAGCGCCCAGCGTGTCGGTGGCATAAGCGATCGAGAGGCGCTCCTCCTCGCTTATCTCTTTAAACGCCTCCTCCACCGCAGGCGTGAGGTTCACCCGGATTGGCGACATCCCGTGGTCGGCCGTGACCACGATTACAGTCTGGTCGAAGATCCCCGCATCCTTAAGAGCGCCGACCAGCGCCCCCAGCTGCCGGTCGACCTTTTCGATGGCCGCGGCGATCTCCGGGCTGTCCGGTCCGAATTCATGGCCGATACTGTCGGTCTCGTTGTAAATGATCGCTGTCAGGTTGGGCGTGCCCCCCCTGATTAGCCCTGCCGCCAGATCGGTAATCGCCCCGGTGTCGTTGGGCTCGAAATAAACCTGCGCCCCGCGCCCCTGCAGGACAAAATATTGGACAGCCGCCGTGGACAGGCCGGCCTTTGTGAAAGCCTCCGCCAGCGTCTCCGCCGTATTGTGCCGGGGCCCGTTGATCCGGCTCGAGGTATCCGGATCATAATAGATGGTGCTCGGAATGGAATGGGTCGCCGGGTACGCCCCGGTGATCAGGGAAGTCATGGCGACGGTGGTGTTACTGGGAAAGATCGTGTGCGCGGCATCCACAAAAACCCCTTTTGCGGCCAACGCCATCATGGTCGGGGTGTTAAACCGCATCCAGTAGTCGGTCCGGCCGCCATCCACCACCACAAACACCAGATACTTCGCCCTGGGCGCAGGGACCGTCATCGGGGCTCCAGCCGCCGCCGGGCTTCCAGACACTTCCGAGGCTTCGGCCGCCGCCGGACCGGCAGCCGGGGGAACTGCCGGTGGCATGGCAGGCTCGTCCGCCATGGCCTGCCCTCCTTCCCAGCCCGAAACCCACCAGAAGATCCCCAAAAATATTCCAAGAAATAAAAAAGCCTTTGCCCTGATGGCCATTCTGTCGAGCCTCTTCCCCCTATCAGGCTTCCCCGCCGGCGCCAGCCACGGGCAAAACCACCGTAAACCTGCTCCCCTGACCCGGGCGGCTTTCCACCTCAATCCGGCCGCCCTGCGCTTCCACCAGTTCCCTGGCAATGGTGAGGCCAATGCCTGTGCCGCCGGTATCCCGCGCCCGCGACTCATCTGCCCGATAAAACCGCTCGAAGATATGCGGCAGGGCCTCGGGAGCAATCCCGATACCGGTGTCCGCCACCGAGAGGCGGGCTTCAAGAGCTTCCAGACTCTGTCCATGCGCCGGCCGCAAGCCACGGTGATGGCCGGCGGCACGCCGGTGCCCCCCGCCGGGGCCGTGCGCTCCTTCGAGCATCAGACCCCCCGGCGCTGGATCATCGTGCCTCGGGCCACCCGGTGCGGTCGCCGGTGTGATTTCCACCGCCACCGCCACCCGGCCCCCCGATTCCGTGTATTTGTAGGCGTTGAAGAGCAGGTTGTGAAGTACCCGGTTCATGGCGCCGGAATCAATCCTGACCGAAACCGGCTCCTCCGGAAGCTTAACTGCAAGTTCCAACCCCTTTTCGACAAACAGGGGCCGTAGCCGCTCCGCCACTACTGCCGCCACCTCGCGCAGGTCCGCCGGAGCCGTTTTGATGTTTAAAGCCTTGCTCTCCGTCACCGACAGTTCCTGCAAATCATCCACCAGGCGCACCAGCCGGATGACCTCCTCCTGAATGGCCGAAAGGTGTTCCTTATCCGGCGGCATCACCCCGTCCTGAAAGGCCTCCACATAGCTGCGGATCGTGGAAAGCGGGGTGCGCAGTTCGTGCGCCACATCCACGGTCAGCTTCCGCCTCAGGAATTCCACCTCTTGCAGGTGGCTCGCCATCTTGTTGAAAGCCTGCCCCAATTCGCCGATCTCATCATCGGTGGAAACCTCCACCCGCCGGCTGTAATCCCCGGCCTGCATGCCACGGGTGGCTTCAGTCATGCTCTGCAAGGGCTGGACGATGCGCCTGGCCACCAAAAAACTGGCCAGCACGGCAAAAAGGCCAGCCATAATACCCGCCGTGACAATCGAACTATTGATGGTGCGCCGGAAAAGTTCGTCCTGGCGACTCCAGATCCCCTGGCGGTCCAGCGAGGTGAGCAGGGCGGTCCCGACCCTCTGTCCGTCCACCTCGATCGGAACACTTACCGAACGCTGGCCCTCGCCGGTTATCTCCTCCGGGGACCGAAACCCCATGCCCCACATCATGCCCATGCCGCCGCGGCGGCCCATCGCCGACGAGTCATAGATCAACTCGCCGGAGTTATCCAGTACTCTCAACCGCACGCCGGTCATCATCCCCATGTGCGGCATCTGCCAGCGGAGGGCATCCCAGCTTCCATCGGCCCGGTAGATCTCCGCGAGCACCTGGACGATTCTTTCGTTGCGAACCGCCTCATTTTTATAGACATATTCCTGAAATTGCCGGTTGAGGGCGCTATTGATCAGCAGGCTGCCAAGGGTGATGGTCCCCAGGGCCACTACCAGAAAGACCCCCGCCAGCCTGACCCACAATCTCTTCGGCCACAGTTTCCTGAGCCACCACCTGTCCGGTAATGTTGTTTTAAGTGGCATTTGTTCTATCATCCTCAAATTTGTACCCTACTCCATAAACCGTCTTGATAAAGCCCGGGCAGCCCTGGCTCTCGATCTTCTGGCGCAGGTTTTTCACATGCACATCGATGGTCCGGTCGTACCCCTCGTAGTTATACCCCTGCACCAGTTCCGTAAGCTGGCTTCTGGTATAAACCCGGCCCGGATAACGCGCCAGGGTGGATAAAAGTTTAAATTCGGTGGGAGTCAGGCTGACGGCCTGTCCGTCGCACCGAACCTCGAAACGTACCGTATCGATCACCAAACGGCCGCCGGCAAATTCCATGACATCCATGAGCGGCTGGCTGGCGCCACCGGCGCGCCGCAGGATCGCCCGAACCCTGGCCACCAGTTCCCTGGGGCTGAACGGTTTGGTGAGATAGTCATCGGCGCCGATGCTCAGGCCGTGAACCCGATCTTCCTCGGCGGTCTTGGCGGTCAGCATCAGAATGGGCACGTCTGATTCCTGTCGCAACGCGCGGCAAACCTCTTCTCCGCTCTTGCGCGGCAGCATGAGATCCAGGATCACCATGTCCGGTTTGACGTTGCGGGCCTGGCTTAGAGCGATTTCACCGTCGTGCGCCACCAGCACTTTAAAGCCTTCTTGTTCCAGGTAAGCCTTCACCACCTCGGTGATCTTCTTCTCGTCGTCGGCCACCAAAATCTTACCGCCCTGCGGCAACGCGATTCCCTCCAACCTTCATACCTTTTTACATATCTTTTATTGTACACAAAAAAAGCCTTCCTGACCAGCCCTTGATTATTTCCTACCAACTGCCAAAGTCGGAGTAATTTGCCGCCTGGAGCAATTTACGGCCGCCCGGCCATAAAGGCCATGTAGATCAACCGGGAGATCTCGGCGATGGACTCATTTGCGAAATCGATGTCGCTGATCCCCTGGGTCATCACGCACAGGGCCATCGGCCCCCCCGGTGCGTAGACCACCCCGACGTCGTGGGAGGCCGTGGAGATTTCGCCGGTCTTGTGGGCAATCACCAGCCCCTCCGGCAGCCGCTTGGGGATCTTTTCATTATACTGCTGGCGTTTCATGATCTCCAGCATGGCGGCCGAAGCCACGGCATCCACAATCTGCCCCGCCGCCATCTTTTCCAGGAGCATCAGGATATCCAGAGGCGTGACGTAGTTCTGGATCCCCTTCTCGATCAATTCCAGGATCATCAGCTTCCTGCGCAGCACCGTGCCCCTGGCCCCCAACGCCTCCATGGTCCGGTTTACATCTTCCGCCCCTACCAGGTCAATAAGCATGTTGGTGGCTGTGTTATCGCTGATCACGATCATCAACACCACCAGATCCTCTAAAGTAAGCTGGATCCCGTTGTGGAGTTCCATCAGAATCCCCGCGCCGCCCACCTTGTCCTCGGGCTTGAGCTCCACCATCTGGTCCAGACGCAGCCTGCCCGCCCGCACCTGCCGGTAGACTTCGATCATCACTGGCACCTTGATGATGCTGGCCGCGATAAAGGATTCCTCCGCGTTAACCAGGACGGTCTCTCCGGTCACCAGGTCTTTAGCCGCCACCCCTACCTGCCCTTTGCTTTTTTTGATTACCGCCTTGATCCGGGCTTCCAGCCCTGGCAAATGCCGCCAGGCAGTCTTTCTGCCAGTATCGCCGGCTTTCGTTACGGTCATCTTCATCCCCCCTGTTAAATAAACGTCAAAATACCTAACAAATACTTGACACATGGTGTAAAGTAAGGTATCATTAGCCTATAGATTAATGGTGTCACCACCAGAACCGTGTTCAACAAATTTGAGGAGGCCAGCAAGATGAGTTACACAAAAGAACAGATCCTTAAGATTGCCGAGGAGGCCAAAGTCCAGTTCATACGCCTGCAATTCACCGACATTTTAGGGGTCCTGAAAAATGTGGCGATCCCCGTTAAACAACTGCCGAAAGCCCTGGACGGAAAGATCATGTTTGACGGCTCTTCCATCGAAGGTTTCACCCGGATCGAGGAGTCCGACATGTACCTCAAGCCCGACCTGGATACCTTTGTAATCTATCCGTGGCGGCCGAACGTGGCCCGCATGATCTGCGACATCTACACCGTCGACAATAAGCCCTTCGCCGGGTGCCCGCGCTCCACGCTGAAAAAGGTACTGGCGGAAGCCGCCGAGATGGGGTATGTAATGAACTGCGGCCCGGAAGCCGAATTCTTCCTGTTCAAGCTGGACGCCGAGGGGCAGCCCACCACCATCACCCACGACGAAGGCAGCTACTTTGACCTGTCCCCGGTGGACCGCGGCGAAGACGCCCGGCGGGAGATCGTGCTGAACCTGGAAGAGATGGGGTTTGAGGTGGAAGCCTCCCACCATGAAGTGGCCGAGGGTCAACACGAGATCGACTTCAAATACGCGGACGCCCTGACCACCGCGGATCGGGTCGCGACCTTCAGGCTCGTCACCCGCGCCGTGGCCCTCAAACACGGGTTGCACGCCACTTTCATGCCCAAGCCGATCTTCGGCATCAACGGCTCCGGGATGCACACGCACATATCTTTGTTCAAAGACGGCAACAATGCCTTCTATGATCCAAACGGAAAATTTCAGTTGAGCGAAACCGCCGTCTACTTTGTGGGCGGCCTCCTCAAGCATGTCAAGAGTTTCACGGCCATCACCAACCCCCTGGTCAATTCATATAAACGGCTGGTGCCGGGCTACGAAGCCCCGGTCTACATCGCGTGGTCGGCCATGAACCGCAGCGCCCTGATTCGGGTTCCGGCGGCTCGCGGGTTGAGCACCCGGGTGGAGCTGCGCAACCCCGATCCGTCCTGCAATCCTTATCTGGCCTTTGCAGTGATGCTCAAAGCCGGCCTGGACGGAATCAAGAACAAGATTAGCCCGCCGGAGTCCACGACTAAGAACATCTACCACCTGACATCGCAAGAACGCGCCGCCGAAGGGATCTCGAGCCTTCCGGGCAGCCTGAAAGAAGCCATTGATGAACTGGCCAAGGACGAACTGATCAAGTCCGCGCTGGGCGATCATATCTACAACCACTTTGTCGAGGCAAAGACCATCGAGTGGGACGTCTACCGTACCCAGGTGCATCAGTGGGAGATCGACCAGTACCTTAAAACTTTCTAAAAGATCAATACCCTGAAACTTTCTAGAAAAGGCGCCAAAACCCTGCCGGGGTTTTGGCCCTCGTGGGGGAACCGTTTATGCCGCCTGCCGGGAAACCAGGGCGCAGGCATAAGTCCGGACCGCGGAAACCGTTACTGCCGCCGGAACTGCCGCTGCCGTCAGATGTACAGCAGATCTTGACCTGGTTGAACAGCGATGGCTTTCAGGCCTATGTAACCGGAGGAGCGGTCCGGGATCTACTCCTGAGCCGCGCGCCCCATGATTGGGATGTGGCCACCGACGCCTTGCCGCAGCAGGTCAAGGCTCTCTTCCCCGACCACATCCCCACCGGTGAGAAATACGGCACGATCACAGTGCGCACTCCGGCGCGAGGGGTGGAAGTCACCACCTTTCGCGCCGACGGCCGCTATCTTGACGGGCGCCGGCCGGAGAGCGTAAATTTTTCCCGGGATCTTAAAGCGGATCTAGCCCGCCGGGACTTCACCATCAACGCCATGGCACTTGGCCCGGACGGTAGACTGCTGGACCCTTTCGGCGGGCGGGCCGATCTTGCCCAGGGGCGCATCGCCACCGTGGGCAACCCCAAAGAACGTTTCAGGGAGGATGCCCTGCGCATGTTGCGGGCCATCCGGTTTGCCGCCGAGCTTGGTTTTACGCCCGAAACCAGCGTAAAGCGGGCCATCCTTGAGGAAGGGCGGCTGATTGCCAACGTTTCCGCGGAAAGAATCCGGGACGAACTGAGCCGGATCCTCCTGGCGCCACACCTTCTGTATGGCCTGCGGCTTTTACGGGTCACCGGGCTTTTGGCAAGGATTATCCCCGAACTGGACGCGGGTTTCGGAGTGACGCAGAACAAATATCATGCCTATTCAGTATATACCCACAGCCTCCTGACCGCCGCCGCGGTTCCGCCGGTTTTAGCCCTGCGACTGGCCGCGCTCTTTCATGATATCGGCAAGATCCCGGTCAAAAGCAAAGATCCGGACGGCGCCGTCCGTTTCCACGGCCATGAAGAGGCCTCGGTGGAATTGGCGAAGCGGCTCCTGATCCGGCTGCGCTACCCCTCCGGCCTGATCGACCGGGTTTGCCTGCTCATCCGCCACCATATGTTTTCCGCAAGCCCTGAAATTAAAGATTCCACCATTCGCAAACTGATTGCCCGGGTGGGCGCCACAAATATCCACGACCTCATCAGGCTGCGGGCGGCCGACGCTCTCGCTTCGGGAAAAAAGCAGGGCGCCGGTGGGCGCCGTATGGAAGACATCGACAACTTTGCGGAGCGGGTTGAAGAGATCCTGGCCGGCTCCGCCGCTTTCAGCCTGAAGGATCTTGCCGTAAACGGCCGCGATCTCATGCACGCTTTAGGCTTGCCGCCCGGCCCGAAGGTCGGCCGGCTGCTGGAATATCTCATGGGACAGGTCCTGGATCATCCCGAGAAGAATACCCGGGAAACCTTGCTCGCGCTTGCACGTGATCGTCTAAGTTCCACCTGAAAGGGCCGCGTGAAAAGGTCGCGCCCTTTGCTCCAGAAGCTCCTCGCCTACCAAAGCGGCGCTTGATCTTCAGTGGAAGTTCAGACACAACTTATTCAAGCACGCTTCGATATACCTCCTGGGTCTGGCGCAGCATGGCCTCCAGGGTGAACTTTTCCTCCACGCGCCGCTGCCCCGCCGCAACAAATTCCGCGGCTTTTCCCGGATCGTCGTGCAGTCGGAGGATCGCTCCGGCCAGCGCCCCGGACTCCCCCGGCGGAGCCAAAAGACCGGTCTTGCCGTCTTCCACTACCTCCACAATCCCCCCAGTCCTGCTGGCCACCACCGGCCGCCCGGCGGCCATGGCCTCCACCAGGGTGATTGCCATTCCTTCGCTCAACGAGGGAAGGACAAACAGGTCGAAAGCTCCCAGAAGCTCCGGGACATCCTCACGAAACCCGAGGAACCGGACCGCGCCACCGATCCCCAGACCAGCCGCCTTGTTTTGCAGTTCCTGTCGCTGCGGCCCATCGCCCACAATCACAAACACCGCGCCGGGGATCCGGTCCAGCACTACGGAGGCCGCCTCCAGCAGGCAGCCGACGCCCTTGGAGGAGATCAGCCTGGCTATCGTACCCACCACAAAGTGATCACTCGTCAGCCCCATCTCCGATCGTTTCCGGGTGCGTACCTCCGGGTTCCGCGCACGAGAAAAGCGGCTGGTGTCTATACCGTTATAGATAGCCACGATTTTGTTCGAAGGAACTCCCAGGCGCGATAGGTCTTCTTCCAGAGCCCTGGAAACCGTGATAATCTTGTCGGTCCTCGGCGCAAGAAACGTTTCCAGCAAAATGTAGAGCCGCCTTTTAAGGCCTTTGCCTCCCTCCCCGAAGATAAAATTGTGAACGGTATATACTACCCTTGGGCGGTTCCTTTTGGGACGTTTGCCCATTCGCCGGCTCCCGGCCGCAATTCGCGCCACCAGGCTGGCCTTGAAACCGTGCACGTGGACTAGTTGAATCCCCTCCGCTTGGATTAGCCGGCGCAGGAAAAGCGTCGCCTTCCAATCCGACCAGGGTGACAACTCCCCTTTGAGGGCAAAGGTCCTTACCTGTACGCCCAACTTCTTCAGTCGGGACACCATCCCCTCATCCGGCGGGCAAGCTACGGTGATCCGGTATAAAGACGGATCCAGCCCGCCCACGAGGTTAAACAGGTGTTCCCTCATTCCCCCGGCCGCCGGCCGGATGACATACAGGAGGCGAATTGGTTCCATTGGCCATCCAAACTCCTTCCATCGGGATGTCGCTTGAGGATGCCCTTTGAGGATGTCGCTTAAGCAGGAACATTCGATAGACCGTCGAAATAAAGTCACACTAACGCTGTAAATTACAAATTCGCAGGATGACCAGTTTAAAAGGCGGTGAGACGTTTGCACACGGGGGAGCACGCCGCCTCCGGCCACAAAGCAGTCCCTTTCCGGCCGGAGGCGTGGATTTGGATCGCGGGTTTGACCCTCTTCACTCTCCTGGCGATTTCGTCGGCCTTCTTTTCACGGCCCAAGGGCCAACCGGCCGCTTTCACCGGCAAATTCAAA
>JBLNCV010000096.1:0-11899 GCA_050260975.1 Syntrophothermus sp. | reverse complement strand
CTGGTGTGGAACTTTGGCTTGTAAAGAGTTTTGCGCTGTGCTATAATCGAATCACCGGGACAGCACACGATAGCGAAGGGGTGGTCTGTTACATGTTAACCGCCGACTTCTTTTGGAAGCTATTTGAGGCGACTGGATCAATCACGGCATACCTGTTATACAGAGAACTGGTATCCCATGTACAGTAGCTTGGAGGCTGAAACGGGCAATGGTACATAGGCGAAGGTCTGTGGCCAAAGTGGGGTTGGAGAGAAGAAGGACTGGTTAACAAAGCCGCTTGTCTTGTAACAAATTCGATAGGATACAATAGAAAGTCGATAAGATGGCGATGACGGAGGAAAGTAGGCCGGTTTCGGCCCGACAGGGAGGCGCCGTCACCGATTGAGAGCGGTGCCGGGGCGCGGCTGGTTGAAGTTCCCTCTTGAGCTGCCTGCTGAAGAGGTAATCGGCCATGGTTGCTATTAGTTTGGTTGCCGGCCGTTTCGGTTGCCTTGGTAGGCCAGGCCGGGCTCCCCGTAAAAGGAGTAGGTCGTTTGGGCTTATTGGCAAGCGTATATTATCAGGGTTGCCAAGAGCCTGACGCCTTGTTGAGTGGATCTTAAAGGATCAATTAGGGTGGTACCGCGGACTCCTTGTTTTCGCCCCTTGGCGAAGGCAAGGAGTCTCTTATTTTTAGCAACAAGAAGCGGGTTGACACAAAAGGCGCAAAGTTAGCAACAGGAGTGAGAGAGGCAATGGAAGAGAAGCTTAAGGAACTCAAAACTCTGGCCCTGCAGGCTATCGGGAGGGCTGGCAGCCTGGAAGAGATTGAAGCCGTTAGGGTGCGTTTTCTCGGCAAAAAGGGCGAATTGACACAGATCCTGCGGGGAATGGGCGGCGTTTCGCCCGAGGAGCGGCCCCGAATCGGGCAGCTGGTAAACCAGGCGCGCGAAGAAGTGGAAGCACGGCTGGCAGAGCAGGTTGCCCGCCTGGAGGGAGCCCAGATGCAGCAACGCCTTGAGGCGGAGCGGATTGATATCACCCTGCCGGGGCGACGGCGCCGGATGGGAACAAAGCACCCTTTCACCATCGTACTTGACGAAATTATTGAGATTTTTACGGGTCTAGGCTTTAGCGTGGCGGAAGGGCCGGAAGTAGAGTTGGACTACTATAACTTCGAGGCCATGAACATGCCAAAGGAACACTCGGCCAGAGAGGCGTGGGATTCGCTCTACATCACGCCGGAAATCCTGCTGCGCACCCATACGTCGCCGGTGCAGGCTAGGGTGATGGAGACCATGCGCCCCCGGGTGCCCATCAAGATCATTGTACCGGGAAGGGTCTACCGCCGGGACGCGCTGGATGCCACCCATTCTCCGGTCTTTAATCAGATTGAGGGGCTGGTGGTGGATAAAGGGATTACCTTCGGCGATTTGAAGGGCACCCTGGAGGCATTTGTGCATGCTTTGTACGGCCCGGAGCAGAAGGTTCGCTTCCGGCCGAGTTTCTTCCCATTTACCGAACCCAGCGCGGAGATGGATGTCTCGTGTTTCGCCTGCGGCGGGACCGGGTGCCGGATCTGCAAAGGCTCGGGCTGGATCGAGATCCTGGGTTGCGGTTCGGTCCACCCAAACGTTTTACGCATGTCCGGGTACGATCCGGAAGAAGTGACCGGCTTTGCCTTTGGGATGGGATTGGAACGAATCGCCATGCGAAAATACGACATCGACGATATCCGGCTCTTTTACGAAAACGACCTGCGGTTTCTCGAGCAGTTTCGGGGTTGAAGGGAGGCAAGTATAGATGCGTGTTTCATACAATTGGTTAAAGGATTACGTGGAGATCAAAAAATCGCCCGAGGAACTGGCCAGGGCGCTCACCATGGCCGGGATTGCCGTGGAGAACCTGGAAAGGCCTGCTGAAGGAATTAAAGGGGTTGTGGTGGGCAAAATCCGCCGGATTGAGCCCCACCCTAACGCCGACAAGCTCCGGGTCTGTTATGTAGATTGTGGTGTCCGCAGGGAAGGCGGGGAAGAAATTCAGATTGTCACCGGCGCCACAAACGTACAGGCCGGGGACACGGTCCCCGTGGCTCTGGCCGGCACGGTGCTGGCGGAGGGCGTGCAAATAGGAAGCGCAGATTTCCGGGGCGTAAAATCCGAAGGGATGCTCTGTTCAGCCGCTGAACTGGGCCTGGAGAAAGAGTCGGCGGGGATTCTCATCCTGCCGGGCAGCCTGCCGGTGGGTTCCGATGCCCGCCCCGCGCTCGGGCTGGATGACACCATTCTGGAGCTGGATCTCACCTCCAACCGTTCGGATTGCATGTGTATGGTGGGGGTGGCCCGTGAAGTAGCCGCTGTGGAGGATGCCGCCGGCAGTCTCCGGCTCCCGGAAGGAAAGCCAGCGGAGCAAACCGAGGGCAAAGGAGAACAGGCCGAGGGCCGGGAAAACACTTTGAAGGCCAGGGATCTTGCTTCTGTGACCGTGGAGGCGCCGGAACTCTGCCCACGCTACGCAGCCAGACTGATCACCAATGTGCGTGTCGGTGAGTCTCCGCTGTGGATGCAGGTTCGTTTGCGGGCGGCCGGCGTGAGGCCGATTAATAACATCGTGGATGTGACCAACTATGTGATGCTGGAACTCAACCAGCCTCTTCACGCCTTTGACTTTGACCAACTGGCCGGGAACCGGATTGTCGTCCGCCGGGCGAAACCGGGGGAACAACTAACCACCCTGGACGGAACAAAAAGAGAACTGGATGACGAAATGCTTCTAATTTGCGACGCGCAGAGGGCCGTGGCCATCGCCGGGGTGATGGGGGGCGAAAACAGCGAGGTTACTCCGGTTACACACCGGGTGCTCCTGGAGAGCGCCTACTTTGACCCGACCAGCGTCAGGCGTACGGCCAAAAAATTGGGCCTGCGTTCCGAAGCATCAGCCCGTTTCGAAAAGGGGGTCGACCCGGCGGGGGTCATCCGGGCGGTCAACAGAGCGGCGCAATTGATCGAAGAGATTGGCGCAGGCCGGGCGGTGGCCGGGGTCATTGATGAAAAGAGGCTCGTCATTGAGCCCAAAAAAATTGACCTGCGTATCGACCGGGTGAATGCGGTGCTGGGCACATCTCTCGATGCTGATGAGGTGGCGGCCATTCTCCGGCGGCTTCCGGGGGTGGAGGTTCTGGAAGCCCAGACTGGGGCGAACAGATCTGCAAGTTCCGCCGGCTCGACCGGTGCCGGAGGGCCGGTTCTGAAGGTTGTTGTGCCCACCTACCGGGGGGACTTGACGGAAGAGATCGATCTGGTAGAGGAGGTAGCCAGGCTCTACGGCTATAACCGGATTAGGGCCACGCTGCCCTCCGGCGTGGCGGACCAGCCCGGCAAGACCGCCGGGCAAAAGCTGGCCGATGTGGCCCGTAACAGCCTGGTGAGCTCCGGGCTCTCCGAAGTGGTGACCTATAGCATCGTGGCCAAAAACGCGGTGGACCGGATCAAACTTGCGCCGGAGGACAAGAGGCGCCGGGCGGTGGAACTAATCATGCCTCTCAGTGAAGAACAGGCGGTGATGCGGACTACACTTTTGCCTTCGATGCTTGATACAGTGGCTTCCAATGTTCACCGGCGCAACCTGGATGTGCAGATCTTTGAGCTCGGCCGAACCTATCTTCCCACAACTCCGGACAGTCTTCCTAAAGAGACGCTGGTGCTGGCCGGAGCGATGACCGGGCTGGTCGTAGAGCCTCATTGGGACAGGCGGAATCGCAAGGTCGATTTCTACGATCTAAAGGGCGCCCTGGAAGCACTTTTGGTGGATCTTGGGGTGGAAAGGTACTCCTTTGTACCGGCATCTGATCCCACCTTTCATCCGGGGCGCACAGCCGAACTGGTGGTGGATGGGCAAACCGTTGGGATACTGGGAGAGGTTCACCCGCAAGTTGCCAAAAACTATGATCTCCCGGGGCAGACCTATCTCTTTGAGTTGAATTTTGACAACCTCATCAAGGCGCCGAAGAGGTCGGCGACCTACCGCCAGTTGCCGCGCTACCCGTCAGTTGTCCGGGATCTGGCCCTGGTGGTAAAAGACGCGGTTCCCTCGGACAAGGTGGTGGAGGTGATCCGGAAAGCCGGCGGCGAGTTGGTTGAAGACGTGCAGCTCTTCGACCTGTATCGTGGCGCGCCGATCGAGCCCGGGCACAAAAACCTGGCTTTTTCGCTCAGATACCGGGCGCAAGATCGGACCCTCACCGATCGTGAAGTGGAAGAAGCCCAGGCGCGTATCGAATCGGCGCTGGCCAGGGAGACCGGTGCCAGGTTGCGGAAGTAGTTGGACAAGCACGCAAGATCGCACAAATAAATGTTAAATTTTCCCTGCCACCAGGCAGGAATCGGCAGAAACGTCTCTAAAATATGTAGGGGAATATGTGTGCGCGCATTACGGAGTTTTCTTCGCGTATGCTACAGATTTGGGAGACGGGGGTGGTTGATTGTCCAGGGAGTCCAACATGGCGCCCACCAGGCCTGAAAAGGTAAATCGGGTCAAGGTTAAAATTAGTGGAGAGGAGTATACTATTAAAACCGAGGCCAGCGCTGAGCATGTGGAGAAGGTGGCGGCCCTTGTGGACAAACGGCTCAAGGAGGCCGCGAGAGCACTTCCAACCGTTCCCTTGCACCGTTTAGCCATCTTTGTCGCTCTAAACCTTGCCGATGAACTGGTCCGCTGTGAAGGACGGAGTGTTGCCGAGGAAAACAGCGCCGTTTCAGAGCAGGCTGGCAAGAGCGCCAGTGTGAACGGTGCCGGCTCCCCCGAACGCGGGCCGGGAGGCCAACCATCAAAGGCGCCCCGCGATCGTTTCAAAAATCCCATGGAAGATAGATTGTGAGGCTCGAGGGGGTGATCGCACGAATTTCACGTGGTTGGACTGGGCGATAATTATTGTGGTGGGATACACGGTAATCAAAGGATTTAGCCGGGGGTTGGTCCGGGAGATCTTCAGTCTGGCGGGGACCCTTGTTGGGATCCTTTTGGCCTTTCGATACTCCTGGGTGGTGGCTTCTTTTTTAAGCGGCCGCTTCCTGGTGTCACCGGCGGTGGCGAGCATCGTAGGTTTTGTGGCCATCGCGGCCGGGGTAGGAGCCCTCGTGGCGGGGATCAATTTCCTCTGGGGTCAGATTGCCCGGCGCACGCCCTTTTCCTTGCTGGATAGCTTTGGCGGGGCGGGATTTGGCTTTATCAAATCCGGGGTCTTTGTATGCCTGAGCCTTTTAATCATGGCCTCGGTACCTTATACCGGGATCGCCAGTCTTTTGCACGACTCGGTGGTCGCCAGGCGTTATCTGGATTTTGCGCCGGCGGTCTACCGGCAGCTTGACCGGATTTTGCCCACCGATGTGCCCCGGATCTTGACACTGCCGCCTGATTTTGAGACGAGTCCGAAGCTTGAACTGCCTCATCGCGAACCCTTTGATCAGCGTAAGATCTGGAATTCGCCCGGCAGGCAGGAGGTTTGAAGATAGATCCTGCGGTGGTTGATTCCAAGGAGATTTGCCGTGGAGAATATCGAAGTTGCCTGGGTCTTCCGGGAGCTTGCCGACCTGGTGGAGATCTCGGGGGATAATCCTTTTAAAGCCCGGGCCTACAGGGCTGCCGCGCACGCCATCGAAGCTCTGCCGGCGCCTTTGGCCCAACTGGAAGCCGAGGGGAAGCTCAGGGAGATCCCCGGGGTGGGCGAGGCGATCGCCAAAAAGATCAACGAGATCCTGGCTACCGGGACGAGTGCCTTGCTGGAGAGGCTGCGAGCACAAATCCCTCCCGGAGTAATCGAAATGACTGCCATACCAGGTGTGGGCCCCAAGCTGGCCCACACTTTTTACCATGAATTGGGGATCTCCACAATTCCTCAACTATATGAGGCGGCTAAAGCGCGCCGGTTGAGAGAACTGCGGGGAGTCGGTGTAAAGTTGGAACAGAAGATTCTTCGGGGAATTGAGTTTCTAGAAAGCCGTGGAATAGCCCACCGGGAGGGGGGGCCTTTGCCCCTGCCGGGTTTTGGTGATCCGTCACCGGCCATCCCCCTGGGAGTAGCTTTGCCCATCGCGGAAGAGATACGGGCGGAACTGGCCAGGGTCAGCGTGGTGGCCAGGGTCGAAATCGCGGGCAGCCTCCGGCGGCGGCGCGAGATGATCGGGGATGTGGACCTCCTGGCAGCGTCGGAGGCACCGGAGCGGGTAATGGAACTCTTTTTGAAGATGCCGCAGGTCTGGAAGGTGCTGGCTCAGGGGCCCACCAGGGCCAGCGTGCTTACCAGGGCCGGAATCCAGCTCGACCTGCGTGTGGTTGCACCGCATGAATTTGCGGCTGCCTGGCAGTACTTCACCGGTTCTGCCCAGCATAACGTGAAACTCCGGCATCTGGCCCGGCAAAGGGGCTATAAACTCAACGAGTACGGTTTGTTTCGAGCGGATTCGGATAGCGATGGAGCCCGAGGCAACCCGGCGGGCAACGCTCCGGGAGATCGAGGGCGGGATGAGATCAACTCCGAAGCTGACCTGTACAGGCGGTTGGGCCTTGCATATATCGAGCCGGAACTACGGGAAGGCCGGGGGGAGATAGAGGCGGCGGCGCAGGGCGCTTTGCCCGAGTTGGTTGAGTTGGGCGATCTGCGCGGCGACCTTCATGTACATTCCACAGCCAGCGACGGGATTGCCACCCTGGAACAGCTTCTTTCCGCGGCTGAGGCCCGAGGTTACGAATACCTGGGCATTTGCGACCATTCCAGGTCGCTGGCAATCGCCCACGGGCTGACCGCCGAGCGCCTGGGCCAGCAGGGGGAGGTGATCAAGGAATTCAACGCCAGGGCTGGAGTACGTCTTTTGCGTGGGATCGAGGTGGATATTCTCAGCGACGGCCGGCTGGATTTTCCCGACGAGATCCTGGCGGAGCTGGATCTGGTGGTGGCCTCGGTTCACAGCGGTTTCAAGCAGGATGGCCAGACCATGAACCGCCGCATCGAGGCGGCGCTTAAAAACCCTCACGTGGACATCCTCGGGCATCCCAGCGGGCGGATGCTGGGGCGACGCCCCCCGTACCAGGTTGATCTGGATTTTGTCATTGAAACCGCCGCCAGGACCGGGACGGTTCTGGAGATTAACGCTTCTCCGGAACGGCTGGATCTCAATGACATCATGACACAAAAGGCTGTCGAGCACGGAGTGATGGTGGCCATCAACAGCGATGCACACAGCCTTGAACAGTTCAACAATTACCCGTCCTATGGGGTGGCGGTGGCCCGGCGGGGCTGGGCAACCGCGGAAAACGTCCTCAATACCCTGACATACAGAGAACTTCTTAAAAGACTGTCGCGCAGGCGCTGACGAGCGGGTTATTTCCGGCTGAAAAGCGCACCTACCGCAGTCTTGGTGCTGGTGAGAGCCATGCTCATAAAGCCACGATTTTTCGCGAAGATTTCGTCCAGCGCACTCAAAACTTGGTCGATCTGGGCGCGGGTTACGGTAAGCGGGGGCTCCATCCGGATCACGTTGGGGTTGTTGAGGGTGTAGGCGGTGATCACCCGGTGCCGGTTGATAAGTTCACCCGCCACCATGGCCCCCAGATACTCCTCGGAAAGTTTGTTCATCGCGCCGCCGGTCAACTTGTCAAGAATGCCCTTGGCGGGTTTCTCAAATTCGATACCAATCAACAGCCCGCGGCCGCGCACCTCCTTGATCATCGGATATTTCTCCTTCAGCTTCCTCAGTTCGGCCAGCATGTATTCGCCCTTTTCCGCGGCTTGGGCCGGCAGATCCTCCTCCAGAATGACCTGGAGAGCGGCGATTCCCGCCGCGGAAGCCCAGGCGTTGCCCCCGAAGGTGGAGGTGTGCAGGAGAGCCCGATCCACCCCGCCGTAAGCCTGGTCCCAGACCTTTTCGGTGGCCATGTAAGCGCCGATGGGCATCAGGCCTCCTCCCAGCGACTTGGCGACGCACATGATGTCCGGCGCCACTCCTTCATGCTCGCAGGCGAACATGCGCCCCGTCCGGCCGAAGCCAGTCTGAATCTCATCCAGGATCAGGAGCGCCCCATAACGCGTGCAGAGTTCCCGGACGCTCTTCAAGTAACCCTCGGGCGGAACGATTACGCCGCCTTCCCCTTGTATAGGCTCAAGAATAACCGCCGCCACGTCTTTTTGGCGAAGTTTTTCTTCCAGTTGCCGCACATCGCCGTAAGGAACCGGTTCGGTGCCTGGAAGCAGCGGCCCAAAAGGCGCCTGATATTTGGCACGCCCGGTGACCGACAGGGCGCCGAAGCTCTTGCCGTGGAAGGAGCCTTCGCAGTAGATGATGCGTTGTTTTTTGGTTGCGGCCCGAGCAAGCTTCAGGGCGCCTTCCACCGCCTCTGCTCCACTGTTTCCGAAGAAAGAACGTCTTAAATCGCCTGGAGCAATCAGCGCCAGGTTGTGCGCCAGGGCCGAAGCCATGCCGCTCAGGCTGGCCTGGAGGATATTGGGCATGCCCTTTACCTTCTCCAGCGCCGCCAGGATCCGGGGGTGGTTATGGCCTGTGTTTAAGGCCCCGTATCCTCCCAGAAAATCCAGGTACTCGTTGCCTTCATTATCCCATACCGAGACGCCGGAAGCCCGCACAAACCGTTTGTCAAAATCCAGAAGCCCCAAAAGGGTAGCCATGCCGGGGTTAATGTACTGTTTGTAATTTTCCCGGACGGTGTTGCGGTCAAACTCCAACGCTTCATCGATAGAGACATAACCCTTAACTTCTGCCATCGCTTTTACCCACCTCGCAGGAGATATTCGGGAAAGATTCCAAAGGATTTGTGCACAAAATCGTGCTCAATACTTTCCATATCATACCACGGTTTTTGGAGTTTGACAAGGGGCTTGCAGGAAAAACCCGGCGTCCGGCGAATAAATCATAGGATTTTTATTGTAGATTCTGACACGTAAAACTACACTGAGAGAAGAGGGGGATCTTTTGTGACTAATTGTGTACCGGAATTCGATCATTTGCATTTAGAGGGAAGTTTGTCACAAATAGCCATGGACAACGCCCAGACCTGCATAAACATTGTGGATCGAGAAGGACGTCTGATCTTTTTCAACCGGGCTGCCGAAATATCGTCTGGTTACCGGCGCCAGGATGTTTTGGGCAAACCTTTCGTCGAGGTGTTTTATCAGGGGCGGAAGTTTGATGCCCAGGGCCGGTATTTAAACCCCTTGTTGGAGACCTTGGAGACCGGTAGGGAGTTCCAGGAGCAGGAGCAGGAGATCGAGTTCGCCGGCAAGGTCCGTTTATATAACATAAATACTCGGGCCCTGGCGGATGGGGCCGGCCGGATGGATGGCGTCCTGATGGCGGTTCGCGACATTACGAATGAGCGGAAACCTCAGGAAAAGATCAGGGAGGCGGAGAAGCTGGCAGTCCTGGGCGGGGTGGCATCCGGCCTGGCGCATGAGTTGAAGAATTCCCTTACGGCCTTGCGCGCAATCGGCCAGATGTTGCAGATCAGCCCGGAGGATGCCGCCAGATTTGGGCGGATTATTGTGGAAGAGTGTGACCGCCTGGACGTGATCATTAATCAATTGCTCTCCCTGGCCCGCCCGTCCAAACCGCGATTTGAAGCGGCTGATCTCCATAAGGTGATCCAGGATGTTTTGACGCTGATTTCCAGCAAGGCGTCGCTCCATAACGTTCGGATCAGGGTTGATCTGGATGGCAACTTGCCGCAATCGATGGAGTTTGACCCCAAACTGATCAAGCAGTTGTTGCTCAATTTGTGCAATAATGCTCTGCAAGCCATGGAGACCGGCGGAATGCTCAGTGTTTCCACCTTCTTTGCTCCCTCGCGGGATCGGGTAAAGCTTCGGATTGCCGATACGGGCTGTGGGATCACTGCAAAGGACCTTCCCAGGATCTTTGAAGCCTTCTTTACGACTAAAGAAAGCGGGACGGGAATTGGCCTGAAAGTCTGCCAGCAGATCGTCGAGGCGCATGGCGGGGAGATCGAGGTTAGGTCCGAGGTTGGCCAGGGCAGCGTGTTCACGGTGGATCTTCCCCTGCGCCAGAAAGAACCGCCTCTAATACGCCAGGAAAACTTCACGGCCTAAACCGGCCCGGATTTTGGATCTAATATTGCCCTAGTTTCCCCAGAACTTTCTCCAGAAGGCGGCAGTCGTCACAGCCTTTTTCGGCGCCGCCTTCTTTGCAGGTCTTCAGGCAGTTGTCGATGGACTTTCGGATTACCGTGAGCTCTTCAGGGGTGAGGTCCAGATGGATCATGGCGCTCCTCCTTCTGCCGGTACTTGGCCTTTGGCTACTTGTAAGTTTCCCATGCCGCCAGGGTGTTATGCGGTGATGGAAAAAAGCGGCCCGGCATCACCGCTCTCGCCCATCCATGGGTTTCGCGGTACCTTGACATCCTGTCAAATGCAGCCGGGCCAAGCGGAGTGGAGGGACTATCAGAAGGAATACAGACGAATCTGGAAGAATCCCGATCCATCTGAGTTATAGCGTAATTGTGCATCCAGGTTTATTTTGTATAGGCCAGCGCTTCACTCGCCTTTTTGGCCGGATGGGCCGCCAGGTACCTTTCGGCGTTGATCCCGGCGATGGCGCCGTCACTGGCTGCGGTAATCACCTGGCGGATGCTCTTGGTGCGCACGTCCCCTGCGGCAAAGACGCCGGGGATGCTGGTGCGCATCTCTTCATCGGCCACGATGTAGCCGTACTCGTTTATGGAGAGTTGCCCGTGGAACCGCTCGCTCTGCGGCTGGGTGCCGATATAAACAAAGATCCCGTCGGTTTCGATCTCTTGTAACTGCCCGGTCTTCAGGTTTTTGACAGTCAGACCGGTCACATGCGTGGTTCCGTTCACCTTTTCGACATGGGACTCCCAGATCACCTTGATTTTCGGGTTTTTCGCGGCTTCTTCCTGGGCGATCTTGGAGGCCTGGAAGTGGTCGAATTCGTGGACGATGGTTACCTCTCTTGCAAACCTGGTGAGGAAGACGGCTTCCTCGACCGCCGAATTGCCGCCGCCTACCACTACTACTCGCTGATCCTGGTACATGGCCCCGTCGCAAGTGGCACAGTAATGCACCCCGCGACCCCGGAAGGTTTCTTCGCCTTCGGCCGGCAACTTGCGGGGCTGGGCGCCGGTGGCGATGACCACCGCCCGGGCCAGGTATTCGGCGTCCTCGGTCTTGACCGACTTGATCTCCCCGGTCAGCCGTACTTCCATAACCTCTTTCAGATCATCAATGCGGACCCCGAAAGATTCCGCCTGTTCCCGCATGTTTTTCACGAGTTCCTTGCCGCTCACCGTGCCCGGTGTGCCGGGATAATTGGCGATATGATAGGTGGTGGCGGCCTGCCCGCCGGGAAGCCCCTCATCGACGAGGACCGTGTTCAACCTGGCGCGGCCGGCGTAAATAGCCGCCGACAACCCGGCCGGCCCACCTCCGAGAATTAACACGTCACATTCGACCTTTGGCAGTTCACCCTTCACCAGGGACTCGCCAAGTACGGATTCAATGGACTTGCGCAGGTCAGGTTTGTTTATGTAGCCGTTCAACCGGATGCCCACTTCCTGGCCGTTTTTAAAGAAAAGGATAGTGGGGCTGCTCTTGACGCCGTATTTTTCTGCCAGGGGCCTGTTTTGTTGCCGCAAAATCTTGACAAACCGCATCAGGTGTCCGTACTTTTCGGCCAGGCGCTCGAAGATGGGGGCCAGGGCATCGCAGGGCGCGCAATCCTCGGAGTAGAAATCGAGGATTACCGGCAGGTTGCTTTGGAGAACATCCTTTTCAAATTGTTGCGAGTTGGAATAGACGATGGAATCGCTCATTCCCATACACCTCTTTTGCCACGACTTTGTTGGTAGTTTGTACCGGCCTTTGCTCCAGTATCCGAAG
>JBLNCV010000095.1:0-5311 GCA_050260975.1 Syntrophothermus sp. | reverse complement strand
CGACGCCGGTCTTTGTCCCGCCAATGTCCATTCCGACAAGATAATCCTTCATGGATGCTCCCCACCGGTTAAACCGTTTAGACCCGGGCCAGCGCGGCGTCCAGATCGGCAATGATGTCCTCCACGTCCTCCAGGCCCACCGAAATTCGAATCAGCCCCGGTTCCACGCCCGCGGCCCTCCACACCTCTTCAGGCTGCTCCCGGGCCATGCTGATAATCGGCGCATAGACCAGGCTTTCGAATCCTCCCCAGCTGACCCCGAGCCTGAAGACCCGGAGGCTGTTGACAAAGCGCCTCACGCCGGGCAGGTCACAGTCGATCATCATGCTCATCAGCCCGCTGGAGCCCGACATCTGTCTCCGCCCCAGTTCGTACTGCGGGTGGGATTTCAAGCCGGGATAGTAGACTCTCTTGATCTTCGGATGCGCCTCCAGGTACGCGGCCACCTTCAGGGCGTTCTTCTGATGCCTTTCCAGGCGCACATCCAGGGTTCTCAGACCGCGCAGCAAAAGCCACGCTTCAAAAGGCCCCATGATTCCACCGAGAAGGACGTGTTCGTTGTCGGCGATCTTGCCCACCAGTTCCTTGCTGCCGACGCACACTCCCGCCACCACATCGCTGTGGCCGGCAAGATACTTGGTGGCGGAATGCAACACCAGATCTATGCCCAGATCCAGTGGCTTCTGGAAGATGGGCGTGGCCCAGGAGTTGTCGATCATCGTGACGATCCCGTGCTCTTTGGCAATCGCGGAAACCGCGCGCAGGTCCTGCATTTCAAAAACCAGGCTGCTCGGGCTTTCCACGTAGAAGAGGCGGGTGTTGGGCCTCACCGCTTTCTCAAACTCGGCGGGGTCTGTTCCGTCCACAAAGGTGGTCTCCACGCCAAACCTGGTCAGCCAGTTCCGCAAAAAATTCATCGTGGGCCCATAGGCCGATTTCACGCAGACGATGTGATCCCCCTGGGAGACCTGGGAAAGGATCGTGGAGGAGATGGCCGCCATGCCGGAAGAAAAGAGCCTGGCCGCCTCCCCGTTCTCAAGCGCGGCGATCTTGGCGGCGGTGAGATCGATGGTCGGGTTCTGGCCCCTGGTGTAGATGAAATGATGCTCCCGATCCTCGAAGGCCTCATCCATAGCTTCATAGTCCTCAAAAGCAAACAGCGACGTCTGAACGATGGGCGGAACGACCGCTCCGAAATATTTGGACGGATCCTCTCCGGAATGGAGAAGTTTCGTCTGGAATTTCCACGCGGGATTCTCGCCCTTCTCCGAATGTTTCTGCGGCTCTTTTGACATTTGGATATCTCCTCTCAAACAGGTGTTTATAAATCAGCCTTTCACCGCCCCCATGGTCAGCCCCTGAACCAGGTAACGCTGGATGTACCCGAACAGGACGGCGATGGGCACCAGCGCCATGGTGGTGGCGGCCATCATCATACCCCAGCTTACATTGAATTTGCTGACAAACATGATCAGCCCCACCGGGATCGTCTTCAGGCCTTCATCGTTGATGAACATCACCGCGAAGACCATCTCGCTCCAGGCGGCGACGAACACGAAGACGATCGTCGCCACGATCCCCGGCCACAATGCGGGAACCACAATCCGCCAGATGGCTTCTATCCGGTTGCATCCGTCTATATAGGCCGCCTCTTCAAGCTCGACGGGCACGTCGGCGAAATATCCCCGCATGAGAAAGACCGCAAAGGGAATGTTCAACGTGATATAGATCAAGATCAACCCCAGCAGGGTATTCAGCAGGTGGAACTTGCTGAAGAGTATATAGAGCGGCGCCACAAGCACCACGCCCGGGAACATCTGCGTGGCGAGCAACGCCATAAGGCTCATCTGCCTCCCCCGGAATTTGAACCTGGCCAGCGCGTAACCGCCGAAGATGGCGATGATGAGAACGACCAGCGACGCCGCACTGGCCGCCGCCAGGCTGTTCCGCAAATAGACGCCGAACGCCGTCCTTTGCAGAACGTCAACATAGTGCTGAAAAGTTGGGTGCACAGGCCAGTAATTGACATGCTCGGAGAACAGCTCGCGGTCCGGCTTGAAAGATGTCAATACCATCCAGTAGAGCGGGAAAAGGGCGAAGCACAGGAAGAACAGGA
Organism: Syntrophothermus sp.; assembly: GCA_050260975.1. GTDB lineage: Bacteria > Bacillota > UBA5301 > JAMCQP01 > JAMCQP01 > JAMCQP01. The sequence goes on along the minus strand of JBLNCV010000095.1, from coordinate 3,195 downwards.
GCCCCAGCGCCCGACCGAGCCTTTGCCATATGCTGCGTCTTTGAATCATGCCTCTTCCCTCCCAAAACCGGTAAGCTTTATAAATGCCACGGCGAAAACCACCAGCGCCAAAAACAGCACCACCGAAAGCCCCGCCGAATAGCCGATATTCAACGATTTGTACCCGGTAAGAAAAATATAGGTGGACAGCGTCTGGGAAGTATCCGCCGGCCCGCCCTCAGTCATGATGTAGATCAGGTCCGGGAAATTCGCTATCCAGATCACCCGCAAAAGGGTGGATACAATAATGGTCGGTTTCAAAAGAGGAAGCGTCACGTGCCAGAAGAGCCTGGTGGATGACGCCCCCTCGATATTGCCCGCCTCATAAAGCTCGTAGGGAATCGCCTGAAGCCCGGCGAGCAGCGTGATGGCAAAAAACGGCACGCCGAACCAGACGTTGGCCAGCACCACCGAAAGCAGCGCCGTGGACGGCATCGACAAAAAGCCGACAGGCTGGCTGATGATATGGGCTCTGATCAGAAGATCGTTGATTACGCCAAACTCCGCGTTGAACATCCATTTCCAGGTCATGCCGATCAAAAAGCCGGGCACCGCCCAGGGAAGAAAGACCAGCGCCTGGTAAAGGGGTTTGCCGAAAAACGGCCCGGCGTTCAGCAGCAGGGCCAGGATCATGCCAAGAGTGAACTGCAGGACAAGCGATGAAAATGTCCACACTACGGTGTTCTTGACGGCCAGCCAAAAAACCGGATCCTTGAAGATGTTGAAGTAATTGCCCAGACCAATAAATGCCCTGTTGAATGGCTCAAAGACCATGTAGTATTGCGTGGAATAAAGGATGGCCATCAGCAACGGAACAAGCATGAGGGCGCCGATAAACAGGTAAGACGGGCTCAACATAAAATACGGAACCAGCCTGCGCACCGCTCGCGAATTTTTGGGCACCCGGATCACTCCTCACGATGGGGAGCGGAAGGAAGGCCCTTGAACTGGCCCTCCCTCCGCCAATCATTCCACCCGTAATTCTACTTCTTGACGCTCTTCCGGTACTTCTGCTCGGCGTCGGTGAGGAATTTCGCCCAGTGATCGGCTGCTTCCTGCGCTGACTGCTGGCCAAGAAGAACCTTCTGGAAATCGGACGGGACCAGCTGGTTGAAGAAGGTGCCCCACTCGGGCAGGTACCAGGGCGGGATGATCTTCACGTACTGCTTCCCGTTCAGCTCGGTAAACCAGGCTTTGTAGATCGGATCGTTGTAGTAGTCGCTCTTTTGGGCGCTCTTGACCACCGGAATCGCGCCCGTGTCCTGGGCAAACTTCGCGCTGTTCTCGGGAGAGGCCAGGAATGAAAGCAGCTTCCAGGCTTCCTTCGGATGAGCGGTCTTTTTGGACATGGACCAGCCGGGGAAACCAAGCTGGAAGAAGGTCTTGCCCGAAGGTCCGACCGGCAGCGGCGCCACGGCGTAAGTTCCCTTGTCCATGTGATCCCTGACGGCCGACAGAGTGTCCGGATCCTGATCGAGCATGGCCGCATGGCCGGAGTAAAAAGCGCCGACGATGTCGTTGAATCCCCATGTTACCGAATCAGGAGAGGCCAGGCCTTTCTTGTAAATGCTGACCAGCTTCTCCAGGCCCTTGACCGCGCCCGGTTTGTTCAGGTTGCTGCGGCCCTGGCTGTCGAAATAGTTCCCGTCTCCGAGATAACCCAGCATCCAGAGCTGGATGTTATCCCAGCTCCCGGCGCCTCCGCGCAGGGCATAACCAAAACGGCCCTTGGATTTGTCCGTAAGCTTTTCCGCCGCGGCGACAAAATCCTCGAAAGTCTGGGGCGGATTGATGCCCGCCTCTTTAAACCAGTCAGCCCGGTAGTAGAGAGCGCGTTCATAGAAGCCCCAGGGAATGATATACGGGGTCTTGTTGGCAATCTCGCTCATCTGGCGAGCTGCGTCGGTAAAATCGCTCCACTCCTTCCAGGTCTTGAGGTTGGGCCTGAGGTCGGCCAGTACCTGCATCGCCGCGAATTGGGAGACCCATTTTTCGGCCATCTCGGTTACATCGGGACCCTCGCCGGCCGAGTACATGGTCAAAAGCTTCTGGTAGGCCTGTTCCCAGGGAAGCGAGATCAGGTTGACCTTGATATCCGGGTTCTCCTTTTCAAATTGGTCCAACATCGACTTCATCAACTGATCGCGGGTCGGACTTGGCATGATGGTCACCAGGTTCAAGGTAACCTGTTTGGCCATGGACACGCCCGAAACAGCCAGAACCATCGCAAGCAACACCGCCACGACCACCGACGATTTCAACCAGCGCATAGAAGATTTTCCTCCTTTAATGGGACTTTCTACCGGTTCCTTTGCATTGCTACCTTCCAAGAGCCATGGATTACCGTGTTCCTTCTCTTCTTACAGTAATGTTTTACAGTAGTGTTTTTAGCAATGTTTTTGGGCCATCACCTTCCTCCCGGTTCTTCAATCTCATCCGCCGGCCTCTTCCTTTAATTGCGGTTGAGAAATGACTTCCACAGGCCAATTCTTTTTTTTCTCGATCTCTGCGGCGAGTTGTTCCATGAGTTTCTTTACCGAGTTTCTTCCTGCTTGCTTGTCTCTGGCGCGGATGGACTCAAAAATTGGCCTGTGGAAAACAGAAGTGCTGTCAAAGATCGCCTCGTCACCAAAGGGACCTTGCCAGAACCGGGAAAGCTGGTCGCTGTTCTTCAGGATATCGACGAGAACCGCATTCCTCGTGGCCTGGTAAATAAGCTGGTGGAACAACTTATCCTCTTCCGGATCTCTCTCGCCTTTCTCAAAACAAGCCTCAAGCCTCAGAAGCGAGGCCTCAATCCTTTGAATGTCTTCCTCGGTGGCGTTTTCAATGGCTTCTTCCACCACCAGAAGCTCCAATTGTTTGCGCACCTTCAAAGCGTCCAGAAGGTTTTTCTTGTCGATGAGAAACCTGATCTTGGGAGTTTGCGCGGGAAACGAGACGAACATGCCAATACCGCTTTTTACATCAATCAGGCCATTGACTTCCAGGATCCGTAAGCCTTCCCGAAGGGAAGAACGGCCAACCCCCAGAATTTCCATGAACTCGCGCTCGCTGGGAAGTTTGGCCCCCGGGGCCAAACCGGCTTCCTTGATGTAGTTCTCTATTTCCTGGGCCACCGCCACAGGCACCTTCTGGTGAACAATCCGCTTCACT
>JBLNCV010000094.1:0-9569 GCA_050260975.1 Syntrophothermus sp. | reverse complement strand
CCGCGCCCCGTCCACCAGGTTGCCCCCATAATGAGCGTCATGACTGCTCATCCGCACCCGGATCAAGGATTCCTCCATCTGCTCTCTCCTCCTCCAATTTCGACATTCCGATTGGCCTGTTTATAAACCGGCGCGAGAAAACCTCGGAATTCATCCCGGAAGTCGTCACCCCAATCAGGCCTGCTTATTCATTTGCCCTTGCGGCTTGCGGCGCAAGAGAGCCCGGGCCACAAAAGACGCGACCTCGCTGGGCACGGTGCCCCGCCCGAAACCGGCGTCGTAGCCCAGTTCGGTAGCCAGTTCGTGGGAGATCCTCGGCCCGCCCACCACCAGGACAACCTTGTCCCGGATCCCCTCGGCTTCCAACAGGTCCACCAGCCTGGTGAGATTGGTCACGTGAATATTCTTCTGGGTGACCACCTGTGATACCAGGATGGCATCGGCTTTTTCCGCAATGGCCCGGGCCACCAGATCCTCGCTTGGCACCTGGGCGCCCATGTTGATCACCCGGAATTCCGGGTAACGCTCCAGGCCGTATTCCCCGGCAAAACCCTTCATGTTGAGTATGGCGTCGATGCCAACGGTATGGGCGTCGGTCTCGATACAGGCCCCCACCACGGTGATCCGGCGCCCGATCTTCTCCCGGACGAACCGGTTCACCTGGTCCATATCCATGGCCTCCACATCGACTTTGGCCGCTTTGATAGCCGTAAAATCCACCATATGGCGGCAGGCTCCGTACAGAATAAAGAAGGAAAAGCCGATCCCAAGATCCCGGCTCTCCACCACCCTGGGTTCATCCAACCCCATCTGGAGCGCCAGCCGGCGGGCCGCCTCCTGCGCCTCCGGCGAAAGGGGCACCGGCAGGGTGAAGCTCACCTGCACCATGCCGTCGTTCATGGTATCCCCATAGGGCTTGATCCTGGTTAGATCCACTTCCGCCATCTTACCGGCGCCCCCTTTCCACCGCCTGGCCATCCCCGCCCGTCGTTTCAGGCGCCACGGCCGCGCCTGGCGTCGGCGCCGGTCGCGGCACGGTAAGCTCGCGCTGCATCAGCTCCGCAAACGGGTTAAAGTAACCGGGTTCTTTCCTGGCCACGCCATCCAACCCTTTGCCTCCCTCACGGGAGCGCGGAGTATCGGCAAACATGCCCTGTTCAATGGCCGCCATCAGGCCGATCTTTTCGATCTCCGCCAGCATGGCAGCCGCCTTCTTGAGCACCTCCGCCGCCCGGCGCTGGATGATCCCGCCTTCCCGGAAGGTGATCTCCTCGCCCAGATGCCGCGCGGTATTCATCACATATCTGGCGTTTTCGACGCCCAGGAAACGGTCCTGCAAGAACGGCGTATGGATGGCCTCGGTCAGCATCCCCAGCAACTGAATGCCCTGCCCGGTCATCACCCCGGCCAGGTTGAAGAGGCCGTTAATCAGGTAAGCCCGGAAGATATTGCCGGTGATATGCTTGGTAGGCGGCATGTACTTGAGCGGCGCCTTCGGGAAGATTTCCCTGGCCATCTGCGCCTGAGCCACCTCGTAGAGAAAACCGTCCTCCAGTTCCGGATCGATCTCAAAAGCATGCCCGAGGCCGATCTGCTCCTCAGGCAGGCCCGCCCGCAAGGCGAACTGCTCATTGATGAACTGGGAGGCCAGCACCGTGTGTGCCGCCTCCACCGCGTCGGCCGTGGTCAGGTAATTGTCCTCGCCCGTGTTGATCACCACCCCGGCGTAGGCGTTGATCATCCGGGAAAAGTGCTGGTCCACGAAGGTCCGTTGCAAATTGATGTCCCGGAAGATGATCCCGTACATGGCGTCGTTGAGCATCATGTCCAGGCGCTCAAAAGCGCCCATCACGGCAATCTCGGGCATGCACAGGCCGGAGCAATAGTTGACCAGCTTGATGTAGCGCCCCATCTCCTCGCCTGCCTCGTCCAGAGCCTTGCGCATGATCCGGAAATTCTCCTGGGTGGCATAAGTGCCGCCGAACCCTTCGGTGGTGGCCCCGTACGGCACATAGTCCAGGAGGCTCTGGCCGGTGGAGCGGATTACGGCGATGATGTCCGCCCCCTGCCTGGCCGCCGCCTGCGCCTGGATCACGTCTTCGTAGATATTCCCGGTGGCCACGATTACGTAAAGATACGGCTCCCGCCCCTGGCCCAACCGGGCAATCGCCTCTTCCCGCGCCTGCCGCTGCGCGCGGATCCTGGCCAGTTGCTCGCCGGCCAGCGCAAATACCGCCTCCCGGACGGCGCCGGGATCCTGAGGAGGCGCCGCCGCAAGATCAATCCGGCCCTTGCCGGCCTCTTCCGCCAGGGCCTGGGGGGAGAGGCGATGGTAGACCAGCGCGTTTCCGAAGTAATAAGCCACGCCTTTACCCAGCTTGCCCGCGGCCTTAAGCTGGTCCACAACCGCGTTGGGCAGCGGCACATCGTAATCGGTAACCCCGTCCACCCCGAAGAGCCTCAGGATGGCCCGCTCGGTGGCCACCGTGGTATGCATCTCAATGAACCCCGACATCTCCCCGGCGATGCGCCGGGCGGACGCCCTGGCCTGCTCGATCAATTTTTCGTCCAGATGGAGTTTGTTCTGCCTGGACATTCAGCTCACCTCTCGTAGTACCGCGTACCGCTTCAACACCAGCAAGCGCCGGCTAGCACCGGCGAACACCAGCCGGCGCCAGCCGGCGGCTCAGCTTTTGATCAGATCAAAGACCGGCAGCGGCCTCAGCCGGTCTTGCATCAACCGCAAAAACTCGCGCGGCTCAAAAGAGACGCCCCTGCCCGCCGCATAGCTATTTACCGTGACCGCCAAAATCCGAATGGGATCAAGCACGCGAATGGCTCCTCCCCGCCGGCGAAAAAGGCTGTACGGGCCGGGGCTCACCTGCACCCTGGTGCTGTCCTGGACGATCACCACCGCGCCGGGAACAGCCGATGCGAGTTCCAACAACAGTGAGTCGGTGACCGCTCCCGCCACCGCCAGCGCGGCGGAGGATCCCCCTTTAGAGGATCCTGCCCCAGGGGATCCTGCCCCGGAGGAGCCCGCCGCAAAAGAACGGGCTATCTCGCGGGCCTTCCCCAAAGCCGTCTCGTAAGGCAAAAGGACCGCTCCAGAATTACCCCGCAAAAAGCCGATCCGCCCCCCGTCGATGATCCGGCGGGCCTCCCCCGCCAGGGCAGCGTCCTCCACGGCCGGCAACCCGAGTATCTCCACCCTAGCCGCCGTACGCCTGGCCACTTCCAGGGGATCCGGGGCCAGAACCGCCCCGGTGACCAAAATTACCGCTTCGGCCAGCATGGGCGCCGCGGAAGCCACCCTGTCCACCGCGCCGTCCACCAGGACCAGCCGCGCGCCCAGCCTTTGCAGCGCCTGAACGGTGGCCGCCATCTGGCTGCGGGTGTCGGGGCCGATCACTTCCACTTCCCCAGGTTCGATCACCCGGAAGATGCCCACCGGCCCCACCGCGGTCATAAACGGCGTCTCCTCGACCAGGCCCAATGAGGCGGATGGTCCAGTCGCCGCGTCCGCTGCACCGGACCGCCCTGCTCCGGCCGCTGTGGCAGGCTCTCCCGCCCTCGCCACGGTGGCCACCAGCGCCCCTTCCGGCGCCCAGATGGCGGGCTTGGGTTCCCGGGTCACCGCATCCTCCTTTTCGCCATCCCGGCCGATGGAGGTGATTCCCATGGGGAGCCCCGCCCCATGCGCCTTGCGGATCAGATAGTTAAGCGTGACGGTCTTGCCCGTGTTTTTGGCCATCCCGATGGTCGCCAGGCTGGCAGGACAAGCCTGCATCACCAGCTCAAAAAGTTCCATAAATAAGTTGCTCCGATGCGCCGTGGGAAGGCAAGGCTCAAACAGCTCTCCGGCCAGCCTCTTCCGATTCTTTTTCGGCGCCAGGTTTCTCGCTCGTAACCTGAGGCAGAAGTTCCTTCTCCCGGTTTTTTTGGGCGGACATTCGCCTCTCTTGGCGCGGTGAATCGGTAGGCTCCAGGCTAAGCTGCTCCCCGGCCAGCAATTTAGCCACACCGATCTTCTTCCGGCCGGCAGCCTCCTGGCAATACTCGCAGTCCTCCGAACAATGGCTGACCTTCTCCTCCGGTTCGTTGTAAGTGGAGATCATGCCCTCGTAATTGCGCAAGATAATCCGCGTATCAGACTGGGAGATCATATATTGCGGGCCCACCGGAATCTTCCCGCCGCCTCCCGGCGCGTCAATCACGTAGGTCGGGACCGCAAAGCCGGAGGTGTGCCCGCGCAGTTGCTCGATGATCTCGATCCCCTTGCCCACCGCCGTCCGGAAATGCTCAATGCCCTCGGACATGTCGCACTGGTACAGGTAGTAGGGGCGCACCCGGTTCTTGACCAGTTCATGCACCAGCTTTTTCATGATGTGTGGGCAGTCGTTGACCCCGCGCAAAAGAACACTCTGGTTGCCCAGCGGTATTCCGGCGTCGGCCAGCCGGGCCAGCGCCTCCCTGGATTCGGGCGTCATCTCCTTGGGGTGGTTGAAATGGGTATTCAGCCACAAAGGATGATGCTTCTTGAGCATGCCGGTCAATTCCGGCGTGATCCGGTAAGGCAGGACCACCGGCATTCTGGTCCCGATGCGGATAATCTCCACATGCGGGATGGCTCTCAACCGGCTCAGCACATACTCCAACCGCTCGTCGGAGAGCGTCAGGGGATCCCCGCCGGAGATCAGCACATCCCGTACTTCCGGCGTACTTTCTATATACGCAACGCCCCGGTCGATCTCCTCTTTAGTCATGGCCGCGTCGGTCTTGCCCGCCAGCCGCCGGCGGGTGCAGTGCCGGCAGTACATGGAACACTGATCCGTCACCAAAAAGAGCACCCGGTCCGGGTAACGGTGGGTAATCCGGGGCACCGGCGAATCAACGTCCTCGCTGAGCGGATCGCGCATGTCAAAGGGCGAGGACTTCACTTCCAATGAAGTGGGCACGGCCTGCCGCCGCACCGGGTCCTCCTGGTTGTCCGGATCGATCAAGGTCAAGTAATATGGGGTAATTGCCATGCGAAACTTGCGCAGGGTCTTGCTGATCCCCTCCACTTCACTGTCGGTGAGGGGAATGACCTCCTTTAACTCTTCCACGGTGGTGATCCGGTGCCGGATCTGCCACCGCCAGTCCGTCCAATCTGTTAACGGTACGTCCCTCCAGATGGGAATGGTCCGGTAATCTCGCATAACGCTCCCTCCTCAGGGCTGTACAAAAAGCTTCTCAAACATCTGGCGCAGCTTGGGGTTTTCCCGGATGGTCTGGAGCGCCACCTCGGCATGGCCCCTGGTATAGCCGTTGCCAATGAGCATCGTGACATCCTTCCCCACGCCTTCGGCGCCTAACGCCGCCGCCGTAAAACTGGTGGCCATGCTGAAGAAATAGATGGTGCCGTTATCTTTGGTCGCCAGGATGGAAGCCATCTCCGTGCCGGGGATGTTCACGCAATTGATGGTCAGATCCGCCAGCTGGCCGCCGGTGGCTTCCTTGACCTTTTCAAGCACCTCCAGGGGCTTTCCGGCGTCCGCCTGGACAACTACATCGGCCAGGCCTAGTTCCCGTGCCCGCTCGCAACTGGCGTTGCTGTGCCCGATTACAATTACTTTGCCGGTCACACCCGCGTGCTTGCGGGCTTCATGCAGGCACAACAGGCCGGATTTGCCGCCGCCGCCGATGATCAGCACTGTATCTCCGGGTTTGACGAGTTTGGCGGTTTGCGCGGGCGCGCCCGCCACGTCAAGCAGGGCCAGCGCCAGGCTCTCAGGCAGGTCTGACGGCAGTTTGGCGTAGATGCCGCTCTCAAAGAGAATGGCCTTTCCTTCTATCTCCACCTGATCGCTTTCCATATGAACCGCTTTGATCCGGTCGATCCGCAGCGGGGTCAGGGACAGCGAAACCAGGGTAGCAATCCTGTCGCCGGGCTTGAGGTCGATCTTACCGGCTAACAGGCTCCCCACGGCCTCCACGGCGCCGATGAGCATCCCCCCGGAACCGGTGACCGGGTTATGCTGCTTTCCCCGCTCCTTGACGGTCTTCATGACTATCTCGCCGATTCTGGCGGGGTCCCCGTTGGCTTCCTTTTCCATCTGGGAGAAGCTTGCCGCATCGATATTCAACATCTTTACGTCGATCAGGATTTCATTGTCGTAGATCTCCATGGTGTTGTCGATCCGCCAGGCCGGTTGCGGCAGAACCCCTTTTGGTTCGACCACGCGATGTGAACCGTACTTGCATCCTACCCGCATGTGTGATCCCTCCTGTTGTGCGTGCCCATCCCCATTGTTTGGTGCATTTCATGTCGAATTTGCGCGTTGCAGACCCGATTGGAACCGTTCAATCCTTGTTATATTGCAAAAGTCATGCCAATCTTTCCAGATCTTGCATGGCGTAGTTGAAATGCCCATTACCGAAAAACTGATTTCCCCGCTCAAAATTGGGCGAAAATGATTTCCGCCCATAATTGAGCATATGTGCTCAATTATGGGCGGTTTACATGGAAATACAATCTACTCCGACGGCATTTCCGGACTGATTTGCCGCCAGCTTCTTATCCACTCTTTTGCGCAAGTATAGTGATCAGCCGGTCGGCATGAGGTGAAGCATTCCGCACAAGATTAGGATTGATTGTTCCCAGTATCTTGAAGGAATGAGCTCCTTTGTCGTATGCACCCTTGTTTTGGCTCATCCTGGTAGCATTCTCCAACACTTCATAATATTTTGTGTTTCGGTATGCTTTCAATATCCTTCCGGTTCCCAAGCACCTTACTATTAAAACCCGACCCGTAAAACACCGTCAGGGCGTCCTTGTCAGCAAGAAACCAGGCTTCCATACATTGGACCATCAGATGCGCATTATCGTCTGCGGCTTTGGGTGGCTTATCCCAATTATCGTCCGACCGGTTTTTCAGATGTTCCCAGGAGCCACAACCTTGCGGAACCGGTTCTTCGCTGTCCACCAGAAGAACGATAAATTCATTAGGATCCGCCTGTTTTAACGCAGTGCAGAAGTCATCATAAGCGTTTCTACGAGTACCGCAGGCGATGACACGTGGCATACGACCTTTCAAACCAGCTTTCTCAAAAAACCTTTGAAAACCTTCGCGGCATCTGGTCTTTAATGCGTTACTGTCTCCGCCACCTTCAACGTATATTCTAATGGCTACCATCGGTTTCCTCCCAATTCGCCCTTACGCCAGAGTTCCCCAAGTGTGTATTTTTTCAGCCACTCATTCAGTGCATCGGCGTCAATACGCCGCAGGTCGGTAGAGCCATCATGTTTTTCGCAGATAATGACGGCTTCAGGAGTCTTGGTCAAAGCATCCACCAAAACCTCGGAATGAGTGGTAACAATCAGTTGGGTCCTGTGTGATGCTTCCACCAGCAAGTCCGCGATGGTAGGCAGAATATCCGGATGCAATCCCATCTCCGGTTCCTCAATACAGATTAAGGGCGGTGGCGAAGGGTGGCATAGAATCGAAAGCAGGCAGAGATAGCGCAATGTCCCATCGGAAAGGCGTGTTGCGGGAATTGGCGTATTCATTCCGAATTCATAAAGAAAAACCTGGATTGTTCCTCCATGAATTTTCGTGGATATATCGGAAAAAGCCTCGTGAAATTGCCCTAACCTCTCAAGGAAGCCCCCCCATCCTTGCTGATGTTCGAGATCATTCAATATTAAGCCAAGATTGCTGGCATCTTCGAGGAGAAAATCCTCGGGGAGATCCACTTTTTGCGGCAAACGTGGAGGAGTATAACGCCCAACATTCCACTCACGGTATAATTTGATCTTCGAATATTGATTCGCCAGGTATGTAATTTCAGGATACAGATCCGGGTCTTTGCGCTGGGATAAAATGGACTGATCCAAAGCAATGTCTTCCCGCCTGAGTTTACGTTCCGTTTGCTTTTCCAATCCGCCATTTTGATCTAACGGCTCGGTATAAACACTCAGGACAGGCCGCCCTTGCTGATAACGATAAAAGAAACGAACATCCTTTAATCTTTGTGCTTCGGGATGCTCATTTTCCACTGCCTCATCTACCAATTCAACACGTTGGTCAACCCGGGTAAATGAAATCTTGTGGCGCAAAGGCATAATCCCGTCCGGATAAAATATCGTGACATCCAATTCGGCCGTTGGCGTTTCCTTAGAACCTTTCCAAAGCCACTCAGTCACACCACCGCCCTCACGAATTGGTAACGTCAGGTCTTTGGGAGTGGCACGCAAAAAATCAATAGCTTCAACTAGATTTGACTTACCTGACCCATTTGGGCCGATCAGAACATTCAGCGATTTCAACTCGATTTCTGTTCCAACCGGCCCAAAAGAAAGAAAATTCTGGAATTTTATCGACTGAATCAGTCTCTTATCTCCGAGCATTTTTATACCCCCGATCCACTGCAATGTTGACATAATCGGGGTTCAATTCAACCCCGAGGTATCGCCTTCAAAAGGCATTTGACCCAACACCCGCTGTACCCGAACCCGAAATAAGATGGTCCATACCCCGACCTCCTATCGAGTTCCTCACTAAGTCCAGAATTTGACCTATGGAATCCGCGCAAACCCCAGAATCGCAAAATGCTTATCAAAGGAGAAGATCATATCCATGGACGATTTCAATGCCACAACCGCGCTAACCGCATCAACATAGGTAAATGACCGATCGGAGTACTTTTGAAGGAGCAACCGGGCCTCTTTTTCCGTTTCACGCTCCACCGTTATGATGCGAATGATGCCATCAGCTTCTCGTTTGCCAATGAAATCCAAATAAGTCAGAGCATCGCGGTTGCCAAAACGGCGAAGGATCAGAGTATAGGTCTCGGATATTACAAAACTGGTGGTAAAAAACTCCGCTCCGCCTTTAAGCAATTCCACCAATGTATCCCTAGCAGGTTGGTGAAACTGATCCTCTGACACGACAATTGCATACCAGGCTGAGGTATCGACGAAGATCTTCATCTCTTATTTCTCTCGTTCGCGACGAATATCATAGATATACTTATCGTGGTTGGCAGCCCCGTCTTTTCCTCCTCCTGTCTTACAAAAGCCAATCATCTGGTACAAAGGGTTTTTCTCCAGGAGGATGCGTTTTCTCTCCTCTTGGGCTAAATAACTGCCAAGCGCCTCTCTTAGAATTTCGGACTCGCTCAGGTTGGCATCCTTCGCGAGCTCTTTAAGTTTTTGATCCAACTCGCGGGTTAAATAAAGCTGCCGCCGGATCATATCTTTTTCCATACTCTTCACCCAGCCAGATCATACCACAGTGGTGTATGTTTGTCAATGAATATACACCACCGGCATAAGATTATTTCTCCGGCCCGGCTTCATCCCCCAAGCCCCAGCTTGCCGATCTTGTATTGCAGGGTCTGACGCGGCATCCCCAAAAGCCGGGCGGCTTTGGCCACTGAGCCCCCGGTCTTTTCAAGCACCCGGCGAATGGTCTCCCGCTCCAGCTCTTCCACCATCTCCGGCAAGGGTCTTGATGAGCCCGCAAATTTTTCTGTAAACCTTTCCGTGAACTTTTCTGTGTAGCCTTCGCCGCCCCCCGCTTCAG
>JBLNCV010000093.1:0-8373 GCA_050260975.1 Syntrophothermus sp. | reverse complement strand
TTTGTGGCCGGCCGGCCGAACGTACTGCGGCTGGGGAAGCGGGAGCACCAGGTGGTGGTTCCGGCGGGCGGGGCACGCTCCAAAGAGCCTCAGGTTCTGGTATTCCCCTATAAATAAAGAGCATAATAACCCCCGAGGGGATCTCCATTTTAGAGACAGGAAACTTAAACAGAAGAAGATCCCAAATGGGGGGTGTTTTCATGGCCAAGCGAAAAGGCTTCCGGCGGGCGCGCCTTACCAGGAACCCGGCGTTGGCGGCCAGGATGGCGGGGACGCTGATGGGTACCATGGTCACCGGCAACAACCTGGTTGGCAACAGTGTGACAGTGGATACCCGTGCCACGGAGATGGGCGAGCTGATCAACGAAAGAGGCCGGGAGGGAAAATAAGTAAGCCGAACGTCTTTTACTATTTGGGAGGATCGCCGTATTTTACGGCGAATTTATTTTTGTGTATCGTTTCATGTGCTACAAAATTAACTTGTGGGCGAGGTGGGTATAATGTTCGGGATAGGCGTTCCGGAACTGATCTTGATCCTGGTGGTTGCGCTGATCATCTTCGGGCCGGCAAAGCTGCCAGAGGTCGGGAAGGCCATCGGTCGCAGCATAACCGAATTCAAGCGGGCGGTCAAGGACGACAAGGAAGAGAGCAATGACGCAAAAAACGGCAAGGCTGACAAGTAACCATGGCCTTGTGGAAGAACCGGGGGTTGGACTGAGCGCCGGGGAACCCGAGACCGCGTTACTTGGCGGGAGCCACGAGTCCGGGTTACTTGCCGAAAAGCCCGACGGGACAATGACCATCGTTGAGCACCTCACGGAATTACGGCGGAGGATCATTGTCTCTTTGATTGCTACAGGTTTGGGTTCGGTTGGCGGGTATCTTCTCGCGCCTCAAGTCGTGCGCATCCTGGGGCGGTCGGTGGGCCGGCTGGTCTTTGTGGCGCCTGCCGAGGGGTTCTTTACCTACCTGAAGATCGCCCTGATCCTCGGCCTGGTCTTTGCATCGCCGGTGGTGATCTACGAGATCTGGCGTTTTGTCTGGCCGGGCCTGACCAGGCAGGAAGAGAGGTATTTGCGGCGGTATGTGCCGCTAATCATCCTCCTGTTTGTAGCAGGGGTCGTCTTTGCTTATCTGGTGATCTACCCGACAGCCCTGAGCTTCTTTTTGGGTTTTGGCACCATGAGGCTCAGGCCGGTGATGGCGGTCGGCAGGTTGGTTGGCTTTGTATTGTCCTTGCTCATCCCCTTTGGTCTCATGTTTGAACTTCCGGTGCTGGTGGTGATCCTCATAAAACTTGGGGTCATCGACCTGGATTTTTTGCTCAGGCACCGGAAGCATGCTTATTTTTGGGCATTCGTTCTGGGAGCCATCCTTACCCCGCCTGATGTGGTTTCTCAAGTGTTGATGGCGGCGCCGATGATCGTCCTCTTTGAAATCGGTGTACTGGCCGCAAGGTTTACCAAGAGGGGGATACCGAATGGCTGAATACGAGTTGCCAAAGGTCGAATTCTCTTCCCTGCTCGGGCATCTGGATGAGCTGCGGCGGCGGTTAATCTGGATCGCCGTCTTTTTAGCGGTGGCCACTGTGGCGGCATATTTTTATGCGCCTCGTCTTCTCTTGCAAATGGCGGGTTCCACCCTCAAACAGATGGTCTTTTTAGGCCCTTCCGAAGCGTTTTTTGCTCAAATTAAGATCGCCGTCGCGGTTGGAGCGGTGGCAACGTTGCCGGTGGCGCTGTGGCATGTGTGGAGGTTTATCTCTCCCTCGCTGAACCGGCGGCAGAGGAGGCTGTCGTTTCTCCTGGTCCCAATCTGTTTTTTGCTGTTCCTGGGGGGAGCGGCGTTTGCCTATTTTGTGATCGCGCCCGCGGCGCTACGTTTCTTCCTTACCTTCGCCAGCGACAATCTCGAAGCCATGATCACGGTAAACAATTATGTTTCTTTTGTGCTGGGGCTGGCGCTGCCATTTGGACTGGTCTTTGAATTGCCGGTGCTGGTGCTTTTCCTGGCCTGGTTGGGCGTAATCAAGCCGCAGGCTCTGGCCAGGAAGCGCAGGTACGCCGTTTTGGGGATCTTTGTGCTGGCCGCGGTTTTGACGCCTACACCTGATGTGTTTACCCAGGCCATGATGGCGTTGCCGATGATCCTTCTGTTTGAAATAAGCATCATTATCACGCGGTTGGTCTGGCGCAAGAAACGGAAAGCCGTAGTGGGGGGATAAACCGGTGCTGGATTCTTATGGCCGGAAGATCTCGTATTTGCGGATTGGGGTCACCGATTTTTGCAATCTGCGGTGTGTTTATTGCATGCCTCCGGAGGGGGTAACCCCTAAAAGCCATGAAGAGATCCTCCGCTTCGAGGAGATTGAAAGAGTGGTCCGGGTGGCTGCCAGGCTGGGAATCGACAAGGTGCGCCTTACGGGGGGCGAGCCCCTGGTTCGAAAGGGTATTGTGGATCTGGTGCGGATGATTGCGCAGATCCCCGGTATTCGCGATCTGGCTCTAACCACCAACGGGATGCGGCTGGAGGAGCTGGCTTCAGATCTTAAGGCCGCCGGCCTGCGCCGGGTGAATGTGAGCCTGGATTCTTTGAGGCCCGAGCGTTTTAAAGAGATCACCAGGGGCGGAGATTTGGAGCAGGCATGGCGGGGGATCGATGCCGCCCGGCAGGCGGGATTGCTGCCGATCAAACTCAATGTGGTAGTCATGCGTGGGGTAAACGACGCTGAGTTGGCGGACTTTGCCAGGCTGACCATCTCTCAAGATCTGCATATCCGGTTTATCGAGCTGATGTCTTTGGACAAAGAAGGCTGGCACGGCCTGCGGCATGTTCCAGCCAGTGAATTGAAGGCACGCCTGGAAAACACGTCCGGGGTTCCATGGGAGGGAAAGCCGCTGGAAGCAATGCCAAGCCAGGACGGCGATGGCCCGGCCAGGTATTTCCGCTTTGCCGGGGCACAGGGGACCATCGGGTTTATCAGTGCGGTAACCGACCATTTTTGCCATTCTTGCAACCGTCTCCGGCTGACACCCAGCGGCAAAGTGCGTTCCTGCCTGTTGAGCAACCGGGAGGTTGACCTCCTCGGCCCCCTGCGGCAGGGAATGACGGATGCGGAGTTGGAGGCCTTCTTAGCGCGGGTGATCGCGGAAAAGCCGGCCAAACAGGGCGTCGACGCTTCTGCTGAAGGATGGTTGCTGGAGAATCCGGCAGCCCGCTTTATGTCGCAGATTGGCGGTTAATGGGGGAAAACGATGGTTAGGGAAAAAACACCTGAGAAAGTGCGGGGAGAAGCGCCCGGGGCAGAACTGGACGGAGATCGGGAAGCGCCAGGTGGAGGGTTGACCCATTTAAACCAGGATGGGCGGGCCCAAATGGTGGATGTAAGCGAAAAGCCCGTAACCAGGCGGGAAGCGGTGGCCTACGGGGTAGTGCAGGTCGCTCCGGGCACCCTCGCCCTGATCAAGCATGGGAGGATTGGCAAGGGGGATGTCCTGGCGGTGGCGCAGGTAGCCGGGGTAATGGCCGCAAAGCAGACCTCCGCGCTAATCCCGATGTGCCACCCGCTTCCGCTGACCGGCATTGACCTGGATTTTGATCTGGATGAAGACCGGCATCTTGTGGTGATCCAGGCCACAGTGCGCACCGCCGCCCAGACCGGCGTGGAGATGGAAGCGCTGACGGCGGTTTCCGTGGCGGCCCTGACGGTCTATGATATGTGCAAGGCGGTGGACAAGGAGATGACGATTGGGGAGATTTGCTTGTTGCGCAAAAGCGGCGGCAAGAGCGGCGAATATGTTCGTAAGATAGGAACAGCGGGAGGTGGCCGGCATGACTAAAGGAGGCGGGACGAATCCGACCGCCGGTTTGCGGGCTAAAGTTGTGGCGCTCAGCATAAGCAAAGAGAAAGGGACCCGTAAGACCAACATCCCGGAAGCGATCTTGCGTAAGGAGCACGGGCTGGATGGAGACGCCCATGCGGGGGATTGGCACCGGCAGGTAAGCCTTTTGGCGATGGAGAGCGTGCGACGGATGCAGGAGAAGGGGCTGTCCGTAGGGCCGGGGGACTTCGCCGAGAACATCACCACGGAAGGGATCGATCTGGTGAGCCTTCCCATCGGTACGCGTCTGACCATCGGAAAAAACGTGCTCCTGGAGGTTACTCAAATCGGCAAGGTTTGCCATAGCCGCTGTGCGATCTACTACCAGGCCGGCGATTGCGTGATGCCCCGGGAGGGGATCTTTGCCCGGGTGCTGGAGGGTGGCAGGGTGGTTGTGGGCGATCCTGTGGAGATACAGGAGAAGGAGGTTGCGGCGAGTGGCTGATGATAAGAGACCGGCTTTGGGGGCCGCGATCCGGGCCGGGATCCTGACGGCGAGCGATAAAGGTTCCCGGGGTGAGCGGGAGGATGAGAGCGGAAGAGTGATTCGTGAACTCCTTGGCCGGATCGGCGCCGATGTTATAGCATATGAGGTTGTTCCCGACGAATTGGAGCTCATCAAGGGACGTCTGGTTGCTTTCTGCGAGGAATTCCGGTGCGATCTGGTGGTTACCACTGGCGGGACTGGTTTCAGCCCGAGGGATGTGACTCCGGAAGCTACTCTGGCGGTAATCCACCGGCTGGTGCCGGGCATCCCGGAAGCCATGCGGGCCAGGAGCCTGGAAAAGACGCCGCATGCCATGTTGTCCAGGGCGGTGGCGGGCATCCGGGGAAAGACGCTGATTGTCAACCTTCCCGGCAGCCCCAGGGGCGTCCGGGAGAACCTCGGAGTGATCTTGCCCGCCTTACCCCATGGTATCGATATCTTAAGGGGCGACGTTGGAGAGTGCGCCACCAACCCCTAATTGTAACCTCGCCATGAACAAATGGCAATTCTGTTACAATATTTTTCATCAGGCGGTAGGAATCTGCCTTTTTCTGTCGAATGAATGGTGTGTATTTGTGATCTGAATTCTGTTAAATCAGAATGTGCGAAAGGAGGGAGGAGATTTCGGGTCGGGGCCGCATGGTAAAGTTCCCCGGCCTATGCGCGTTTTTTCACAAGTAGGGGCTCACACAAAAGCAGATGCAAAGAGAAAATGGAAGAAGGGGAGTTAACCAAGATGAATTTGGCGTTTCTAATTCCTGTTGCGGGTGTGGTGGCGTTATTGACGGCCATCTATCTGGTCTATGACGTCTTTTCGAAGGATCTGGGGACACCCAAGATGCAGGAGATCGCCAAGGCCATCCGCGAAGGGGCCATGGCTTTCTTGAACCGCCAGTACCGGACGATTGCGCTTTTGGCGCTCGTTTTGGCGGTAATTTTGGGGATTGGTATCGGGGTTAATACCGCTATTGCTTTTGCGATCGGGGCCCTTTGTTCGGCGCTTTCCGGATACATCGGCATGTATGTGGCCGTCAATTCTAACCTCCGGGCAGCGGCCGGCGCCAGGGAGAGCCTGAACAAGGCCTTGCGCATCTCTTTCAGGGGCGGAGCGGTAACCGGGCTGGCTGTGACCACATTGAGCCTGCTGGGCGTTGCCGCGTTGTTTTACGCATACGGCGGGGCGACAAACCCGAAAGCGGCTCCGCTGCAGATTGTCGGTTTCGGGTTCGGAGCCAGCTTCGTGGCGCTCTTTGCCCAGCTGGGCGGCGGGATCTATACCAAGGCGGCCGATGTGGGCGCCGACCTGGTTGGAAAAGTAGAAGCCGGCATTCCCGAGGATGATCCTCGCAATCCGGCGGTTGTCGCTGATCTGGTGGGAGACAACGTGGGTGACTGCGCCGGCCGTGGCGCTGATCTGTTTGAATCCACCGCCGCGGAGAATATCGGAGCGATGATCCTGGGTATTGCTTTGTATCCGGCCTTTGGGGTGGCGGGGATCCTCTTTCCTCTGGTAGCCCGCGCGACGGGGATTCTCGCCTCGATTGTGGGGATCTTCTTTGTCAAGACCAAGGAAGATGCGGATCCGATGCAGGCCTTGAACCGGGGGTATTTCGTCACCAGTCTCCTGGTGGCAATCGCGCTCTGGCCGATTAGCAAGTATATGCTCACCGGACCCGGCGTGGATTTCCGGTACTTTTACGTAGCCGGCCTGACTGGTCTGGTGATGAGCATTATTTTTGTGTATATTACTCAGTACTACACCTCCTATAGCTACCGTCCGGTGAAGGAGATCGCCAAGGCTTCCACCACCGGTTCGGCTACCAACATTATTTCGGGTGTGGCGGTAGGTTTTGAAAGTACGGCATTACCGGTAATCACGATTTCCGCGGCGATCCTGGGGGCCTACTGGTTGGGGAGCCACAGCGGCCTGGAAGGCGGCGGCCTCTATGGGACAGCGGTGGCCACCATGGGGATGCTGGCCACTACTGCCTACATCCTGGCGATGGATACCTTCGGGCCCATCACGGATAACGCGGGTGGGATTATTGAGATGTCCGGCGCGCCGGAAGAGGTCCGGAAACGTACCGACCGGCTGGATGCCTGTGGAAACACCACCAAGGCTCTTACCAAGGGTTATGCCGTTGGTAGCGCGGCTCTGGCAGCGTTCCTGCTCTTTTCGGCCTATATCGATGAGGTAAAGAATACCATGGTGGCCGCGGGCCGGATGGCCTCCCTGGCGGTCCCCTACCCGGTGGATATCGGTAAACCGACGGTCTTTATCGGGGCTTTTATCGGGGCGATGCTTGTTTATCTCTTTAGTGCCACCGCCATCCGTGCGGTGGGTAACGCAGCCCAGGTGGTGATCAAGGAAGTGCGGCGGCAGTTTAAGGAGATCCCCGGGATTATGGAAGGGAAGGCCAAGCCTGACTATGCCATGTGCGTGGACATCGTTACCAAGGGTGCTCTTAAGGAGATGGTACTGCCGGGTCTCCTGGTGGTGGCCACTCCGGTGCTGGTCGGCCTGCTCCTCCGGGCTGAAGCGGCGGCTGCCTTCCTGATGGTGGGTACCATCGGCGGGGTGTTGATGGGGCTTTTCCTGAACAACGGCGGTGGCGCCTGGGACAATGCCAAGAAGTTCATTGAAACAGGCGAGTATGGCGGCAAGGGCTCAGATGCCCACAAGGCCGGGGTAGTTGGGGATACCGTCGGCGATCCCTTCAAGGATACCGCCGGCCCGTCGCTTCACGTTCTGGTGAAGCTTCTGAGCACGGTAACTCTGGTTCTGGCGGCATTGTTTATTTAGTTAGTCGACTGGGCCGCACATTAACTAATCGGTCGCAGACCAAAAGAAAGCTTCATGAGGCTCTCTGTGCCACCCGCACAGAGAGCCTTTTGATCTTCCGGGTGCGGACACAAATACCGGAATACCATGACAAAAATCATGTCATCCGTTTCCAGTTTCTGATAAGTTAAAAGGGGGCAATTGTGCCCACCCGTGGCGGTTATGGAAATTGGTTGAAGGAGGTGAGAGATTTGCCGAGGCCAAATGTCCGTCAAACAAGTTCGGTAATCGGGGCAGGCGCGTTCCTTGCCCTGCTTGTCGCCGCGGCCTGGGGCGGCATGAGCTATACCGCCAAAAGTGAGTTTTGTATTTCATGCCACGTGATGAAACCGATGTATGAGACGGCCTACCATTCGGCGCATCGCCTGGGAAATACCTGCGGGGATTGCCATGTTCCCAGCGGAATATTTAACAAGGCGGTTTATGAAGCCACTTCCGGGATCAAGCACATGTTTTACTTTTATTCAGGGCTGACCCCGGATGTAATCCGGATTACCAAGAGTGATCAAAAGATTGTCAACCGAAACTGCCAGCGGTGCCACAGCGCCGTTGTGGCGGAGATTAAGACGACGGCCGACGGGCCACAGTGCCTTGACTGCCACCGCAGTACGCCACATAACAATATTTGAAAAAGAGCCGGGGTTGTTCCGGGCAAAAGGTGAGAGGAGAAATAGTGGACAATCGGTAGAAATGGAGGCGAACAGAATTGGCCGATCGCAAGAAATGGGCCGTGGTTTTGATTGTAATTTTGCTTTTGGCCGCAGTGGCCGTAGTAGCCGTGGTTGCCCTGGGGGCGTCAAAAGAAGTGACGGAGAAACCGGCGCTTCAGATTGGTCTAAATGAAGCCGACCCAGCGGTGTGGGGAAAGGTTTACCCGCGGCATTATGACAGTTACCTGAAAAACTCCGAAACAACGAAAATGACGGATTTTGGGGGCTCCAAACCGATCTCCAAATTGGAGAAAGATCCATATCTGAAGACCCTCTTTGATGGGTATGGCTTCAGCATCGAATACAACGAAGACCGGGGTCATGTCTACACCGTCGAGGACGTGAAGAAGATCAAGCGGAAGAAACCCAGCGCGTCCTGCTGGACTTGCAAGAGTTCGGATATCCCCGGTATCATCCAGAGGATGGGTCCCAAATACTATACGGCTTCCTTTG
>JBLNCV010000092.1:0-5411 GCA_050260975.1 Syntrophothermus sp. | reverse complement strand
TGATCACCGGCAAACTCAGCCTCGAAGAGGAAGAAGCAAAGATCATCGCCCAGGAGATCATCCCGCTGAAAGAGCTTTGAGTTGACATCATGTTTCCGGACAAGATAGCCATACTATAACTCCCGCCACCGCCACGACCTGATTGCACTCCCATTGCTTTTTTACTCAGGTGCGCTCTTATATTTCCGGGACACCGCCGGCTGGAGATAACCAAGCTCCGAAAGAACGGCCTTCAGTTTATCGTACTCCTCCTGGTTCATCTCGCGCATCGGCGCCTTGGCCCCGCCGAATTCGTAGCCGCGCATTTTCAGGGCCGCCTTGTAGGCCGCAAGATACGGCCCTTCCTGAAGGACGGAGCGAAGCTTGTTCAGCTTCTTTTGCAACTCCCGCGCCAGGGCAAAATCCCCTTTTTTGAAGGCGTTAAAAACGGCAAGAACCGGCTCCGGGAAGGGATTGGCCACCGCAGAGATTACGCCGGCGCCCCCTACCGCCAGAGCAGCCAGCACCAGGGCGTCGGAACCCACCAGAACAGAGTGCTTTGGGCCGAGCTTTTCCACATAACCCTGCAACTTGCCGATATCCTTGCTGGAATCTTTCACTCCGACCACATTTGGGCAGCGATCCACGATGGTCTTGGCGATATCAGCGGTCACGTCGTTTTTGGCGTTTCCGGGGATGTTATAAATGTAGACCGGCATCTCCGGCACCGCTTCCGCCACCCGGGTATAATGTTCGACAAGCCCCGCCTTGTCCACGCTGTAGAAGTACGGAGCGACCACACCAATGGCCTGAGCACCGATACTCTGGGCGTGCCGGGCCAGTTCGATGGTCTCGGCGGTGGAAATGGCTCCCACGTGAACCATCACCGGCACCCGGCCGTGGGCTTCATCCACCACGATCTCCGCCACCTTCTTGCGCTCGCTTGCGGAAAGCAGCATCCCTTCCCCGGTGGTGCCACAGGGATACAGCCCGTGAACGCCTTTGTCACACAGGAACCTTACCAGGGTGCGCAACGCCTTTTCATCAATATCCCCGTTTCTGTAAGGGGTCAGTACCGCCGGGACAACACCCTCAAAACGCATAATCCCGCCTCCAATAAATCGCGGTCATTTAAATTGCGGTCATTTTCACTCGTTCGTAACCCGAACCTGGTACCCCTTGCCCTTCAACTCCCTGGCCAGGGCCTGCGCCTTTTCTTGTAGGCTGAAAGCTCCTACTTGCGCGGTGTAAGGCGCCTGCTTGGTGACATACGGCTGATAGCCATCCTTTTCAAGTTTCTTGGCGAATTGTACGGCGTCCTCGCGGTTCTGGAAACTCCCCACCTGCACCTTGAAGAGCTTAACCTTGGGCTCCGGGGTCGACCCGGCTGAAGAACCGCCGGGATTGCCCGCCGGAGCAGCATTGCCGTCTCCGGAAGGCTTGGAGTAAGACTCGTCCTCCAGGGTGGTCAAAAGAGGTTCGTCCTGCTTGGCCGCCCCTTGCCCATCCTTCCCGGAACCGGTTCCCGAATCTTTTCCAGAACCCGCCCTCGATCCTGTCCCGGAAGCGGCGGAACCGCCTGGCGATCCGGCGCCCGCCTCGCCTCCAGCCTGTCCATTTGCCGCCGACTCCGAAGAGGACAGGGCCTCCATGACCGCTTGCTGGCTTGGTGCAGTAACCTGCCGCAAAAAATAGGTGCCCAGTGCGTAACCGATCAATAACGCCGCAACCAGACCAGCCACCAGCGAGAGAATCTCGGCCAGCCTCCCTCGTCTTGCTGCCATTGCCACCCCTCCCATCTTGTTGGAAATAATTAACCTTCCCCGCGGGAAATCCTTCTTAAATATTCAACCAGGCGCCGGCCCGTCCCAGGGCTATGCCCATGGCATTTGCATGTAGAGTTTCAATGGGAAGATGGGAACACCACCCAACCAGCCTTCAGCCAGGCCGCCATGCGAATCCCTTGTTATCTCCCCCGCCAATCTCTCCATAACCGCCAGAAATTCTATCGGAAGCCCCATTCTCTCCGCGCAGGCCCGCACCGCCTCATGGCCGACCCTGATATCCTCAAGGGTTGTTTCTCCGGATAAATTAGGATTGCTCACCAATGCGGTGATCCTCAGACGGGAGGCCTGTTCGATCTCGGACGCCAGCGCCGCCACATCCTCTGGTTTGGCTGTAAACGGCCGGTACGGGTTGACGACCATGAAGAATTGGTAGCCCCTCTGCTTTAGATATGGGTTGTAACGCCCCAGCACCGTGGCTCCCACAGGATCACCCCCCACGTCCACCACCACCGCCTGGCTCCGGTCCTGAAGCGCCGCGCTGATCGCGGGGGAAAGAGAGGGAACATCGGCCATTTCGAATTTTTCCACCGACGAGAGCACCCGGATGCCACGCTGGGCAAAGGAGCTCCGAACCTCCCGGGAGCGGAAATAGAGGTTGACGATGTCCAGATCAATCAATGAGGTGGAGGAAGGCGAAGAGGAATCCTGCCCGGCCAGATAGGCCGCGTAGTTAATCGCCACCTCGGTCTTGCCGCTGCCATAGCCACCGGTAATGATGTAGACCCCTTGTTTCGCCAATCTATCGACCATTTCTCGACCTTATCCCCTTTACTTTGTTCGCTCACTTTGATCTTGAACTTTGTTCAACAAGTTTAAACTTCTCCCATCAAATGCGCTCGGGCTTCGCCCACCAGGTAAAGGGACCCACAGATACAAACCAGATCGTCAGCACCGGCCAGAGCCAAAGCCTGATCCACCGCTGCAGGAATCCGTGGCTCCTCCCGTACCTCGCACCGCTTCCCCTGGGTCCTGAAGTAGCCGGCCACTTGGGCGGGTTCCGCGGCCCGCGGGCTGTTTGGTCTGGTGATCACGGCCACATCCACCAATGCCATCAATTGCTCCACCATCTCGGCAACCGATTTGTCGGCCAGGATCCCGACCACACAGATCAATCGCCTGTATTTGAAGATATCCCGCAAGGCCGCGCATAGCCGCCGCATCCCATCGGGATTGTGGGCGCCGTCCAGAAGAACCGCCGGCCGGCGCCGGATCACCTCCAGCCGCGCCGGCCACCTGGTCCGCTCCAACCCTTGCCGGATAGCGGTTTCAGGTATCTCGGCTCCCCGCCACCGCAGGGCATGGATCGCCGCCACCGCGGTAGCCGCATTGATAATCTGATGTTCCCCCAAAAGCGGCGTATGCAAGGCGCGATAAATACCACCTTCCGGCAGCCGGAGATGAAAAGTTCCCCCGCCTTCATCCCAATTTACAGGCTCCAGCAGCGGCTCCACCGAAAGAAGCCGGGCTTGTGCCTCCTTGCAGGCCTTCTGCATTACCTCCAGAACCTCCGGATACTGGGGGCCCACCACGGCGATGCCGCCGGGCTTGATGATCGCGGCCTTCTCCCTGGCGATCTCCACAAGTGTCCCGCCGAGCTTGTCCGTGTGGTCCAGGTCGATGTGAGTAATGACCGAGACCAGAGGCTGCACCACATTGGTGGCATCCAGGCGCCCGCCCAGCCCAACCTCCAGCACCAGAAGATCCACGGCTTCGGCGGCAAAATACATAAATGCGGCGGCCGTGCCCACCTCGAACTCGGTGGGCTGGCCAAGTTCCGTCTCTTGAATGATGTGATCCAGGTACGGCTTGAGTTCGGTCATGATCGCCGCAAATCGGTCTTCCCGAATCTCCCGGCCTTCACCGATTGCCGCTTCAGCCCCCGGCCTGCCGTCAAAGATCTGAATCCGTTCCGTATAGCGTACCAGATGCGGAGAAGTGTACAGCCCCACCCTGTACCCGGCCGCCTGTAGAACAGTGGCTATGGAAGCCGCTGTCGACCCTTTCCCGTTCGTCCCCGCGATGTGAATCACCGGAACCTTGAGATGTGGGTTTCCCAGCCTGTCCAACAAGTGGCATATCCGTTCCAATCCAAAGTTCATGCCGAACTTGGTCAGATTTTGAATGTAATCGAGCGCCTCTTGATAGTTCACGATCTCCCCCGCTTTGCCATCTTCGTAAGTGCATTATCCCGCCGCAAGCCAATCAATTTCTTATTTTCCACGGATCAATTTCCACCAGATCCAGCCAAATCCTGCTTTTTAAGCAAGAGGGGATGTTGCACTCGTAAGTCCAACATCCCCCTAAGACTTTTGGGACAGCCCAATTGACTTCTCACGGCAGGTCCATCTTCCTATTCATGATGGTGGTGGCCGTGGTGATCGTGCAGATGGTGGCCTTCATGGCCATGGTAATGGCCGTGGTGATCATGATGGCCATGATCATGAATCCCGCCCTGATCCTCAAGTTTACCCTCTGCAAAACTCTGCGCCACTTCCTCAATCCGCCCCTGCGCGCCGGATACGATTTCAAGGCCTGCTTCGATCAACGCCGCCGCCGCTGGCCGCCCAATCCCGCCCACAATGACGGTTTGAACTCCTTCGCGCCGCAAAAGGCCCGCCAACCCTTCATGCTGGTGTTGCAGGTCACTGGAGTCGATGTGCCGGGGGACACCGGCGCGTCCATCGCTAACCTCAAAAATGGCAAAAGATTGGCTGTGACCAAAATGCGGGTTGACGTAGCCGTTTTCCACCGGCATAGCGATTTTCATGGCAACCATCCTTTCCTGATCTGTTTTTCCTGCCAATAAACCTATTGGACATCCAACTCTGTTATACCCCTACCGGTACCCGTTGTCAATACAGAGTTTTCTCGGATCCGCATCAAATCGCACAGAATCTCCTCGGCGATGGCCCGGTCGTCAAAGGGAATGGAGCCGCTCTGGACATGTTGTTTTGGCTCATGACCCCGCCCGGCGATAATCACCGCGTCCCCGGGCTCCGCCATCTCAATCGCCCACCGGATGGCCTCCCGGCGGTCCAGGATCACATCATAAGAACTATTGGCTTCCCGAACGCCGACCTCCACCTCCCTGGCAATCTCCAGGGGATCTTCCTTATAGGGGTCGTCTGAAGTAATAATGCAGAAGTCGCTGTTATCAGCCACAATATGTCCCATGGTCCGCCGCTTGATCCGGTCGGTGTCTTCACCTTTACAACCAAAGACTGCAATCCGCCGTCCCCTGGTATACTCCCCCACCGTTTTCAACAAATTGTGGAGACCCCCGGGGTTATGAGCAAAGTCCACGATCACCGAGAACTCCTGCCCGCAATCCACCTGTTCAAATCTCCCCGGCACCCGTTTTACTTCTTCCAATGCCTCTTTGATCACCGGCAAGCCTACCCCCTCGCTAATCCCCACCGCCGTGGCCGCCAATGCATTATAGACATTCACCGTCCCCGGCAGATGCAGATTAACGACCATGGAACCAGCCGGAGTTTGCATAACAAAGGAAGATCCCTTGCGGGAAACGGTCAGGATCTCCGCCTGCAAATCGGCTTTTTCGGTAATCCCGTAGGTGAGGATCCT
>JBLNCV010000091.1:0-3069 GCA_050260975.1 Syntrophothermus sp. | reverse complement strand
CCTGACCGTGATCTTGCTTACTCTGGCTATTCTCGGTCTGGCCCTCTCTCATCTTTTGGGAGAGTATTTTTTTGGGATCAGGGAACGCCGGTTGTTGAGCCGGGGGCAGGAGATTGTGAATTTGGCCCGGGAGGAGCTGGCGAATGGACGCCAGGAGGTGTTGGAGTCCCTGCTGGAGCAGATCGACGCATCCTTGCAAGCCCGGATCTGGATTGTAGACCGTCAGGGGGTCATCGTGGCCAGTTCCGAGGCGCGAAAAACACACTGGAGGGGAGTTCGTTTGGATCCTGAGGAGATCAATTCCGTTTTAGCGGGGCAGATTGTGGTGCAACGGGGCACCACCCGCCGGTACGGGATACCGATGATCTCCGTGGGGCTCCCGGTGCGGTCAAACGGCCGGGTGATCGGGGCGGTAATCATGAATTCTCCGGTGGCGATGGTTCGTTCCACCATCCGCCAGGTGGAGATGCTGGTGCTTTATGCGGCCCTGGTGGCGGTTCTTCTTTCGGCGTTGTTCGGGCTGGTGATCTCCCGGAGTATCTCCTTGCCCCTCCGGAAGATGGGAAAAACGGCCCTGAAAATGGCCGAGGGGGATTATCACCAGAAGATTGAAGTGGCATCCGAGGACGAGATCGGCCAACTCGGGCAGGCCCTCAACCACCTAGCGGCCAACCTGGATCAGACCATCAGCGCGCTGTACAAGCAAGAAAAGGTACGGCGGGACTTTGTCGCCAATGTCTCCCATGAGTTGCGCACGCCACTGACCTCCATCCGCGGGTTTGTGGAGCCGCTTATTGATGGAACGGTCCAGGACCCGCAGACGAAAGATCGTTACCTCAGGATCATCCGGGAGGAGACCGAGCGGCTCAAACGGCTGATCAACGATCTGCTAGAGATGGCCCGCCTGGAATCCGAAGGGATTCCGGTTGAACTGGTCCCGCTGGACATCTCCGACGTGATTGTGCCTGTGACAGGGGCGTTGCAACCGGTGGCGGAGAAAAAAGGAGTGCAACTGTCTCATAGATTTCCCGCGGGTCTGCCCAGGGTGCTAGGAGATCGAGACCGGCTCCGGCAGGTGGTGCTTAATCTGGTGGATAACGCGATTCGGTTCACCCCGCAAGGAGGCCGGATCATCGTTGAAGCGCAAACTGCAGGGCAAATGGTGAACATTGCCGTATGCGATACCGGGACAGGGATTGCCAGGGAGGATCTGCCTTTTATTTGGGACAGGTTTTACAAGGCCGACAAATCCCATACTCCGTCGGAACAGGGGACCGGCCTGGGGCTCTCCATTGTCAAGCTTATCGTTGAGGCTCATGGCGGCCAGGTTAACGTTGAGAGCGAACCCGGAAAAGGATCCTGTTTTTACTTTACCTTGCGGCAAGCCTGAAGGTGGGGGAAGTTGAAGAATTTGGCACTTAATTTCAGGCATTTTTCATGCCCAGTTCACAATTTGGACACATTTTTGCGCTACCATCAGATCATGAGCCAAAAGGAGGTTGATTAAATGAGAAACTCTAAAAGATTTCTGGCTCTGTTCTTGATGTTCGGGTTGATTCTAGGTGTTTCCGGGCTGGCAGGAGCCCAGGATCCTGCGCAATCCAGCGCCGTGGCGGTAAAGGATCAGACCGGTACCGGCCGGCTGGCCGCGGAGGTCAGGTTGTTGGAGACGATCAACAAGCTGGAGTTGACCAAGCCGCAAATCGAAAAGGTTCTTTCCATCCTCAAGGATGTGCGTCAACATGGGACGACCACCCAGTCGGATCTCCAGGGATTGCTCCAGAAGGAAAAGGATCTGCTGTTGAAAAACCCCGTGGATAACGCTCAACTGGCGGAAGTTCAGAAGTCCATCGCGGCTAAACGCCAGGAGGCGCGGGATTACGGGCTCAAGGTCCGGGACGATCTAAAGTCCGTGCTTGATGCCAAGCAGCTTCAAACTCTCCAGGGGATCATCGGAGGGGTGAGGGTTAAGGCGAAGAAGGACCAAAACGGCCAAAACCTCAGCCAGAATCCTGACCAAAACGCTGGTCAAAACTCCAGCCAGAACGCCGGCCAGAACGCTACAGGCAAGAACTGGGATAAGCAGAAAGAAGGCCGGCACGCCGGGAAGAGATTCGAACGGGGCAGATTCGGCGCGCGGTATGGGCTGATGAACCGGTCGCAACTGCTGGATCAGGTCATCCAGATCCTGGAGACGAAGTTGAACGCTTGAGGTAGTTTCAGATTCAGATCAAAAGCTCAGACGAAAATCTCCCTTTGAAAGAGTAGCCCGGTATCTTCCGGGCTCCTTTTCTTCGAAGGAATAAGGGTGGGCGCATAGAAAAATTAGTAAGAGAAAGGATGGGGGGAGGGCAAGAATTTGCTTGACAGAGGGTTGAATAACAGGATTTTGCGGCGAGGGCTCTTTATAATAATCGGTGCCATGTTGGCGGCGTTGGTCTCGCTGCCGGCTTCCGTTTTGGCTGGAGACGGCGGATTGGAAGCCAATATATCCGATTCGAGTGGAAGCCAGCCTGTCCAGACGGAAGCACAAACCGCGGGCGGCCTTGAATTACTGATCACCGCTCCCGAAGATGGCCTTCTTGTCAATGAGCCCACGGTTCTGACCGGCACCGTTACTCCCGGCGCCACGGTTGGTGTGAATGGCAGCCCGGTGCCCGTGGACGCTTCCGGCAATTTTTCCGCCATCCTGCAACTTTCCGAGGGAGCCAACGTGTTTACCATCACCGCGGAGGACAAGGCGGGAAGCCAGACTTCTGTGAAACGGACGGTTTTTCTGGATACCGTGCCCCCCGCCATCGAAGCCGCCAGCATCCAGCCAGCGGCGGCGATGGATCTGCGGGCCGGCGACCTGCTGGTGGTGAAATTCAGGGGGGAGCCGGGCGGCCAGGCCAGCTTTCAGATAGGATCGTTGTCAGAAGAATTTCCCATGGTTGAGGTTTCAGGGGCGCCCGGATTATACACCGGGGCATACCAGGCGGCAGAGGGCGGCCGGATAGAGAGTGCTGCCGTCGCGGTAAAATTGATCGATGCCGCGGGAAATCAAACCACTGCGGTGGCCCAGGGAAC
>JBLNCV010000090.1:0-3588 GCA_050260975.1 Syntrophothermus sp. | reverse complement strand
CGGCGTACTCCTGCCACCATTTTTCCGAGGGCAGGTCCGTGACGGTGAAGTCGGAATATCCGACGAAAAGACGGTATCGTTTGTTTGCAGGCAGGTAAAGAATGGCATTTTCCATGATTTGCCGGGTTGTGATTTGATCAGAAGTCCATCCCAACGCTGCGTCGAATGTCCCCGCAAAGCCTATGGGGCCTGCCTCCATTTGCGCTCCGAAGCCGATTCCCAATGGCTTAACCGGGCCGATATTGTTAACTGCTCCCGTATAGTTGACGAAAACCCCGATGTAAGGATCGGCGATTGCTGCGGAGGCTGGAGTAACCTGGACAATTCCGATTAGCACAGGTAATGCCGCGCAAAGAATCAGCTTCAATGCCTTCACCTTTCTGAGTGTTAACAATGGTTTTCCCTCCCAAAGTTGATAGTTAGCTGCCTTGAGTCAAAGGAAAATGGGTCCCGCTCCAATACTGATCTTGGTATTCCCTCCAGACGAGATAAGGTTGAAGTCGCAAATCTTCCTTCCTGAAAGGAACCTTTTGTGTCACCTGTTTTTGGCCGAAGATGAAGGTAAAAAGAAGGTATGGAAGGAAGACGCCGAAGATATAGAAGTTAACTGAAGGCACACGAGATAGTACACACAAGCAAAGAATTACAAGATGGGCAAATTGGGAGGTTGACGCATTGAATCGAAAAGTTCTATACACATTGGGCTGTCTGTTGCTGTTTTTGGCCTTGTTTGCCGGTCCGACCGCGGCCGGGGCTGAATCTAACTTTTACAGCGATTCGGATTCCGGCGATGTGGATTACAAGTACTCGGGTTCGGGCAAAAAAGATCCGGGCACCGTTCCGGTTTTAGGCTATAACCCGCTGGATGGCTGGTATCTTGGCGCAACCTTCAGCAGGGAGTTTGATGACGAAGGGACTCAGCTAAAACTTCTTGGCAGGTACGGTCTTCTTAGCAAGAAGCTAAGCGGCCTGATCTCTTACGACAAAGCCTTTGGCAGGCTGAGCCTGGGAGTCTCCGGCTGGGACATGGTAACCTACCGGGGCATCTACGAGGAAGAGCCTTTGTGGGAGTATTCCACTTCCGCCAGTGTGAATCTGCGCTATCACTGGGATGAGGCCAGAGTACGCCTCGGCCTGTCGGAAAAAGAGTTCAGCCAGGCGTTATACGGCGGCCCCCGTGCATTTGACAAGGGGCAAACCCTCATCTCTGATCTCCTGGTGGGTTGGACACGGCCCGGGTTTTCGGCGTACACCAAATGGAATCATGGTTTCCCCGTGCGGGAAAGCCGGTATGAATATGATTCTTTCCAGCTTACCGGCGTGAAGGTTCTCCCGGTGGGGGAGGACAGTAATTTCACGGTATCGGCCCGCGGGGCGGCCATTAACGGCGTTTATCCACGCCAGGACGGGCTCTTTTTGGGGGACGAGCGCTATAGCTTTGACGGGCACTTTCTCGACCGGCTGATCGGGCTTGGGGAGGCGCAGCATTATTATACCTTGCCTGATGAGGACTTCACCGGGTATTTCCTCCGGGGCTACCCGGACAAGGCGTTTGCCGGAGACCGGATGTACGTGGTGAACCTGGAATACGGCAAAACCTTGCTGCCTGGATTCTTCGACCCCGAACGGTTTCAATTCGAGGCTGTGACCTTCCTGGATATCGGCAATGCGTGGTTTGAAAGCGCCGGCGCACCGGGAGAAGCCAAAATGGGGGGCGGGATCGGGCTGAAAGCCCATATTGGCTTGGATGAGGATTCCGTTTACGGGCGGCGCCTCCTCCGGCCGGGCATAGTTCTATCCGCCGATCTGGCCAGGGGCATCTTGAAACAGGGGCTCTGGAGGTTTGGCTTTTCCGCCGGGGTGTCCCACCGGTTTTAGACAGACAGGACGAACTATACCGTATGGTCCAGGTGAGCAATGAGTTTTCTCATGTCTTCCGGAAGCTCCGCGGTAAAGTGAAGGCGTATTCCGGTGCGAGGGTGGTCAAAGGCAAGGCTGCAGGCATGAAGCGCCTGGCGATCAATCAAGGTGTCGATTGTACCGCTTAAACTGTGAGTTAAGGCATGCGGGGATTTTGTGGAGTTTGCCCCGTACAAATCGTCGCCCACGAGAGGGTGGCCGATATGGCTTAAATGGACGCGAATCTGATGGGTGCGCCCGGTTGCCAGGGACAATTCCAGCAAGGTGGCTACTTTATCCCAGTGCTTGAGCACCCGGTAGTGAGTGGTGGCTGGTTTGCCCGCCTGTCCCGGCTCGGTGGCCGCCGTCCGTTTTACCGGGTGGCCGGGGACCCGGCAGATAGGCGTGTCGATCACCCCTTCGGCGGGCTGAACGGCATTGTGAACCACCGCCAGGTACTTCTTTTCAATCCTCCTGTGCTCCATTTGTCTGTTGAGGTTCTGATGGGCGTAGGAATTCCTGGCGACCAGGACCAACCCTGAAGTGTTCTTGTCCAGGCGGCTGACCAGGCGCACCGGCGCCTGATGGCCCTGCACAAGCAGATAATGGGCGACGGCATTGGCCAGCGTCCCTGAAACATGGTTGCGGACAGGGTGGGAGACCATCCCGGCAGGTTTATTGACCACCAGGATGTCCCCATCCTCAGCAACGACCTCCAGCCTGGCTGGTTCCGGGGTGACGCCGGAAGGGCGGCTTGCCCACAGGATCAGGTCCACTTCGTCGCCTGCCACGACCCTGTCGCAGGTACGGGCCGGTATGCCATTCACGCTAATCTGGCCGTGGGCTTTTAACCTGCGCACCAGGCCGCGAGACAGCCCAAGTCTAGTGCGTAACAGGTTTTGAATGGTAAACCCATCTTCGGCCGGCGGCACCCGGTAGCTGAGCCGCTCCCCGCGCAAGTCCTTTTCCAAGGCCGACGCTCCTTTCTTGTGCAGCTTTAACGTGATGGATCCCCGTCCAGATTGTCAAACCGCTTGACTCGCTTTCCTGCACCGTTGCCTGGCTGCCCGGGAAGGTCGTACCTTATGAGAAACATGGTCGGCTGTGGGGGAGCACTGGCGGTAACCAGCCTGCCGCCGGGTAAAAGGTCGAAAGCGAAGCTTTCCACCCTGATACGCCTGGCGATCTCTTTTCCCGGCAGATTCACCAGATCGGGAAGGTACCTGGCCAATAGCTTTTGATCATGGGCCAGCCGGTGGAGCACCTCCGATTTCTTTTTTTTAAGTTCCTGTTCCGGATCCAAACTGCTTCTTCTTTCACTCAGCCATTCCGGCGGTTCTGCATACCTTTCCTGGAGAAGATAGTCCAAACGAAGCAGTTCGCGTAGGAGCGGAAGATCTTCTGAAATGGCGGGCCGGGCGCCGGCAAAGTCATAAAGGCGCCGGTATAGAGCCGGCAGGCGGTGGGCGAGTTGGTGGAACTTTCTTTCCTCCCAGTATACCGAAAAAGCCTCGAAGAACTGGAAAGACGAGGCGAAAAAGTTTCCGATTAGGAACTCCAGGGCATGCTCGAAACGGTGGGAGTTGTAGTACTTCTCCAGAAGGTCCTCAACCAATTTCAAGCGCAGCAATTCCTTATGACTCAACAAATCTGTGGCCAGAACCTCGTAAGGCGGGTGTTCGGTGTAGA